>NZ_DBHIUY010000005.1:0-51388 GCF_057272215.1 Selenomonas sp.
TAGGTTTCTGTAAGGGCGGCGCACAATGTCCACAAAGTGGACGTTTGTGCGTGTAGCTTACCATGAAACCCCAAGAGGTCAAGCCCGAAGGGTGCAGACCGATTGGTTAGGTTTCTGTAAGGCGTGAGGACATATGTACAGCATGCCATCTTGATGAAACTGTCGCAGGAAACGGGCGTAAAAGCAAGTCATGCCGCTTCGCGCGACGGCTGAACATATGTCCTGAAAGTTTACTTTGCGTACCTAGGAGGCTTTCATGAAGATACTCGTGACGATACCGCATTATTACTCGCATGATCCAGAGGGCATCTATGCTTCGAACGGCGATCCTGAGCGCAAGGCGAAGAACCTTCGGAAGCTCATCGTGCATCTGAAAACGCTGTTTGAAAGCCCGCAGGCATATTGCCGCTATGATTTGCAGAACGCGGACGGTTCGCGTTTTACGGATGCCGATTTGCAGGCGGGGAAGCCGATAGCACGCTCTTTGGCGAATTATTACGCGGCGAACGAGGATCTCCATGCCAAGGTCGATATCGTGCTCTCGACGGCGGGGGAGCGTCATGCGCTCGATCGTCTTGAACTGCCGCAGGGGATATACGAGCGAAGGGATTTCCCCGATGTCGATCCGAAACTTTTGGGCTTCACTTGTCAGGATGTGCTCAAGGAGAGGCATGGCGAATACGATTATTACTGCTACATGGAGGACGACCTCGTCGTGCACGATCCGCTGTTCTTCCAAAAGCTCGCGTGGTTCGATGCGCTCTTCGGTGCAGAAGCTGTGCTCTTGCCGCATCGCTTCGAGTACAATGAGCGCTGCGTATTTCCGAAAGGGTATGTGGAGACGGACGGTTTCGAGGCGGGAAGCGAGCTTGTGGAGCGTCTTTCCTTCGCTCAGAAGTACATCGACTTTGCCGAGCGTCCCGTCTTGACGGCTTCCATGCTCGGCGGCAATGTGCGCTTCGTCAAGGCGCGCAATCCGCATTCGGGCTGCTTCTTTTTGACGGCGGCGCAGTTCGAGCGTTGGCTGCGCTGCCCTTACTTCGGCGAGCGCACGGGGGAGTTCTCTTCGACGTTCGAAAGCCCTGCGACGTGGGGGCTTATTCGCACCTTTGGCGTTTACAAGTGCGACTTTCCTATGGCGGCGTTCTTTGAGATCGAGCACGCGGGCGCGCGCTTTTTGGGGCAGAGCCTTTCCGTGGAGCCGCAGAAGCGCATCAATGCGGCGTCGTTTGCGAGAGAAGGCATACATTTTTCGTTTTGATATCAGGGGAACGGATCAAGGAAGTTCGTCCGATCGGTGCAGAGTTTTCGTTCGTCGATATGGAGCGGACGGAAAAGATGCGCTAAGAGGGCTATGCTGAATGTATCCGTGCCTCTGGGAGAGAAATTTGCTGCAGCAGCGGCGTCTTTGACAGAAAGGCGGTTTAGCGAGATGAAGAAGGTCACAGTGCTGTATATGGAAGGCTGCCCGTACTGCCGTAACGCAGCGCGGGCGATGGACGAACTGGAAAAGGCGTACTCCGCTTACGAGGAAGTGCCCGTCGAATGGATTGAGGAGACGCGGGAAAAAGAAAAGGCGCAGCCTTTTTCCGAGAGCTACTATTATGTACCATCCATGTTTGTTGACGGCAAAAAACTTTACGAGGCGAAGCCGGGCGAGGGTTATGCGGAATGTAAAGCGCATGTGGAAGAAGTGCTGCGGGCGGCATTGGGCTGAGCGGCGCTCCCTGTGCTTCGGGCGGCGGGCGTCTTGGCATTATTGCAATAGAAAAATCCCATCTCCATAAGCAATGCAGTTTCTCATTGCCTATGGAGATGGGATTCTATCGTGTCGCCGAGAACGTCGTTATGCCATGGCATTGACCTTGCGGGCAAGGCGCGACTTTTTGCGGGCGGCGCAGTTCTTATGGAACACATGGTTCGCAGCAGCCTGATCGATCGTCTTGCAGGCGGCTTTCAGGAAGGACTTCGCTTCATCCGCATTTCCTGCTTCGACGGCATCAAGGACGTGGCGCGAAGCTGTACGCACGCGGGACTTTTCCGCAGCGTTTTTCGCACGGCGCTTCTCATCCTTCTTGACGCTGCGGATGGATGCTTTGATGTTCGGCAAATGTTTCACCTCCCTTAAAGGAAATTATACTGTAGTATCTTAGCATGGATGGGGGGAAAATGCAATATTTAATTTCGCAGCAGGGAATTTGGAAATAACTGCGAATGAATTAAGGGTGAGACAACAGCCGGATCAAGGGAGGTATTTCCGATGAAGAAAACGATCGTCATAGGTGCAGATCATGCGGGCTATCCCATGAAGCAGTTCTTGCTGCAGCAGTTGAAGGAAGCGGGCTGCAGCGTCGAGGATGCGGGGACGTATGACGAGAAGTCCTGCAACACGCAGCCCTATGCGCAGAAGGTGGCGGAGGATGTGGCGAGGAGCGAAGAGAAGCTCGGTATCCTCGTCTGCGGCACAGGGGCGGCGATGTGCATTATGGCGAACAAGGTCAAAGGTGCGCGCGCTGTCATCGCGCACGATCTCTTCACGGCACGCATGATGCGCACGCACAATGACGCCAACATCCTCTGCATGGGGCAGCGCGTCATTGCGAACAATATGGCATGGGAGATTGCAAAGACGTGGCTCTCCTGTGAGCCGCTTGGCGGCAAGTATGCCGAGCGTCGCGAAAGCATTGCAAAGTATGAGGATGAACATTTTAAGTGATGGGAAGGCTTCGGATGCGCCGGATTTCGCATGAATTTTTATCTGAGCAAAAATAATGCTTGCGCACCTGTCTGCAATCGTGTATAATACTTCTTGCTGGTGCGTGAGCACCTTATGATTCCTCGATAGCTCAGTAGGTAGAGCGCCTGACTGTTAATCAGGTTGTCGCAGGTTCGATCCCTGCTCGAGGAGCCAATATTGGCGCGTTGGTCAAGTGGTTAAGACACCGCCCTTTCACGGCGGCTTCACGGGTTCGAATCCCGTACGCGTCACCATTTGCAATGTCTGACACCGTCTTAGGACGGTGTTTTTTTTGTAGATTTTTGCAAGTCTGCCGGATAGATTTGCTTGCTGAGGAATGTTAAGGAAATTATGTCGCAATTTTAATAACAATCACCGACCTTTCGGGAAGGATTTTTTTCTTCTGCGCCGAATTATTCAGCAAAACGAAAGAGATTTGAAATTTTTCGAGAAAGATTCGCGAGGAGAGTGAAGAACTGCTATGCTGGTCGGAGGCGTCGTTTGCTCTGTGGCGTTTTATTGTCGGCGCTGCGGCAAGATTCATGTGCATGATGTGCCATATTTCCCCGGTATGAAGCGTTTTTCTCTGCGCTGTGCAGACTGTTCGCATGAGCAGGCGGCGTTGGTGCGACAGGATAAGGGACGCTGGGAGATTCATGTGCCGTGCGTCGCCTGCGGCAAGGAGCATGTGTTCAGCTACAGTCTTGTGCAGCTCAAGCGCATGAAGCTTGAGAAGGTGTATTGCAGCCAGGATCGTTTTGAGCTTGGCTATATCGGGCAGCGTCGTCGCATCGAGGAGCTTTTGGCTTTCAATCAGACGGAATTTGAAAGGCTTCATCCTTCCGATGGTACGAATTTCATCGGGAAACAGCAGATTTTACTTGAAGCGGTCAATCGTGTGCATGAGTTCGTTGCTGCGGGAGAGGTCGCCTGTCTTTGCGGCAGTCATGATTTCATCGCGCAGGTGCGCGGTGATTCCGTCCTGCTGGAGTGCGGGCAGTGCGGCAGCTGTGCGGTGATTCCTGCCGAGAGCGCCGCAGACCTTCGTCGGCTCGTATGTGGCTCTGCCATTGGCTTCTTGGCTCCGGCGCTGCACAATAAACGCTGAAATGGAAAGACTTGCGGTATCATTTTCTCAGAAAATGACCGCAGGTCTTGTTTTTTCCCTTGGAAAAGGATTTTTGCCTGTTTTCGTCGAACCTAGAAGAATAAATCATTGTTTATACGTAAACTATATGCGCAAACGTCCGCTTTGTGGACATTGTGCGCCGCCCTTACAGAAACCTAGCCAATCCGTCTGCGCCCTTCGGGCTTGACTTCTCGGGCGATGTTTTGCGGGGGATTTGACGGAGATGAGGAGGACGATCATGGAAAGGAAATCTTGGAAAAAGCGTATCACAGCCGCGCTCATGGCGGGGATTTTCGCCGTTGGCGGCAGTTTTGCCCTGCAGCCGGCTCCTGTGGCGGATGCGGGCTGGGGTGACCTTTTGGGCACGGTCATCGGTGGTTTTCAGGCAAAGGCTGAGGCGGAGAAGCAGATCAAGGAACTCGATCAGACGGAAGCGGGTCGTCAGCAGCTTTTCACGATGTTCCAGGAGGAGTACGGCGTTGAGGAGGCGTCGCCGTGGGAAGAGCTTTGTGCGCGGGCGATCGATCGCGTGTCGGATGGCATAGCCAAGACGGATCCGTCAGTGCGTGACAAGCCGTTTCTTTGGTTTATCAATCAAGAGGACAGCTTCAATGCGTTTTGTTCGCTTGGCCATGTGATGTCGATTAATCGAGGGCTTTTCCATTACTTGCAGAACGAAGATGAGATTGCCGTCGTCTTGGGGCACGAGATGGGACATGGTATGAAGAGCCATGTGGCGGATGGTTGGCGCAAGCAGATTGATGTTGCGATCGGTGCGCAGGTACTTGCCAGCATAACGGATTCTTCCGCTCTCAGAAACAAGGTGCTCGATACGGTCGTCACGCAGATCAATCGCGTGTCGATCGGGCGTGCGCATGAGTGGGAAGCGGACGGGCTTGCACTCCGATATATCACGGATGCGGGCTACAACCCGGGCGCTGCCGCTGCTGTTTGGCAGCGTTTTATGGAGCAGCAGGGGGACAATCCGCAGAATTTCGTCAGCGAGATGTTTGATCCGTCCGATCATCCGACGAACAAGGAACGGCGCGACAAGTATATGCAGAGCGTCAAGGATTACAGCGGCGGTCATGTCGAGGTCAAGGACGGCGCCGTCTACGTCAAGGGAAAGCGGTTTGTCGAGCCTGCAGCAATCGCGAATATGAGCGGCGCGGAACGAGCCTACTTCGTGCAGGGCAACTTGGCGGCGGCTTACCATAACGGTCATGCGACGGAGAGCGCCTATGCGGACGGCGACGTCGTCATGCTCGGCGCACAGCCTGTCATGAGCTGCCTTGCCGGGGATGAGTCGGCGTCGGCGCTCGCTGCAAGACTGAATCAAATGAAGTGAGGGAAACTGTATGGATTTTAAGCGTTATCTCAAGGAATATCCGAATAAGGAGGGGCGTTTCGGCAAGTTTGGCGGCGCGTATCTGCCCGAGCAACTTGTGCCTGCCTTTGAGGAAATCACCGAGGCGTATCTGACGATTTGCCATTCTTCGCAGTTCATCAATGAGCTTCGGCGCATTCGCCGCGAGTTCCAAGGCCGCCCGACACCGGTTTACCACTGCGAGCGTCTTTCGCGCAAGATCGGCAACTGCCAGATTTATTTGAAGCGTGAGGACTTGAATCACTCGGGCGCACATAAGCTCAATCACTGCATGGGCGAGGGGCTTTTGGCGAAGTTCATGGGTAAGAGGCGCATCATCGCCGAGACGGGGGCGGGGCAGCACGGTGTTGCGCTCGCGACGGCGGCGGCTTTCTTCGGGCTTGACTGCACGATCTATATGGGCGAGGTCGATATCAAGAAGCAGGCGCCGAACGTGGCGCGTATGAAGGTACTCGGTGCAAAGGTCGTGTCGGTGACGGAGGGCGCCAAGACACTCAAGGAAGCTGTCGATGCGGCTTTTGAGGATTATCTGGCAAACTATAAGGAAACGGTCTACTGCATCGGCTCGGCGCTTGGACCGCATCCGTTCCCCCTGATGGTACGCGACTTTCAGATGGTGGTCGGTATCGAGGCGCGTGAGCAGTTCTCTGAGATGACGGGCTTTTTGCCCGACGTCGTGACGGCATGTGTGGGCGGCGGCAGCAACGCCATTGGCATGTTCATCCCGTTTCTTGAGGATCCCGTCGAGATCGTCGGCGTTGAGCCTCTGGGGCTTGGCGAAACGCTCGGCGATCATGCGGCGTCTATGTCGTACGGCGAAGAGGGCGTCATGCACGGCTTCAACAGCATTATGCTCAAGGATGGAGCGGGCGAGCCTGCGCCTGTGTACTCGGTTGCGAGCGGTCTCGACTATCCGTCCGTCGGCCCTGAGCACGCATTTTTGCGCGAAGTCGGACGCGTCAAGTATGATACGGCGACGGATGAAGAGGCGATCGGCGCGTTTTTCAAACTGTCGCGCTACGAGGGCATCATTCCGGCACTCGAAAGCTCCCATGCGGTCGCTTATGCCATGCGCCGCGCCAAGGAGATGGATACGGGTTCGATTCTCGTCAACCTCAGCGGCAGAGGCGACAAGGATCTCGATTATGTCATTGAGAAGTACGGTACGGGTGAGAAGTATTTGGACTTTTCTTGAACACTTGGATGAAGGAACATTAAGAGGCCTTTGGGAATTACCCACAGGACCCGCATGCAAAAGGAGTTGCCGTAAAGCAGCTCCTTTTGCATGCGGGTTCTGTGTATGCTCTTATCATATACTTCTTTCTATACACATGCTTTCCTGCTGGAAAAGTTAGATTGTACGACTTCTTACAGGGGCTGACGGTTTTTGAGCTGGGAGGTCCGATATGACGGTGAAGGGCTCGAAAATATTCATGAAACATGGTATGCTTCTATATAATGAAAGTATCCCGATGCCCAGACGAAGGAGATGGTTTGTTTGGTTTGGAATAAGCTGAAAGATTTTTTTGATTTGCATGGCGACATCGCGTCGATACGGGAAATTACAGATCGGATCAACGCCGGCGTGCGATTTCGGGGGACGAATCTCTGTGTACTGATGTTGGCCATCTTTATCGCCTCCATCGGACTCAACATGGACAGCACGGCGGTCATCATCGGCGCGATGCTGATCTCTCCGCTGATGGGGTCGATCTTGGGTATCGGCTATGGCCTTGCCCGGTATGACAGCACATATATCCGCTCTAGTGCAGGCAGTCTGTTGGCCCAAGTGCTCATTTCGGTTGCCACATCGGCACTTTATTTTTCCCTTACGCCCATAGATACACCCTCGTCGGAACTGCTTGCACGGACATCACCGACCATCTGGGATGTTTTGATCGCTGTTTTCGGTGGACTGGCAGGCATCATCGGTATAACACGTAAAGAAGGTGGAAATGTCATCCCCGGCGTTGCGATTGCGACGGCTCTCATGCCTCCTCTCTGTACCGCAGGGTATGGCATTGCTACGGGTGTGACTGCATATACTGTAGGTGCGTTATATCTTTTCTTCATCAATAGTTTCTTTATCTGTTTGACCGCATTCAGTGTCCTGAAAATCATTGACATTCCATCCAAGATCGAGCGGGACTCCGTGGAATTTTCAAGACAGAAACGCTACCTGCTGACATTTGCCATACTTATCACATTGCCCAGTTGTTTCTTTGCGTATCAGAGCGTGCAGGAAAATCTGGAGAGCGAGCAGGCGAAGATTTATATCGAGGAGAATTTCAAAGTGCCGCCTCATCTGGCGATCTCCTATACCTTGGATAGTGAGGAGAAAATATTGACGGTATTTACGATTGCCGGAATATCGGAGGATGATTTGACAGTATTGACGGAGAAACTGCATGAAAAGGCACATCTCAGACCTTTCCGTCTGGAGGTTTTTTCTGCGGAAACGGTGGAAGAGCGGGAAAAGATGGAGGCGATGATCGATCAGAGACTCAGCGAGGTTGAAAAAAGAGCCATTCCTTCCGTACAGGAACAACAGACAGTGACCGCACTCAAATCTGCTCGAGAGGAAAGTGAAAAACAGGGCACTTATATATTGGACTGGAATCGTGAGGCACGTATCGTGTTCCCGGAAATCTCCCGCATCGCCGTTGGGAGTGTGCGCGGCCCTGCTGCGACTGCAGATCCATCGGCTTCTCTGAGTGAAATGCCGATTGCTTTTATATACTTGAAGGCCAATATGGACGAAGCGTTGCGTGCTCGTTTGACCGAATGGATTTCCACTAAGGCGCAGCGCCGTGTACAGGTGCAGTTCTTCCCCGAATCCACACAGGCAGAGGGAAAAATGTAACGATATTGCCGAGTCAATGTTCAACGAGTTGTTGGGCAGACGCCAAAAAGCCCGCTCAGTCCCCGTGAGTAAGAGGAATGGGTGGGCTTCAGTTTGTGAAATCTCGTGTTCGTTTCGACGGTGCGGTGTGAAGAAGGACGTGTACTGCAGCTTAGAGCAGCTCGTCCTTCGCGACGTCGTAGAAGGCGTGCTCCGCCTTGATCTCGCGCTTTCCTTGCTGGATTTTTACGTTGTCGTCGAATTGTGCGATTTGGGTGTCCCAGTTGAAGAGTCCGCGATCTGCCTGAATCGTGAATTTGGGGCGCTCAAGACGGACGTTGCCGTCGACGGCTGCTTCGTGCGTCTTGCCGATGACGTGCGCTTTGTCGCCTGTGAGCTTCAAGCCGTCCTGCGAGACGCTGACGTTGCCTTCGCACCAGACTTCGAAGTCCGATGAGTTCACGCCGCTTTGGGCGTCGAAGGAGCCGTTTTTCAGATACTTGAGCGCCGTTGCAAGATCGACTTCGGCATGGTCGGCTTGGAAGGTGCAGCCGTTGGCGACGATGCGTATGTTGCCGTCAAAGACGCAGCGGCCTGAGGCGAAGTCGAGGTTGTAGGAGTCGAAAGAGAAGTTTGGCGCGGCAAGAGCCGCAGCGCTCCAAGCGAGCAGAACGAACAGCATGAGAATAGAGACAAGGCTTTTTTTCATAACGATGCTTCCTTTCCTTGACGGGAGAAGTGCTTTTCCTGCGAGGTTCTTTCCCTAATCATACAGCAAGCGGACAGCTTTTTCCAGCGAATTTTCTTTAAAGGATGCTTTTCGGCAGGATAAAAGGCTTTTTTGCCGTATTAGTTGATATATGAAAAGAGCAGAAGAAGGAGGCCGGCAGATGACGATACGGGAAAAGCGCGAGGCATTGGAATATGAGATGCTTTCACCGCTCGCGGCGAAGAGCAGGGAAAGCCGCAGGCGAACGCCGATTGCGCCGTGCCCCTTTCGCACGGACTTTCAGCGTGACCGCGACCGCATTCTGCATTCGAAGGCGTTCCGCCGTTTGAAGCGCAAGACGCAGGTCTATATCGTCTCGGGCGACCACTATCGCACGCGCATGACGCACAGCTTGGAGGTGTCGCAGATCGCGCGCACGATCGCACGAGGACTTTTCCTCAACGAGGATTTGACGGAGGCGATCGCGCTTGGGCACGACGTCGGGCATACGCCGTTCGGTCATGCAGGTGAGGCGGCGATGGCGGAGATCCTCGGTCATTTTTCGCACAACGAGCAGAGTTTGCGCGTCGTCGAGTATCTTGAACGCGAGGGTGAGGGGCTGAATCTGACCTTCGAGGTCAAGGACGGCATCGTCAACCACACGGGCAAGCACTTGCCCAAGACACTCGAAGGACGCATTGTGCGCATCGCTGATCGCATCGCGTATCTATGCCACGATTACGACGACAGCCTGCGTGCGGGGATGCTGCAGGCTGGCGATTTGCCCGCTGTCGTTTACGCGAGGCTCGGTCATACGACGTCGGAGATGATCACGGGCATGGTTTCTGATCTCATCATGTATTCGGCGAAGCAGAAGGATATTGCCCTATCGCCTGTCATGCAGGAGGTCATGGATGCCTTTCGCGCGTTTATGTTCAAGCACATCTATCACTCGGAGCGATTGGCGCGTGAGCGGCAGCAGGCGGTTTTCGTCCTGCGTGAGCTTTATGCGCACTATATGGAGCGTTTCGATGAGCTGCCTGAAGAGTTTCGTCGGCATGAGGCGCGCTGGGGCAGGCAGCAGACTGTCGTTGATTATGTGGCGGGGCTTAGTGATAACTATGCCGTGCATACGTTCGCACGGATTTTCATGCCGCCCGTCGGTTTTTCCGTGCCGGGTGACGGATGATTTTTCCGGCAGTTTTCTCGCAGGCGTCTTTTCGTGGCGTCGGGCAAATTTTTCTTGCGGGACGGAAAAAAAGAGGATATTTTTGTTTTGTAGGGAATATAAAACGTAGTGGAATTTGCGTGGGGGATTTGCCCCTTTTCCGAGGCGTTTTCGAACAGCGCTGACAGGCAAAGAGAGGGAGCAGCGGAGGATGAAGAAGCATGAGGAATGAGGCGATGGATGCTTTCGTCGAACGCGTACGCGCGGATTCTGACATCGTTACCGTCGTTTCTTCCTATGTCGCGTTGAAGAAAAAAGGAAACCGCTACTGGGGCTGCTGCCCTTTTCACCACGAGAACACCCCGTCTTTTTCGGTGGTTCCCGAGCAGGGATTTTTTTATTGCTTCGGCTGCCATGTCGGGGGAAATGTGTTCAAGTTCCTCTCCCTTATCGAGAATATTCCTTATTTTGATGCAATCAAATGGCAGGCGGAAAAGCTCAACATTCCGTTGCCGCAGCGTGAACGAAGCGCATCTCAAATGGCGCGGGACAAGAAGATCGAGGAGCTTCGCCGCGTGCATGAAATGGCGCAGGCGTTTTTCCACAACTGCCTGACGAAAACGCATTACGGCGATGCGGCAAAAGCGTATCTTGCAGGACGCGGCATCGACGCGTCGATCATCGAGGCGTTTGGCATCGGCTGTGCGCCGCCTGCATGGGATAAGCTCGCCGTCGCTTTTCAAAAGCGAGGCGTCCCGCCGGCTCTTTTGGAAGAGAGCGGACTTGTGACGAAGCGGCAAAAGTCTGACGGTTACTATGATCGTTTCCGTGACCGCGCGATCATCCCGATCCGCGATGCACGCGGGCGCGTCGTAGCGTTTGGCGGGCGTATTCTTTCTTCGGGTGAACCGAAGTATTTGAATTCGCCCGAGACTTTGATTTTCAATAAGCGTCGTCTGCTCTTCGGTCTGGATCGTGCGCACCGTGCGATTGCACGCGCGGGATTTGCTGTCGTCGTCGAGGGCTATATGGATGCGATTTCCGTCGCGGCGGCGGGCATCGAAAATGTCGTCGCTTCTCTCGGCACGGCGTTTACGGCGGAGCAGGCGAGACTTCTGCTCCGCTATGCGCCGGAGCTGCGCTTTTGCTACGACAGCGATGCTGCGGGGCAGGAGGCGACGCTGCGTGCGCTCGCCGTCGCGCGGGACGTCGGCGCAGCGGTCAAGGTGCTGCGTGTGCCAGACGGCAAGGATCCTGACGAGTACATCCGAAAGTACGGCAAAGAAGCCTTTCAAACGCTTATCGAAGCGGCGCTGCCCTATGTGGAGTACCGTATGATGCGCGTTTTGGAGGCGGCGGACAAGGAGAGTCTGCAGGGCAGGCTCGACGCGCTTTCGTCGCTCTTGCCCGTGTTTGCTGAAGTCAAGAGTCCGGCGGAGCTTGGCAGCTACATCGTGCGTACAGCGCGTGAGCTGACGCTCGACGAAGGTCTGATTCGCGCCGAGATTGGACGCGCGGGCGGCTCTCTTGCATCGCCTGCGGCTGCGCGGGAGACGACGCGGCGGGCGTTCAAGAAGGCGGACGACGCACTGCGCCGAGCGGGGCGCGTCGTGCTTGCAACGGCGTGGCGCGATGCACCGATCACGGAGCATATCGCTGCGCTTGTACCGTTTGCTGCGTTTCCGACCGCAGAGCAGACGCAGGCGCTTTCTTGGCTACATGATCTTCACGCGGCGGGCGAAGCGCCGACGGATGCACGCGCACAGGCGGAGCTTACGGAGGCGGCGATTGCCGAGATCAGCCGTGCGCTTGCTGAAGATACGGCTGCGGCGGACGCACTTGAGGCTTACGATGACTCTATGCGCCGCCTGCGCAGGGCGTACCTCGCGCAGCTTTATGAGGAGCATACGCGGCGCGCTGATCAATGGGAAAAAGAGAACGATGCGCGATTCTTGCAGGAATTAGCGCAGATTCAGCGAATAAAGAACGAAATGGAAGGGCTATGAGCAGAAAAAGAGCATTTTCCAGCGCGGGCTGCCTTGTCCCGCATGACGAAATGAGCAGCAGAAAGGAGGCGCGATTCCATGGCGGAGGAAACGAATAAGGCGGCTCTCGGCGTGGACAAGAAGCCGACACAGAGCTCTGCCATCGTGTCGAGCCTGCTCGCCAAAGGGCGGGGAAACGGCGGCGTGCTGACCTATGGCGAGCTGATGACGGCATTGCAGGAGCAAGAACTCTCGCCGGATGAAATCGACGACCTTTACGAAGCATTCAGCAACAAGGGCATTGAGATCGTGGACGACTCGAACCGCGGGCAAGTGGATGTGGACGAGGATAAGGTCGAAGTCGAGGAAGAGGCGGACATCGATCTGAGCATTCCCGAGGGCATCAGCATCGACGATCCCGTGCGCATGTACCTCAAGGAGATCGGCCGCGTGCCGCTCCTTTCCGCCGATGAGGAGATCGCTCTTGCCAAGCGCATGGAAGCGGGCGACGAAGAAGCGCAGAAGGAGCTTGCAGAGGCGAACTTGCGTCTCGTCGTGAGCATCGCCAAGCGCTACGTCGGCAGAGGGATGCTCTTCCTCGATCTCATCCAAGAGGGGAACCTCGGACTTATCAAGGCGGTTGAAAAGTTCGACTATAACAAGGGGTATAAGTTCAGCACTTACGCGACGTGGTGGATTCGGCAGGCGATTACGCGCGCCATCGCCGATCAGGCGCGTACGATCCGCATCCCCGTCCACATGGTCGAGACGATCAATAAGCTGATTCGCGTCTCACGGCAGCTTTTGCAGCAGCTCGGGCGCGAACCGTCGCCCGAGGAGGTTGCCGAGGCGATGGAGATCAGCGTAGAGCGCGTGCGCGAAATCATGAAGATCGCGCAGGAGCCTGTGTCGCTGGAAACGCCGATTGGTGAGGAGGAGGACTCCCACCTCGGCGACTTCATCGAGGATCAGGACGCGCCCGCACCGGCGGAAGCTGCGTCCTTCATGCTCCTCAAAGAGCAGCTCGAAGAAGTTCTCGACACCTTGACCGAGCGTGAGGAGCGTGTTCTGCGCCTGCGCTTCGGACTTGACGACGGCAGGGCGCGTACGCTTGAGGAAGTCGGACAGAACTTCGGCGTGACGCGCGAGCGCATCCGCCAAATTGAGGCGAAGGCTCTCAGGAAGCTGCGCCATCCGAGCCGCAGCCGCAAACTTAAGGATTTTCTCGATTGATTTGAATGATGAAGGCAGTTCGTCAAGATGAAAAAAGGGGCGGTGACGGTGCAGGAACTCGATGAGCGTCTTGCTGCCGTCGCCGCTTTTGTGCCGCTCGGCGCACGCTTTGCCGACATCGGCGCCGACCATGCGAAGCTGCCGCTTGCGCTTGTCGCTATGGAAAGGATCGCGCACGCCGTCGCCGTGGAAGTGAATGAGGGGCCTTTCGCGGCGGCAGAGCGTGCCGTGCGGCTTGCTGGCTGTACGGCTGCGGTCGAAGTGCGTCTCGGCGATGGGCTTTCGGCGATTCGCCCGGGAGAGGTCGATGCCGTTGCCGTCGCGGGTATGGGCGGCTCGCTGATCGCGCGCATCCTCACAGACGGCGCCGCCGTGCTGCAGGAGGTCGAGACGCTGATCCTGCAGCCGCAGAGCGATGCGGCGGAGCTTCGCGCGTGGCTCTATGCGCACGATTGGCACATCGCCGATGAAAGTCTTGCCCTTGCGGGCGGCAGGATCTATGAAGTGCTGCTGGCAAAGCCCGGGCGCGAGGATTTTCCTGCGCCGATTCTTCTTGAGATCGGTCCCCTGCTCTGGCAGAAGAAGCCGCCGCTTCTGCGCGCGCATATCGAGCATCTCATCCTTCGCGCCCGCCGTGCCGCTTTGGGCATGGAAAAGAGCGCACGGGCAAAGGAAAGTGCGGCATATCGTGCGCTGAAAGAAAAGATTGCGTCATTGAAGGAGCGACTTATATGGTAAAATGTCAGGACGTCATGCAGGCGATGGAGCGCATCGCGCCGCGCCGCTTGGCAGAGGCATGGGACAATCCCGGGCTTCTCATCGGCTCGCCTGCCGATGAAGTAAGAAAGATCCTCGTCGCACTCGATGTGCGCGAGGAAACCATCGAACAGGCAATCGAGGATGGCTGCGATCTGATCGTCGCGCACCATCCTCTTATTTTTCGCGGCGTCAAGGCGGTGCGCACGGACGATGCGACGGGACGCAAGATCGCGCGTCTCATCCGGGCGGATATCGCCGTCTTTGCTGCGCATACGAATCTCGACAGTGCAGCGGGCGGCGTCAACGATGTGCTTGCCGAGCGGCTGGGGCTTGTCTCGCCTGTGTCGCTCCTCGATGGCGCGGCAGACGGCGAGCCGGGACTTGGACGCATCGGTGAACTGCCCGCGCCGCTCTCTTTGGAGGATTTTGCCGCGTTCGTCAAGACGCATCTCGGACTGTCTGCTCTGCGCGTCGTGTGCGCGGGCGGTCATGCCGTTCGCCGCGTCGCTCTCTGCGGCGGCAGCGGCGCCGAATTCATCGGCAGGGCGGCGGCGAAGGGCGCCGACGTCTATGTGACGGGCGATGTGAAATATCACGACGCTGAACGCGCCGTAGGGCTGGGAATCCATGTCTTTGACGCCGGTCATTTTGCGACGGAGCAGCCGATCGTCGCCAGCCTGGCTGCACGGCTGGCAAACGCGCTGGGGAAAGCGGTGAAAATCGTCGCCGAAACAAGATCTAGTGATTTTTTTCAAATCTACTAACTATATCTATGGTTTAGGGGTGTATGGTAGATTAATTTTCTCTGATAAAAATGATGGACATACAGCTGAATTCGTTTGACAACTCGATCAGAAACTGGTATAATGGTCACGTTGTAAGTTTGCTGAGCATCCGGGCAATCGCGGGCATTTTGTCTGAGGAAAGTCCGGGCTTCATAGGGCAGCGTGCTGGATAACGTCCAGCGGGGGCAACCTTAGGGAAAGTGCCATAGAGACTTAGACCGCCGCACGGCAGGGCTGTGTTGGCAAGGGTGGAAAGGTGCGGTAAGAGCGCACCAGCAGTCAGGTGACTGGCTGGCTAGGCAAACCCCACGCGGAGCAAGACCAAATAGGGAAGGGATGAGGCGGCCCGCCGACCTTCCGGGTAGCGTCGCTTGAGCCGTCCGGCAACGGGCGGTCCAGATAAATGATTGCCACTGCCTTAAGGCAGCACAGAACCCGGCTTATAGGGTGCTCGGCAAGCAAAACAACGAGGAGCCGATACGCATAAGCGAATAAAAGCCGAATCCAGCTCAGGAGCGGGGGAACCATAGTTTTTGGGGTGAATGATGAGGCGGCTGAAGGACTGCGGATGTAATGCAAGACCGCTTTCCGGCTGCATCAAAAAGGGTGTTCTCTTCCCTAACCCGGCAGCTAACCTCGTAGGCGAAATCAGAGAGGGAGTGTCCATTTGAGTAGAGTAATGCGTATTTTCGTACTGACCACGGTTTTGATGTGTGGATTTTCCATCGCGGGGGCGTCGGCTTTCCGCATGGGCGATCAGGGGAGCGATGTAGCGGAGATTCAGGGGCAGCTGGCAAGCCTTGGATATGACGTGGCGGCGGACGGCGATTTTGGTCCCGCGACGGCAGAGGCGGTCAAGGCGTTCCAGAGTGCGCACGGTCTTGAGGCTGACGGTCTCGTCGGCTCGGCGACGTACGCGGCGCTTCTCGGCAAGAACATGCCGGAAGTGAGCCGCGGTTCGAACTATATCTCGCGCCGCATCATCTCGGATTCGATGCAGTATCTCGGTGTACCGTATGTATTCGGCGGCACGACGCCGAGCGGTTTTGACTGCTCGGGCTATGTGCGCTATGTGTTCGCTAATGCTGGCGTCTATCTGCCGCGCATGGCAGACGAGCAGTTTGAGGTCGGCGTTCCCGTTTCGACCGATGAACTCGTCGCAGGCGACCTCGTCTTTTTCTCGACATACACCTACGGTGCATCGCATGTCGGCATCTATCTTGGCGACGGCAACTTCATCAACGCATCATCGAGCCGCGGCGTAGCGATCGATTCGCTTTACAGCTCTTACTGGGGGTCCTGCTATATCGGGGCTCGCCGGGTGATGTAATCTTCTTTGAAAGGAGGCGCAAGCCTCCTTCTTTTTTTGCGTAAGCGGCTCTCTTACCTCGTGAAAAGCTCGTCCCAGAATGTATAGGCGAGCATGAGAAAGATGAGGAAGAGCAGGAATATATCGCTCATGGATTTCACCTCGTTGAAATTTTTCGTACCTTTTCCTTCCTCTTTATGATACAATGAGAGGAAATGAAGCGCAAGGGGGGGATTTCATGGAGCGAAGGAGCTTTGTGCTTGAGCGTATGGAGCCTTGGAATGCGGAAGCGGCGGCAGAGGTCATGCGCGAGATCGGCTGCACGGAAGCGGGTGTCAAGATCATGCGTGACAAGGCGGTTTTCTGCGTGATTCGCGTGCACGATCTGCCGACGAAGGCGGCGAACGTCGTCAAGCAGACGTTTCTCTCGAAAGGAGCGGACGCCGCTGTTTCGCGCCATGCCGTCGACCTCAGCGAGGAGCGCACGGATGTGCTGATCTTCGCGACGCTCGCGCAGTATCGTGCGGCAGTTGCCGTGCTTATGCGTCAGCCGTGGGGGCTTGACGTCTTGGCGCGGGACATTCTCGCACTTTTAGGGATTTAGAGCTAAGGAGAGTGGTTTTTTGTGGCAAAGATCAGATTGATGAACATGATGTTTTATGGCTTCCAGGGCGTTTATGAATATGAGAAGGAGCAAGGCGCGAAGCTCAACGTCGATGTAGAGATGGTGACGCGCGACGATAAGGCGTGTGATACGGATCGTCTGGAGGATGGCGCCATTGATGCCGCGACTGTCTACCCCTTGATTCAAGATACGGTGGAAGAAACGAAGGTAAATCTCTTGATGACGCTTGCGGCAAAGACGGGCGATCGTATTTTACAGAAGTTCCCGCAGGTCGTCGAAGTCACGACGCGCATCCGCAAGAATGCCGTGCTCATTCACGGCCCGCTGGACTTTGTTGAGGTCGAGGTCACGCGCAGGGCGTAAGATGCTGTGCAGCAGAATTTGGCGTGCATGAAGGTGAAAAAGATCGGACGAGAGGAGATGCGTCATGGAGCGTTTCTTTTTGGCGGCTCTTTGCCGTGCGCCTCATGTGGGCAGCCGTATCGCTGCGTCTCTTCTGCGCGGCTTGGGAACGGCGCAGGATGTTTGGCGGGCGGATGTGACGACGCTCAGGGCGGCAGGGCTTTCGCTTGAGCGAGCCGCCGCGCTGCATGATTTTTGCCGCAAGAACGAAACGCTTCCTGAGAAAATCGCTGAGACTTGTGAGAAAGCCGGCATACGGCTGTTCATTCCGACGGATGGGGCGTATCCTGCGCTTTTGCGGGAGATTTATGATCCGCCGCAGACGCTCTTTTGCCGCGGTTCCCT
Source organism: Selenomonas sp. (assembly GCF_057272215.1). Lineage (NCBI taxonomy): Bacteria > Bacillati > Bacillota > Negativicutes > Selenomonadales > Selenomonadaceae > Selenomonas > Selenomonas sp. The sequence continues at coordinate 17,416 of NZ_DBHIUY010000005.1, forward strand.
CGATTGCCTCAAACAACCTGCTGTCGCTATGGTCGGCGCACGTCATGCGAGCGCTTATGGCAAAAGCGCGGCGGAGGATATCGCGCTCGGTCTTGCCGAGCGCGGTTTTGTCGTCGTGAGTGGTGCGGCGCGCGGCATAGACACGGCTTCGCACAAAGGGGCTTTGAAGGCTGGCGCGACGGTCGCCGTGCTCGGCTGCGGCGTCGATGTCGCTTATCCGCGCGAGAATGCGCGGCTTTTGGCACAGATTGCCGAAAAGGGTGCCGTCATTTCTGAGTATGCGCCGGGGACAGCGCCGTTTGCAGCGTTCTTCCCCGCGCGAAATCGCATCATCAGCGGTGTCGCACGCGGCACGATCGTCGTCGAGGCGGCAGAAAAGAGCGGTTCTTTGATCACGGCGGAGTTCGCCTTGAGCGAGGGGCGCGATGTCTTTGCCGTGCCGGGCAGCATCTATTCGGCGATGAGCTGCGGCTGTCATCGCTTGATTCAGCAGGGGGCGCGGCTTGTCGTCTCAGCGGCGGACGTTGCCGCCGAGTACACAGGCGGGGCAGCGGAGGAAAGCGCGCCGCCGCAGGATTTGACGGAAGAGGAAGCGGCGGTCTATGCGCTCCTTTCGCGCGAGGAAGCGCGTTCTTTGGACGAGCTGATCTGCCGCCTGCAAGGCAAGGCGGCGAACGTCGCGTTTCTCCTGTTGGGGCTGCGCGTCAAAGGGCTGGTCGAAGAAACACCCATGCGCACCTATATCCGAAGCGCCGCAGGGAAACATCTTTGAGCATGAAGTATATGAGTATCTGAGGAGGGGCGATCTTGCCGACAGCGCAGAAAAAGACGCCGCAGGAAAAGAATACGGAAGTCGTGGAGAAAACAGTAAAGAAAGCAAGGAAAACGGCTGCAGCGAAAACGACGGCGAAAAAATCCGCTGCGAAAAAAACGGCTGCAAAAACAACGAGAAAAAGTGCGCCTAAGACTTTGGTCGTTGTCGAGTCGCCTGCGAAGGCTAAGACGATTGAAAAGTATCTCGGCAAAAAATACATGGTGCGGGCATCTATGGGGCATCTGCGCGATCTCCCGAAGAGCCAGTTCGGCATCGACGTCGAGCATGATTTTGCACCGAAGTACATCAACATTCGCGGCAAGGGCGATCTCATCAAGGCACTCAAAAAGGATGCGAAGCACGCAGACAAGATCTATCTCGCAAGCGATCCCGACCGCGAAGGCGAGGCGATCGCCTGGCATCTCGCCTACATCTTGGGGCTTGACCCGCAGGAGAATTGCCGCATCGTGTTCAACGAGATCACGAAGCCCGCGATACAGGCGGCAGTCAAGGAACCGTACCCGATCAACCTCGACCGTGTGGATGCACAGCAGGCGCGTCGTATGCTCGATCGCATCGTCGGCTATAAGCTCAGCCCGCTCCTCTGGCGCAAGATCAAGAAGGGGCTTTCCGCCGGCCGCGTGCAGTCGGTGACGGTCAAGCTCATCTGCGACCGCGAAAAGGAGATCCAGGCGTTCGTGCCCGAGGAGTATTGGACCGTTGGCATGAAGCTCAAGAAGGAGCGCGGCGCGCAGTTTACCGCCGAACTTGCGACTGTCGATGGCAAGAAGCTCGCGCTGCATTCGAAGGAGGAGACGGACGCGCTCGTCGAGGATATCGCGCGTCAGAAACTCTCCGTCAAAGAGGTCAAGAAGCGCGAGCGCAGGCGCAATCCCGTCGCGCCGTTTACGACGAGCAGTATGCAGCAGGACGCGTCGAGAAAGCTTGGCTTCACGTCGCGCCGCACGATGATGTTCGCCCAGCAGCTCTATGAGGGCGTCGAGCTTGGCAGGCGCGGCCCCGTCGGTCTCATCACCTACATGCGCACGGATTCGACGCGCCTTTCGGATCTCGCGCTCGATGAGGTGCGCGACTACGTCGGCGCTTCGTTCGGCGCGGATTACTTGCCCGAAAAACCCAATGTCTATGCGGCGGGCAAGAAAGCGCAGGACGCGCACGAGGCGATTCGTCCGACGAGCGTAGAGAACACGCCGGAGCTTATGGGAAAATATCTGACCCGCGATCAGCTTCGCCTTTACACCTTGATCTGGCAGCGCTTCGTTGCGAGCCAGATGACGCCCGCCGTATTCGATACGGTGAGCGTCAGCGTGGCGGCAGGCGAGCGCTACATCGCGCGCGCCTCGGGATCAACGCTGAAGTTCGCGGGTTTCCTCGCCGTCTATGCGGACAATAAGAAGGAAAAGGATGTGCTGCTGCCCGAACTTGCGGCAGGAGAAGCGATTTCTCTCGTGCGGCTTTTGCCCGAGCAGCACTTCACGGAGCCGCCGCCGCGCTACAACGAGGCGTCGCTCGTCAAGACGCTTGAGGAAAAGGACATCGGCCGTCCGAGTACCTACGCGCCGATCATTGAGACGATCTTGGCGCGTGGCTACGTCGTGCGCCAGGACAAGCATTTTCAGCCGACCGACCTCGGCTTCCTTGTCAACGATATGCTCGAAGAGTATTTCAAGGACATCGTCGATGTGCAGTTTACGGCGGGGCTGGAAAATGAGCTTGATGAGATCGCCGAGGGAAAGGTGGATAAGAACGACCTTTTGCGCACCTTTTACGAGCCGTTTGAAAAGACACTCGAAAAAGCAGATGAAGCGATCGGCGAAGTCGAGATTCCCGAGGAAGTGTCCGATGTCGTATGTGAAAAGTGCGGCAGGAACATGGTCGTCAAGCAGGGGCGCTACGGCAAGTTCCTCGCGTGCCCGGGCTTTCCCGACTGCCGCAACACGAAACCGCTCTTAAAGGATACAGGCGTGCCGTGCCCCAAGTGCGGCGGCAGGATCGTCGAGCGCCGCTCAAGGCGCGGACAGGCGTTCTACGGTTGCGAGAATTATCCTGCCTGCGACTATGTGACGTGGGATCAGCCTTTGACGGAAAAGTGCCCGGAGTGCGGCGCGTTCATGCTTCGTCACCGCTACAAGAACGGCAGAATTTTGCCCTACTGCAGCAACGAGGCGTGCCGGACGCGCATCGACCACCCGATCAACAAGGAGATAGAAAAGAGCCGCGCGCGCTTGGAAGCGAAGCGGGCGAAGGAAGCGGCGAGAGAGGAAAAGAAGTGAAGAAGGTCATCATCGTGGGCGCAGGGCTTGCCGGCAGCGAAGCCGCATGGCAGGCGGCCGAGAGCGGCGCACGGGTCACGCTCTATGAGATGCGCCCCGTATCTTCAAGCCCCGCGCACAAGACGGCGGACTTCGCCGAACTCGTCTGCAGCAATTCGTTGCGCGGCGCAGGGCTTGAGAACGCCGTCGGCGTCTTGAAAGAGGAGATGCGCCGCATGGACTCTCTCATCATGGCGGCGGCGGACGCGACTCGCGTGCCGGCAGGCGGTGCGCTCGCCGTCGATCGCGAGGGATTTTCGCGCTATATCACCGAGAAGCTCACGGCGCACCCGCGCGTCGAGGTCGTGCGCGAGCGCGTCGAGACGATCCCGCGAGAAGAGGGCGCTGTGACCATCGTGGCATCCGGCCCTCTGACGGACGGTGCGCTCGCCGCCTGCTTGCGCGAGATGATGGGGGATGCGTCCTTTTACTTTTACGATGCGGCGGCGCCCATCGTGACGCTCGAATCCATCGACATGACGAAGGCGTACCGCACGTCGCGCTACGGCAAGGGCGAGCCTGCTTACATCAACTGCCCGATGACGGAAGAGGAGTACCGTGCCTTTTGGCAGGCGTTGACGACAGCGGAGACGGCGGAGCTGCACAGCTTTGAAAAGCCCGTGTTCTTCGAGGGCTGTATGCCCGTCGAGGTCATGGCTTCGCGCGGCGAAAGCACCTTGCTTTTCGGTCCCTTAAAGCCCGTCGGCTTGGAAGATCCGAAGACGGGGGTGCGTCCGCACGCCGTCGTGCAGCTGCGCCAAGACAACGCGGCAGGCACGCTCTACAATATCGTGGGCTTTCAGACGCATTTGAAGTGGGGCGAGCAGCGGCGCGTGTTCTGCATGATCCCGGGACTCGAACATGCCGAGTTCATGCGCTACGGCGTCATGCACCGCAACACCTATATCGATGCGCCGCGCCTTCTCGCGCCGACATATCAGCTCAAGAAGGATGCAGAGCTTCTCTTCGCCGGACAAATGACGGGCGTCGAAGGCTATGTCGAGTCGGCGGCTTCGGGGCTTGTCGCAGGAAAAAACGCCGCGCGGCTCGCCAAGGGACAGCCGCCGCTCGTGTTCCCTCGTGAAACGTGCCACGGCGCACTCGTTGCCTACATCACGGAGGCGGATTCGCGGCATTTCCAGCCGATGAACGTCAATTTCGGACTGCTGCCGCCCTTAGAAGGGCGCATCCGCGACAAGAAGCGCAAGAAAGAACTGCTCGCCGAGCGTGCGCTTTGTGCGCTCGAAGACTTTCGCGGCGAGATGGAGTAGGAGGACAATCTATGGAACAGACATTTCACGCGACGACCATCGTCGCCGTGCGCCAAAAGGGAAAGACGGCGATCGCAGGCGACGGGCAGGTCACGTTCGGACAGAGCGCCATCATGAAATCGACGGCGCGCAAGGTGCGCCGCCTTTACCACGGCAAGGTCGTTGCAGGCTTCGCCGGCTCGGTCGCCGACGCATTCACGCTCTTTGAAAAATTCGAGGCGAAGCTCGAAGAATTCAACGGCAATTTGATGCGCGCTTCGGTCGAGCTGGCGAAAGAGTGGCGCACGGATCGCGTCCTCCGAAAGCTCGAAGCGCTGCTCCTCGTCGCCGACAATGAAACGCTTTTGATGATCTCGGGCGGCGGCGAGGTCATCGAGCCGGACGGCGACGTTGCGGCGATCGGCTCGGGCGGCTTCTACGCGCTCGCCGCCGCGCGCGCCCTCGTCAAGCACACGGACATGGAAGCGGCAGAAATCGCAAAGGAAGCATTGACGCTTGCCGCCGATATTTGCGTCTTTACGAATCACAACATCAAGGTAGAGGAGCTGGATTGACTTGCAGGAAAAGGTCGAAATGGAAGAAAACATGCTGAACGAGCAGACGCCGCGCCAGATCGTCGAAGAGCTTGACCGCTACATCGTCGGACAGAAGGAAGCGAAGCGCGCCGTCGCCATCGCGCTCAGAAACCGCTGGCGCAGCCGCAAGCTTGACGCCGCGATGCAGGATGATGTCATACCGAAAAATATCTTGATGATCGGCTCGACGGGCGTCGGCAAGACCGAGATCGCACGCCGTCTGGCAAAGCTCGTCAAAGCGCCGTTCATCAAGGTCGAAGCGACGAAATTCACCGAAGTCGGCTATGTGGGGCGCGACGTCGAGTCCATCGTGCGCGATCTCGCGGAAACGGCAGTGCGTATGGTGCGGCAGGAGCGCATGGAAAAGGTGCGCGAGCGTGCCGCAGAGCTTGCCGAGGAGCGCATCCTCGACGTATTCGTGCCGCAGCCGAAGAAGTCGCAAAACCCCTTGGGCAAACTTTTCGGCGGCGCAGACGACGAGGAAAAGGAATCGGAAGAAAGCAAGGAGCCGAAGTATGCGGCGGGGCGCGAGTGGGTCAGAAAGCGGCTTTTGAAGGGCGAGCTGGAAAAAGAGGTCATCGAAATCGAGATCGAGGACTCGGGCAAGCCGATGGTCGGCATGTTCGCCGGCTCCAGCCTTGAGAGCATGGGCGACAATCTGCAGGACATGATGGCGAACCTCATGCCGAAGAAACAGAAGAAGCGCAAGGTTTCCGTCGCGGCGGCGCGCAAGCTCTTCTGCCAGGAAGAAGCCGCGAAGCTCGTCGATATGGAGGAGGTCAAGGACGCCGCCATCCGCGCGGCAGAGAAGAGCGGCATCGTATTCCTCGACGAGATCGACAAGGTCGCTGTCAAGGGGCAGGGATCCGGCCCCGACGTCTCGCGCGAGGGTGTGCAGCGCGACATCCTGCCTATCGTCGAAGGCTCGACCGTCATGACGAAGTACGGTCCCATTAAGACCGACCACATTCTCTTCATCGCGGCAGGTGCGTTCCACACGGCGAAGCCGTCCGACCTCATCCCCGAGCTGCAGGGACGCTTCCCGATTCGCGTCGAGTTGAAGTCGCTGCAGAAGGAGGACTTCCAGCGCATCCTGACCGAGCCGCAGAACGCGCTCTTGAAGCAGTACAAAGCGCTCTTGGCGACCGAGGGCATCGCGCTCGATTTCGCGGAAGACGCCATCGACCGTCTCGCGCAGCTCGCCTGCGACGTCAACGCTCAGACCGAAAATATCGGCGCGCGCCGCCTGCATACGATCTTGGAAAAGCTCTTGGAGGATCTTTCCTTTGAAGCTCCCGAGATGGAAGAAAAAGAAATTTGCGTCGATGCCGCTTACGTCGATACCAAGCTCAAGGACATCGCCCGTAACCGCGATGTGAGCCAGTTCATTTTGTAAGGTTTCTCGAAAAGGTGTGGTTTCCATGAACTGCAGCAAGAAAGCTCTCGCCGTTGTTTTTGCATTTTGCCTTGCGATCGGCACATCGACGGCTTTTGCCGATCTGCCCGAAGCCGATGTAGCCCCCGGTATTTACAGCTACGACGGCGATCCGAACTTCATCGTTTGGGACTGCGGCTCCCATGTAAAATCGGTGGCTGATGTAAGCTCAGCCTACATCATGAGCGAAGGAGAGGACTATGAGGATTTTGCGTTCCTCTCCTTTGCCGTTTGGTGGAGCGGCAGCGACGGTGCGATGACGGAAGAGCCGCAGCGTACCATCGTGTTCCGCTATAAGAAGGATACGGGGGAATACTATATGCCGTTCGCGAAATTTGGCTCTGTCGTAGAGAGAAATCTTGAGGAGTTGGAATATCTTCGTGCAGCCGCACATGAACACAGCGATTAACGCTCGCATGAGTGCTCCGACGAAATCCAAAATCCCGCGTGTTGCGCTGTATCAAACAGAAAAAGATTGTTCTCCTCGTGTCTTTTATGCTATACTATAGGAGAAATCCCCGCCGCATGAGCAACGGCAAGGCATGAACGGTCTTTTTCAAAGAATCGGCACAGGAAATGTCCCCAAAACAAATCCGCGCCGCAAACCGTGCCTGTAAGCCCCGTCGCAACAGGGCTTACAGAGCAAGGATTTCAGAACATGAACCCCGCAAGGGGACGGAAACACTACAGCAGCTGCGATTTTGGTCTTCGTTCCCATGATATTTCAGAATATAAACCCCGCAAGGGGACGGAAATAGGGGGCTTGCGAAAGCAATCCCTCTGTTTTTATGCGCCCGAGCATTTTGCTCTGCGGCGCTTTTATTTTTGTAAGAAAACCGTTTAAGGCGATTTGTAGTTCCTTAGATTCCTCTAACTATTTCCCCCGCAGGGGCTTATAAAAACCGAGCGAATCTCTTAGAATAGGGGAGATGAAAATTTTTGGGGGTGGTGCGAAACGTATGAGAAAGTATGTACTGGGGCGGCTGCTGCAGCTTGTGCCGATTCTCCTGTGCATCACGTTTTTGGCGTTCGCCGCGATGCAGTTGGCGGGCGACGATGCCGTTGACTTGATGTATGAGAAGTCGGGCGGCGTCTCGGAGGAGGTCAAGGCGGCGAAGCGTGCGGAGCTGGGGCTGGATCGTCCGTTTCTCGTGCAGTACGGGGCATGGCTCAAGGGAGCTGTCACGGGGGAACTGGGGCGTTCGTATATCTCGGGCAAGCCGGTATGGGAGACGTTCATGGAAAAGCTGCCGGCGACGCTTTACTTGATGTTTGCTTCCGTTCTCATGACGCTTGCTTTTGCCGTGCCGCTCGGCATCTTGGCGGCGGCGCGGCAGAATCGCCGGGTGGATGTTCTCATTCGCATCGGTACCTTTGTCGGCAATTCTTTGCCGAATTTTTTCGTGGGGCTTTTGCTCATCTATGTTTTTGCTGTGCGGCTTGAGTGGCTGCCGATCTTGGCGAAGGCGGGCGATGGACGCGCGGTCATTTTGCCTGCGCTGACCTTGGCGATTGCGATGGGCGCGAAGTATACGCGCCAGATTCGCGCCGTGGTTTTGGAGGAGCTGGCGAAGCCTTATGTCGTGGGGGCGCGTGCACGCGGTGTGAAGGAACGCACGATTCTTGTGAAAAGCGTGCTGCGCAGCTCGCTCGTACTCATCGTCACGCTGCTCGCGCTGTCGATGGGTTCGCTTCTCGGTGGCACGGCGATTGTCGAGACGATTTTCCTTTGGGACGGCGTGGGAAAAATGGCGGTCGAGGCGGTCTTGGCGCGCGACTATCCGCTGGTGCAGGCGTATGTGGCATGGATGGCGGTGATCTATGTCGTGCTGAATCTCGCGGCGGATATTTTTTATCGCCTGCTCGATCCGCGCGTCGGCTATGAAAAGGCAGGTGCGTCATGACGGCGCACAGGTATCGCCCGCTGCTGCCGTATGCGGCGGCAGTGGGCGTCGTGCTCATCGTCGCCGCCTGTGCGCCGCTCTTGTCGCCGTATGATCCGTATGCACAGGATTTGGAGCAGGCGCTTCTCGCGCCGAGCGCCGAGCATCTTTTGGGGACGGATCGCTACGGGCGCGATCTCTTGTCGCGCGTCCTCGTGGGGGCGCAGACGACGCTCGGGTCGGCGCTGTTTTTGCTGCTCTTTGTGAGCGGCGCGGGCAGTTTGATCGGCGCGGTTTCGGGCTATCGCGGCGGGCGGTTCGATGCCGGCTTCATGCGGCTCGCTGATCTGCTGCTCGCGTTTCCCCAGCTCGTCTTTGCGATCGCAATCGCGGGCGCTTTCGGCGGCGGGCTTTTTTATGCGGCGGCGGCGCTTGCCTTCCTCGGCTGGGCGAAGTATGCACGCATCGCGCGCGGTTTGACGCTCTCTTTGTGCGCACTGCCGTACATGGAAGCGGCGCGCATGGCGGGCGGCAGTTCTCTCGCTGTGTTGCGGCATCACGTTTTGCCGAATATTGCAGGACCGATTCTCGTCACGGCGGCGCTCGATCTCGGCACGCTCACGATGGAGCTGGCGGGACTTTCGTTTCTCGGGCTTGGCGCGATGCCGCCGACGGCAGAGTGGGGTTCGATGATGAGCAGCGGGCGCAGTATGCTGCAGACGACGCCGTGGGTCATCTTAGCGCCGGGGGCGGCGCTCACCCTCACGGTGGCGGTGTTCAACTTGTTCGGCGACAAGCTGCGCGATGTGTTGGCGCCGAAGGAAGTAAGTAAGTAGGAAAAAGAGGAGGCTACAGAAAATGAAGATGAATAAGAAGAGATTGGCGGCGGCTTTGGCAGGGCTTTTCGCGGCGGCGGTTTTCGCGGGCTGCGGCGCGGACAAGAACGAGGCGGCAGGGGAGAAAGTCTTTACCTACGGCACGATGTCTTACGGCGCGGCGATGGAGAACGCGGGCACGAACCCGCATGTTTCCTACAACGGTTGGAGCACCTTGCGCTACGGCATCGGCGAGACCTTGTTCCGCTTCAATGAGAAGATGGAGCCTGTGCCTTGGCTTGCCGAGAGTTTTGAGCAGGTCGATGAATATACGATGAAGATCAAGCTGCGCGACGATGTCGTGTTTTCCAACGGCAAGAAGATGACGGGCGAGGCGGTAAAGGCGTGCTTGGAAGACCTCGTGGCGAAGCATGACCGCGCGCCGAAAAATCTGAAGCTCAAGTCCATCACGGCGGATGGACAGACCGTCACTCTCGTATCGAGTGAGAAGATGCCGACGCTCATCAACGCATTGGCGGATCCCTACGCCTGCATCATCGACATGGAAGCGGGAGAAAAGGATCGCATCGTCGTCGGCACCGGCCCGTATGTGGCGCAGAAGGTCACGGATACCGAAATGGAGCTTTCGAAAAACGAGAAGTATTGGGGCGCTGTCAAGCCGAAGCTCGACAAGATCATCGTCAAGAGCATTGCCGACGGCGATACGCTGACGATGGCGATGCAGAGCGGCGAGCTTGACGCTGCACAGGGACTGCCCTATGCGAGTTTGGAGCTTTTCCAAAAGGACAATGCAAAGTACAAGATCAGCCAAGCCGATACGTCGCGCGTCTATCAGGCGGCGTTCAACTACAAGACGCCCGAGCTGCAGGACGTGCGCGTGCGTCGGGCGATTTCTATGGCGCTCGATAAGGAGAACTTCTGCAAGGTACTGCTGAAGGGCAACGGTACGCCTGCGGTCGGCCCGTTCCCCAAGAGTATGCCTTTCGGCGGTGATGCCGTGCGGGCGGCTGCTTACGATTTGGAAGGAGCGAAGGCGCTCTTGAAGGAAGCCGGCTACGAGGATACGGACGGCGACGGCTATGTGGATAAGGGCGGTAAGAATTTGGAGCTTCGCTATCTGACGTATCCGTCGCGTCAAGAGCTGCCGATTCTCGCTGAATCGCTGCAGGCGAATCTCAAGAAGATCGGCGTCAAGCTGAATGTCAATTCGACGGATAGCTACAAGTCGTTCTTGAAGAGCGGCGATTACGATGTATTCGCCAAAGCGCTCGTAGCGGCGCCGACGGGCGATCCCGAGTATTATTTCACGGGAAATCTCCTCAAGGATGCTGTCGATAACAGCGGCTTTTACTACAGCCCGCAGGTGGAAGAGCTCGCCGCCAAGCTGCACAACATCTACGGCGCCGAAGCTCGCGCCGCGCTCGCCGTCGCTATGGAGCAGCAGGTCTTGGACGACTGCGCGGTTCTCTACGCATCGCATCTGCGCATGAGCCTCGTGATGAAACCGGGCATTGAAGGTCTCAAGGCGCATCCGTCCGATTATTATGAAGTCAGTGCGGAGCTGGAGAAGAAATCGTGAGTGATACGCCGCTTCTCGCCGTGCGGAATCTCGCGATTTCGTACGGCGAAAAGCAGGCGGTGCGCGGCGTGAATTTCTGCCTGCATCGCGGGGAGATCCTCGTCTTGGCGGGGGAGTCGGGCAGCGGCAAGAGTACGATCCTGCGGGCGGTCATGGGCATCTTGGATGCGGGCGTCTGCACGGGAGAAATCCTTTGGGAAGGGATGGATGTCTTGCGGCTTGCCAAGGATGAGAGACGCAACCTTGCAGGCGAGGAGATCGCGATGGTTTTTCAAAATGCAGGCGCGTCCTTCTGCCCCGTACGCACGATCGGCAGTCAGCTCTATGAGAGCGTATGCGCCCATAGGGTGTGGAGCTATGCCGAGTTTCGCGAACGAGCCGAGGCGCTGATGGCGCAGATGCAGCTTCCGCGCATGGTGCTTGACGAGTACCCGTTCCGTCTGTCGGGCGGCATGGCGCAGCGCGCGGGCATCGCCGCCGCGATGCTCCTGCAGCCGAAGCTCATCTTGGCGGACGAGCCGACTTCGGCGCTCGACGCGCTGACGCAGGTGCGCGTGGCGAAGGAGCTCATGGCGCTTCGCCGACGCACGGGCGTCGCCATGCTTCTGGTCACGCATCACATGGGGCTGGCGTATCACATGGCGGATCGCATTCTCGTCCTGCGGCACGGGGAGATGGTGGAGCAAGGTGCGCGGAAGGAAATCTTCCGCCATCCGAAGGAAGCCTATACGAAGGAGCTGATCGCCGCCGTGCCGAGATTGTAGGTGGAATGGTATCGTGGAAATGATTTTGAAAGCCGAAGGGCTGGTAAAATCCTTTGGAAAGGGGGCGGAGCGGCGGCGCGTGCTGGACGGCGTGGATTTTGCCGTTGCGGCGGGCGAGTGTCTGGGCATCGTCGGGCAGAGCGGCTGCGGCAAGAGCACCGCCATGCGCATCGCCGCACGCCTTTTGGATGCGGACGAAGGGCGCATCTCCTTTTGCGGCAAGGACATCACACATACGCGCGGGCGCGAGCTTCGTGAAGTGTACGGCGCGATGCAGATGATTTTTCAAATGCCCGAGGATTCTTTTGACCCCAGAAAGACGCTCGGTTGGAGCATCGCCGAGCCGCTTCTGCGGCACGGTTGGTCGAAAGCGCGGCGCGAAGAGCGCGTGGCGGCGCTCTTGCAAGAGGTGGGGCTCGGAGCACATTTTGCTGCGCGCTATCCGCACGAAGCAAGCGGCGGCGAATGTCAACGCGCCGCCATCGCGCGCGCCTTGACGCTCTCGCCGAAGCTGCTGATCTGTGATGAGGTGACGAGTGCGCTTGACGTCACAGTGCAGGCGCAGGTCGTGCGCCTCCTGCGCCGCATCTTGCAGGAGCAGTGGGCGGCGTGCCTTTTCGTCACGCACGATCTCGCGCTTTTGCCTGCGATCGCCGATCGCGTCGTCGTCATGCACGGCGGCAAGGTCGTGGAGGAAGGATTGGTGCAGGAGGTCGTGCAGCAGGCGAAGTCGCCCTATACGCAGGAGCTTTTGGCGGCGGACTTTTTCCGCTTGCCGCATGTAGAAGATGAAGAACGGGAGAACGTCAGATCATGAAAACGCAGGAAATGCTTGCGAAAGAAGAAGCTCTGGAAAAGCGTATAGAAAGCTACTGGGACAAGCGAAGTCCTGCGTTTTCCGACGTGCGCAGAAGAGAGCTTGCAGGCGTCGATGCAGCGCTTTGGCAGCAGCTGATCGAGCGTCGTTTGCCGGTGGGCAGCCCCTTGCGCGTCTTGGACGTCGGCACGGGCGCAGGATTTTTTGCTATTCTTTTTTCGCGCTTGCAGCATACGGTTACGGGCATTGACATGTCGGCGGGGATGCTGGCTGAGGCGCAGAAGAATCTCGAAGCGTTCGGCTGCCGTGCAGAGCTTCGGAAGATGAACGCGCAGCAGCTTGATTTTTCCGATGCTTCTTTCGATGTCGTCATCAGCCGCAACCTCACATGGACGCTGCCCGACGCGATGCAGGCATATCGCGAGTGGCATCGCGTGCTCAAAGCGGGCGGCATACTTTTGAATTTCGACTCGGACTGCGGTCAGACGCTGTTTTCCGCGGAGGGAGATCAAGCGTGTGTTCATGCGAACATTGGCGATAGGCTGATCGCCGAGTGCAACGCGATCAAGGACGAGCTTCGCATCAGCACGCATCGCCGACCTGTCTGGGACAGGGATATCCTTACGGCTCTCGGCTTTTCGGTGCAGGTGGATGCGGACATCGCGCCGCTGGTGCACGGCGATGATCGTCTGCACTACGATGATGTGCCGCTCTTCGGCATCTACGCGAAGAAGGTGCGGTAAGCGGCTGCGGATGAAAGCGGAACGGGAAAAGCGGGCAAGTTCTTGTCGCACAAGAGACTTCATAGTATAATTGAAGAAACAAAATAGGAGAAAAAACGATGACTTGGGATGAGAAGGAAGAATGGCGTCAGAAATTCCTGAAAGTGCTGGCGGGCTTTCGTCTGCTGGATGACGATTTCATGACGGCGGTATTTCAAGAGAGTTTGGAATGCGTCGATCTTGTTCTGCAAATCATCCTGAACAAGCCGAACATCAAGGCGACGAAGGCGATCGTGCAAGATACGCTGAAGAATCTGCACGGGCGCAGCGTGCGCTTGGATATCCATGCATGGGCGGATGGACAGGAATTCAATGTGGAGATTCAGCGTGGCAGAAAAGGTGCGCTGGAACGAAGAGCCAGATACAACAGCAGCTTGATGGACGCCAATGTGTTGTTGGCGGGTGAAGACTATGACAAGCTGCCGGAATCGTATGTAATTTTCATCACGGAAACGGATGTGTTGGGCGAGGGTCAGCCGATTTATGTCGTTCGGCGCACGATTGAAGGAAGCGGCACGGTTTTTGGCGATGGCTCGCATATCATCTATGTCAACAGTTCTATGGCGGATGAAGATTCGCCGCTCGGCAGGTTGATGCACGACTTCCGCTGCACGCGAGCAGAGGATATGCATTACGAAGTGTTGGCAGACCGGGTGAGGTATTTCAAGGAAACGGAGGAAGGAGCGAGTGCTATGTGTGAAGCGATGGAATTGCTTACGGATGAAGCTGAAAAGCGCGGCATGGAGCAGGGGAAGGAAAGCGAGCGTATTTTTTCTATTCGTAACATTATGGCAAACTTGCAGTTGACGGCGGAGAAAGCGATGGATGTTTTGTCTATTCCGAAATCTGAGCAGGCACGGTACAAAGCAATGCTTTGAGTGAAACGCGCGAGGGGGAGACGGTAATATGCAAAGGAAAGCATGTCTGTGTCTATGCATCGCAGTGCTTTTGCTTCTTTGGGGAGCGGTGCTCGGCACGGCGGACGCTCGTGCGGCGGATGCGCCGCCGCGCACGCGAAATCACGGCTATATCTGGCGCATTGACGCCGATGATGTCGCGGGGCTGCCGCGCAACTTCCGCACGATGGACGGAGACTTTCGCGCCGCCTACAAGGCGGATATGGATGCTTCTTATGTGCCGACGCGCGAGGGGCTTGAGCGCCTGCACGCTTCGGGTAGCGGCGAATTTTCCGCGAGTGGTCTGCGCGCTTTGTTGGAAGTTCTTGCTGAAAAAACGAGCGCGCCGATCTGCATCGTCGATCTGCGCGAGGAGTCGCACGGCTTTTTCAACGGCACGTCGGTCAGTTGGTACGGCGAGCGCGATTGGGGCAACGTCGGTCTGACGCAGGAAGAAGCGCTTGCTGAGGAAAAGGGGCGCATCCATGACGCTGAGGGACAGATGACGGCTGTCGCTCATCTCGGCGGGGAGAAGAATCCTTTGGATGAGCATGAGATTTTTGTAGAAGAGGTGCAGACGGAAGCGGAGCTTGTCGAAGCTGCGGGGCTTCGCTACAAGCGCATCACCGCGACGGATCATATTTGGCCCGAGCCTGCCGCTGTCGATGAATTTGTACGCTTTTACAAGACGCTGCCCGACGATGTTTGGCTGCATTTTCACTGTCAGGCAGGCGAGGGACGCACGACGGAATTTCTCGCGATGTACGACATTTTGAAGAACCCGACCGTGCCTTTGAAGGATGTCCTCTACCGCCAATGCCTGCTCGGCGGCAGCTACGTTGCGCATGTGGAGCCTGCCGGCTCGACGTATTGGAAAGTTCCGTATTATGAGGAAAAGGCGCGTCACATCGCGCTGTTTCATCGATATGTTCGGGAGCAGCAGGCGGCGGACTTTGCCGTTTCTTGGTCGGATTGGCTTGCGGCGCAAGCTGATGCAGAATAACTTTTGAGGGAACATAGATAAATTCAGCCACCATCTCACACATCTGCGCTGTCCTCTCATCCTCGACAAATCCTTGCTGAGCCGTCCAAGAGCCAAGTCCGAAGGACGCAAGCGATTGGGCGACGGCTCGTATGCGAAACCGTCCCAAGAATGCAAGCGCGAAGCGCGCTGCATGTTTGGTCGACGCTGACCGCCATAGAACCAGCGCATTTGTGAAAATCTGGGCGACTTCATTTTCTCATCTTTTCCTTGAAAAAGGGATTGACGGCGCAAAAACTTCGATGTAGTATAGGCTTTATAGAATTACAGAAGGATAGTTGCGGCTGTGGATGGAGATTCTTCCTGAAGAAGCAGATGTCTTTTTGTTGGTTCGGAACGATGTGCGTCTGCGGTACGGATTGAGGAGGAATCATCATGGAAAAGAAGGATATGGATTGGAGCAATTTAGGTTTTTCCTATCATGTGACGGAACAGCGCTATGTCGCTCATTATAAAAACGGCGCTTGGGACGAGGGCGGACTTACGGACGACGATAAGATCGTCTTGAGTGAGGATGCGGGTGTTTTGCAGTATTCGCAGTCGGTTTTCGAAGGGCTTAAGGCGTATACGACGGAGGACGGCAGGACGGTTTGCTTCCGCCCCGATCTCAATGCGCACCGCATGTATGAGTCTGCCGAGTATCTTGAGATGCCGCCTTTCCCCGAGGAGCGTTTTTTGGATGCCGTGCAGCAGGTCGTCAAGGCAAACGAAGCATGGGTGCCGCCTTACGGCAGCGGTGCTTCGCTCTACATTCGTCCGTATATGTTCGGTTCCAGTCCCGTCATCGGCGTTGCTCCGGCAGACGAGTATCAGTTCCGCATCTTCGTCACGCCGGTCGGTCCCTATTTCAAGGGCGGCGTGAAGCCGCTGACGGTCAAGATCAGCGACTTTGACCGCGCCGCGCCGCACGGTACGGGGCACATCAAAGCGGGGCTGAACTATGCGATGAGTCTGCACGCCATCATGACGGCGCATCGTGAAGGCTTCGCCGAAAACATCTATCTCGATGCGGCGACGCGCACGAAGGTCGAGGAGACAGGCGGCGCGAACATCATCTTTGTCGATGCGGACGGCAACCTCGTCGTACCGAAGTCGCCGAGCATTCTGCCGTCGATCACGCGCCGTTCGATCACTTATGTGGCGGAGCATTATCTCGGTCTCAAGGTTGATGAGCGCGAAGTGCTTTTCTCCGAGGTGCCGCGCTTCAAGGAGTGCGGACTCTGCGGCACGGCGGCGGTCATTTCGCCCGTCGGCAAGATCAACGATCATGGCAGGGAGATTTGCTTCGCCAGCGGTATGGAAAAGATGGGGCCAATCATTCAGAAGCTCTACGATACTTTGACGGGCATCCAGATGGGACATATCGAAGCGCCTGAGGGTTGGATTTACGAGATTAAATAAGAATTGTGCAGCGAGTGTGCGGGTCGCATACGAGAAGTCGGGCGGGGAGTTTTCCCGCTCGGCTTTTTTATGAAAGGAAGGGGGTGCGTGATGATTTTGAACACGGGAAGCCGTACGGACATCCCCGCGTTTTATGCCGACTGGTTCGTGCGGCGCTTGCGTGAGGGATTTGTCATGGTGCGAAGCCCTTATGCTCCGCAGCGTATTACGCGCTACATCCTCGATCCTTCGGTCGTCGATCTCATCGTATTCTGTACGAAGAATCCCGCGCCGCTTCTCGTGCATCACAATATGCTCTCGCCGTTTCGCCAGTTTTGGGGCGTGACGATCACGCCCTACGGATCGGACGTCGAGCCGCAGACGCCGCCTGTGGCGGCAGTGATCGAGAGTTTGCGCGCCCTCTCCCGCATCGTTGGCAGCCGCGCCGTGCATTGGCGCTATGATCCCGTGCTGATTACCGAAACGTATACGCTTGATTTCCACAAACGCGCCTTTCGTCGCATGGCGGAGCAGTTGGCGGGCGCGGTGAAGAACTGCGTCGTGAGCTTTGTCGATCTCTATAAGAATACGCAGAGAAACTTTCCTTCCGTGCGAGAGGTTGCCGCAGAGGAGCGTCTTGCCCTCGGCGAGACGTTCGCCGCTGTCGGACGCGCGTGCGGCATCAAGGTGCGCACTTGCCTTGAGGGCGATGATCTCGCGCGTTTTGGCATAGATACGTCGGGCTGCATGACGCAGGAAGTTTTGGAAGAAGCCTGCGGCTGCCGGTTCCATGTGCCGCGGCTGACGTTGGCAAGGAAGGGGTGCAGCTGCCTCCTTGGCAACGATATTGGCGCCTACAATACTTGTGCGCATTTCTGCCGCTACTGCTACGCCAACGCGAGCGCCGCCGCCGTCCGCAGAAACCGCGCCCTGCACGATCCCGCCTCACCGCTTCTCGTAGGAAGCATAGAGCCGGGAGATCGCGTGCAGGCGGCGCATCAGGTATCGTATGTGATGAAGAATGAGCAGATGGAATTGTTTTCAAAAAACTAGGGCGAATCCCCTATTGTGGGAAAATGCTCCTTTTGTTACAATAATAAGGAGAATATAAGAATGTTTACAGGAAAAACAAAGAATCTTGCTGTGATCGGTTCACCGATTGAGCATTCGATGTCGCCGGCGATGCAGAATGCGGCGATTCAAGCAGCGGGACTGGACTTCGCTTATGTCGCCTTGCATGTTCTGCCCGAGGTTTTGGCTGATGCTGTGCGTGGTTTGCGCGCGTTGGAGTTTCGCGGCTTCAATGTGACAATTCCGCACAAGTCGGCGATTTTGCCGCTTCTGGACGAAGTGGATGAAGCGGCGCGTGTTGTCGGTGCGGTCAATACGGTCGTGCAGGAAGCGGGGAAGCTCAAAGGATTCAATACAGATGTTCGGGGATTTGTCGGCCCTCTTGAGATGCGCGGTTTTTCTCTTCGAGGGAAAAGCGTCGTGATCTTCGGCGCAGGCGGCGCGGCGCGCGCCGCGCTCTATGGCTTGCTGCGCTCGGGGGCGGCAAGAGTTACGCTCGGCGTGCGAAATCCGGAGAAGGCACGATCTTTGGTGCAGGAGTTCTGTCCATACGGTGAGATTTGCGTTTTCGATTGGCATGATGCAGCGTTTGCCAAGGTTGTAGCGGATGCGGCGCTCATCGTTAATACGACGCCGCTCGGCATGGCGCCGCGCACGGATGAGATACCGCCGGTTCCTTGGGCGGCGGTGTGCGCCGGGACATTTTTCTATGATATCATTTATACGCCGCGAGAGACGAAGTTTTTGCAGCACGCAGCAGCGCTCGGCTGCCCGACGCTCAATGGCGAGGCGATGCTTGTGGGGCAGGGGGCGGCGGCGTTCTCCCTATGGACGGGGAAAGAACCGGATCTTTCCGTGATGGCGCGTGCTTTGCACGAAGCGCTTGGAAAGGGAGAACTGTAATCGCTGCATTCGTCGGATGCGTTTTGTATCCGGCGGCGACAGGGAAAAGTAAGAAAGTCAGCACGAAAGCCGAAGCAAGATGTTTCAAGGGGAAGTCTTTTGGAGGCTCGGAGATGCAAAGGACGGCAGAGGATTCGTATCAGATGCTGCTCCATCGTTTGGTGCAGAGCGTACGCGGCAAAAGCGCGGGGCAGGCTTTGCTGCATCCGGACGATTTGGGGCGCGTGCCTGTCGTGGAGTTCGTCGATCACATGATCGCAGAGGCTCTGCGGCTGCGGGCGAGCGACATCCATATAGAGCCTTACCGGGAATCTGTCCGCATTCGTTACCGTGTTGATGGAAGATTGTTGGAAACGCATGCACCTATCCCGTGGGAGGTTCATGCGTTTTTGCTTGCGCGATTGAAAGTCATGGCGCATCTGGACAGCGTAGAGCGGCGCACAGCGCAGGATGGGCGCATCTCTTACGCGCCGCCTGCGGGCGGTTCTGTCGTCGATCTGCGACTGGCTACCTTGCCTCTTTTGGCAGGGGAGAAGGCTGTTCTGCGCCTGTTGAATCGCTCGCATGAGCTGCTTTCCATAGAGAATCTCGGCTTTTCTGCGCAAAACGAGGCGCTTTTTCGACGTTTTTGCCGTATGCCCGACGGCATGGTTTTGATTGTGGGACCGGTCAATTCGGGTAAGACGACGACGCTTTATGCGGCTCTATCTGAGATCAATACGCCTGAACACAACATCATGACGATCGAGGATCCGCCCGAGTATCAAATCGAGGGAATCAATCAGGTACAGGTGAACAAGAAAACGGGCATGACCTATGCGGCGGGGCTTCGCGCTATGCTGCGCTCGGACATCGACGAGATCGTGCTAGGCGAGATCCGCGATGCGGAAACGGCTGAGATGGCGGTGCGTGCAGCTTTGACGGGGCATCTGTTGTTTTCTACGATGCACACGAAGGATGCGGTCAGCGCTGTCTTGCGTTTGCTCGATATGGGCGTGCCGGCGTATCTTCTGGCGGCGGCGGTTTCGGGGGTCGTTGCGCAGCGTTTGGTGCGCCGCCTTTGTCCGCATTGCCGCGAGCCGTCCGAGGAGACGCTGCCGGCGTGGGCGCAGGGGGCGCCGAAAGAGCGTGTGCAGCTCTGGCGTGCGGTGGGCTGCAAGGTTTGCGGCGGCACGGGTTTCTTGGGGCGATTGGCTTTGCACGAGATGCTGGCAGTCGATGCGCCGATGCAGCAGGCGATCCTTGGACGGTCAAGGCTTGCGGAGCTGCGCGAAGCCGCTCGCCGGCAGGGGATGAAGGTGCTTGCGGAGGACGGCGTAGAAAAGGCGCGGCAGGGCTTGACGACGCTGGCAGAGGTGGCGCAGGTGCTTTACGGCGAGGACGGCGCGTCGGATCTTGCCGAGATCTGCCGCTTTGATGGAGATGATGCAGGGGCGTCAGAGGCGCATATACCGCAGGGAAGGTTCGTCTATGGAAGCGGCTGACCTTGTGAACATCTTCACCGAAGGCTGCGTGCGCGGGGCGTCGGATATTCATCTCGCTGCCGGACAGCGCCCGTTTTTGCGGCTCGACGGTGAGATGATGCCGCTTTCGGAGGATTGTCTGGCAGAAAATGCGTTGGGGGATTTCTTCGCCTCTGTTTTGACGGAAAAAGAACGCACGCGGCTCAGCCGAGAAAACAGTTTGGACGTTTCCTTTACGCTTGCGGGACGGCGCTGTCGCGCCCATGCGTACCGCATGGGCGGATCGACGGCTCTTGCCCTGCGGCTTTTGCCGCGCGAAATACCGCCGCTTGCGGATCTTGGCGCACCGCCTGTAGTCGAATCGCTTCTTGCGGCGCGAGACGGGCTGATCCTTGTCGGCGGACGCACAGGCTCGGGCAAGTCAACGACGCTCGCCGCTTTGATCGAGGAGATGAATGTGCGTCGTGCCGCGCATATCGTCACGCTTGAAGATCCCGTCGAGTATGAATTTTTGCCGAAGCGCTGCTTCATCAGTCAACGTGCGCTCGGCAGGGATTTCGCTTCGTTTCCGGCGGGGCTTCATGACGCCCTGCGCGAGGATCCCGACGTGATTTTTATCGGTGAGCTTCGTGAGGCGGAAACGGTGCGCATCGCTCTGCAGGCAGCGGAGTCGGGCTGTCTTGTGCTCGCGACGCTGCATACGAGGGATGCGGCAGAGGCGGTTCTGCGCATCGAGGGAATGTTTCCGGGAGAGGAAGCGCAGGTGCGCAGCCAGCTTTCGTTTGTGCTGCGCGCTGTGTTGTCGCAGCGCCTTCTTCGTGCGGCTGCCGGCGGTCGCGTCTTGGCGACCGAAGCGCTCGTCGCCGTACCCGCCGTGCGCAATCTCATTCGCACGGGCAAGGTCGCGCAGATCCGAAGTGCCGTTCTCGCGGGCGGCGCTTCGGGGATGCAGACGATGGCGCAGTCCGTCGAGGCTCTGCTTCGCGCACAAAGGATCACGCGCGAGGTCAAGGAACAGGCGCTTGCTGATCTTGACGGCGTCTTGCGTGAGAGGTGACGGGGAGCCGATCAGAAAAAGGAGGGGGCGGTATGGCGTCCTTTGCTTATACGGCGCGGACGGATGCGGGGGAGCTGCGGCGCGGTGAGATCGAGGCGGCGTCTTGTCTGGAGGCGGCGCGGCGCATACAGGCGCATGGGTTGTTTGCGTTGACTCTGCGGCGAAAGTTCGCGCTGCATCTCGCGTTTCAGCGCATGTCGAGACGCAAATATTGCATGGTTTTTTGCCGTGAGCTGTCGTTGATGATGGCGGCGGGTCTGCCTGTAAGTGAGAGCCTGCGACTTCTTGCGGCAAGTGCGCCGAAGGAACGGCGGGGGATGCTCTCGGACATGGCGCATCGCATGGCGACAGGCTCGACGCTTGCAGCGGCGATGACACGCCATGCAGAAGTCTTTCCCGCAGCGCTTTCTGCCCTCGTCCGAGCAGGAGAGATGGGCGGCAGCTTGGAGCCGCTTTTAAAGCGTCTTGCCGACAGAGAGGAGCGGAGCTGGCGCGTGCGTGAGAAGCTCCGTACGGCGCTGGCTTATCCGACGATTCTTTCATTTGCGGCTCTGATCGCCATGAGTTTCATTTTCCTCTTCGTGCTGCCGAATTTCGTGCATATACTCGATGGGCTTGCCGTCGAGCTGCCGCTGCCGACACAGCTTGTTTTGGGTCTTGGCATGTTTTTTGAGGCGCACGGTATGGCTGTCTTTGTCTGTTTGCTTTTGCTGCCGTTCGTGTGCGTGCTCTTGCGGCGTGAGAAACGGCTGCGCTTTTGGCTGGATCGCTTTTTGCTGCGCGTGCCTTTTTTCGGCAGACTGCGCATGGATTTGGAACTTATGACGCTTTTTGATACGCTTGCCGTTCTCATGGAAAGCGGCTGCGCCCTGCATGAGGCGTTTGTGATTTCCGAGGGGGTGCTGCAGAATAGCTTCCTCGCGGCGGTGTTTTCCAAGGTGAAGCGCGAGATCGAGCACGGCGGTGCGCTCGCTGCTTCTATGGCGGCAAGCGGCGTGTTTCCGCCGCTTGCCCTGGAGCTTTTGTCTACGGGGGAGCAGACGGGCGAGCTTGCGGCGATGCTCGAAAAGGCGGCAGATTTCTGTCGTTTTTCCGGTGAGCTGCGTGCAGAACGCATGGAAGCTCTGCTGGAACCGCTGCTCGTGATCTTTTTGAGCGCGGTCGTCGGCACGATCGTGCTTTCTGTCGCGCTGCCGCTTTTGGAGATGATCGGTTCTTACGGATATTGACCATAGGAATGGGAGGACAGCGGATGCGTGAAAGTGTGTACTTGCAGGAGAAAATAGAACGAGAAAATGCGGAAAAATGTGCGATGGCAGAAGGTCGGCCAGCGATGTTCCAATGGCTCCGAGACATGCAAAAAAGGAGCCGTCCGTTGGATGAAGCGGGTTTTACTCTTTTGGAGATGCTGCTCGTTATCTGCATCATCGGCGTGCTTGCCGCCGTCGCTGTGCCGAAGTTCGCGCAGTCTATGACGCTTGCAAATACGTCGAAAATCCAGACGGATCTCAGTACGCTTAATACAGCAGTGGGGCTTTATCGCGCGGAAAAGGGCATCGATCCGAAGAATCTGGAACAGCTCAAGGACTATATTGTCAATCTTGACGCATTGAAGCCGCCGTCGGGCAGTTACTTTCTGCGCGACGGAAAGACGGCAGAGACGACGGATGCAGGCTATGTGCTGACGAAGGGATCGGATGGCGAAACGCAAGCGACGCTTGACGGGCACCGCTTGCAGGATTTCGGCAGGACAGAGAAAAAAGAGGCGTCGGGGGGCTGACGATGGGCGGTTTTCAGCGCGTAAAGCCTTTGGCTTTGCGCGGCAGAGCGGCTTTCGTCGGCGGACTGCTTGGCGCAGCCGTTTTGCTGTGGCAGACGTATGGTTTCGGCAGGGCATTTTTTATACAATGGATATTTTTCGGCTTTCTTTGGCTCATCGCTCTGTTGGATTGGCGGGATGGTTTGATCTATGATCGTATCGTTGCACCATTTGGCATGATTGGCGTTTTCCTCGCTGTACTTTTCGGCACTCTGCCGCTGGAAAATGCTTTATTCGCCGCCGTTTTGGCGGGAGGCGGTCTGTATTTTCTGCGCTTTGCATCACATGGCGGCATGGGCGGCGGCGATGTGAAGCTCGCCTTTTGTCTGGGGTTATGGCTGGGGATTGAGGGCGTTGCAGTCGCGCTTTTTCTCGCTTTTTTGAGCGGCGGCATCCTCGCTTTTTGTCTGCTGCTCTCGGGTCGGGGAAAGAGACATAGCCGGATTGCATTTGCGCCTTTTCTTGCTTTTGGCGCGATGTCTGCGGCGCTTTTCGCCGATTCTTTGCTCGCTTTTTACTGGGGGCTGCTGCGATGAAGGAAGCGGGTTTCACTCTTTTGGAGATGCTCCTTGTATGTCTCGTGCTGGCGCTCATCGCTGCGCTTTCTCTGCCTGTCGTGCGCGCGACGGAACGCGTGCGCTTGGAGCGGGAAGCGGCGTTTTTGGCAGGGAATTTTCGCTATTTACAGGAGATTTCGCGCACGGAGCGTACGCCGGACGGCAGGGGTGAGTGGCGCGTACGGCCGAAGCTCGTCGTCGAGGCGCATCGCTGCTATTTTCTTTTTCCCGAAGTGCAAGGCGAGCAGATGGTACACGATTTTCCCGAAGATATTGCAGCGGCGCCGCGCACGCTAAGTCCACAGAAAGCGACAGTCTATTATTTTTATGCTTCGGGGGATCCGGGCGGGGAGAGCGCCTTGGGGCAGTCGGTCGAGCTGCAGTCGCTGCATTATTCGCTGGATGTGATTATTGATGAGGCTGGGCGTGTACGTACGGAAAGCCGGTGGCTGCCATGAAGAAAACCGTGCTGGGTGAAGGTGGATTTCTGGCGGCAGAAGCGGCATTGCTGGCGCTGCTGCTGCTTTTTGCCGCACTGTCTCTGGCAGCCGTGGAGCGCTCCGCGCACCTCTTGGCGCAGAGCGAGGCGGAGACGAGTGCGATGTTTTTGGCAGAAGGCGAACTGGCGCGGGCGGAGCAGCTGGCAGGCGGAGCTTCAGTGAACGCGCCTTTACTGCGCGAAGTGGAGGAAAACGGCAGAGAATTTTCTCTTAAGACAGAATTTTTAGAGGAAAACGAGGACTATACGTCGGTTTGCCTGGCACGAGTTCGTGTCGTGTGGATAGAGGAAGGAAAAGAGCGGGAGTTTTTCCTGCAAAGGACGGTGCGTCGTCATGGCTGACGGGAATTTCTCGTTTGCATGGGCAAGAATGTGCCGAAAATGCCGACTTTCGGCTCGCTCGAATGAGGGCGGCTATATGCTGCTGGAAGTTTTGGCGAGTTTGCCCGTTTATCTGGCGCTTCTCATCAGTTTTTTTGCCGCGTGGATGTTTTTTCTCAAGAGTTATGTTCTTCTTATGGGAGATTGGGAATTACAGCAGGAGATGCGTTTGACGCTGGAACGCATTGCGCAGGATGCGGCTTCGGCGACGTACATCGAGGTGAAGGAGCCGCGCGCAATCTATGTCGAGAGGTATGTCAAAGGAGAGAAGTGCTCGGTGGACTATGCGCTGCGCGAGGGAAAGCAGGATATGCCGCCGTACATCAGCAAGAAAGTCAGCGGCGGACCTTATGGCTATTCCGTGCCGCAGCCCATGACAGGCGGACGCAATATATTCGGCAATCTTGCCGTCGTCGACTTTTTCTGCGAGGAGAAGGATGGTCTTCTTTTTCTTCGTTTGACGGGGGAGAATCGGCGAACGAAGAAGCGCATCAACTTTTCGACGGCTGTTCCCTTGCCGAAAAAGAACGAATAGATGAGCGAGGAGAGGAAACGTGACAAGGTTCGATGAATGCGGCATGGCATCTGTCATGGCGCTCGCAGCGGTCTTACTGATGCTTTCCGGCACGGCGACGCTGTTCATACTCTCGGGGCACAACCGTCTTGCGGCGAAAGAGGCGGTGCAGACGATGCGTCTTTTGGAAGCGTCGAGAAGCGCTGTACGCATGGAAGCGGCGCGACTGGAAGCGGATGCACAGGCACGCCGACAGCTTGGCTCAAAAGAAGTGCAGGGCGTATCCGGCACTGTGCAGGGAGACGGCGTCTGCTATCGTGCCGCCGCTGTACGGCTTTCGGAGGCAGGTGCAAAGAAAGCGGAGTATCGGCTGACGGCGATGAGCTGGCAGACAGCGGCGGAGGAAGCGGATCCGATGAATACGGCAGCCGTCGGCGGCAAGTGTTCGTATGTGGCGGCGCTCTATCGCTTGGAGGGAGAGCGCATGGTGTTTGTTCGTTGGGAGAAGTGAGAGGCGGTGCGATGGTTTGTTCAAAATATCGGAAAAGTTCCATGCACTGTTTCAGGTGCCGTGGACAAAAACCGTGGGAGTTTCTGTGCATGAGGGAATGCTTCATCTCGTATGCTTCGAAAGGGAGACGGCGCTGTGGCAGATGAAGGAGACGCTGCACATTCCCCTGCGATGGGAAGAGACGGACGCTTCGTTTTGGTGTGAGACGGCTGCCGTCCTTCATGTCGCTCTTGCAAAACGCGGTTGGGAGAAGAGCCGTATTGTCCTTTGTCTGTCTGAAAATCAGGTTTTTTCCTATACGAAGGAGTTTCCGCGGCTGTCTGTTAAGGAAATGAAGAAAGCGGCGCGTTGGGATATGCTTGCGAGCCTGCCGGCATCTGAGGCGGCAACGGCGTATTGTATGGATTTTGTACCGATCGCGGAAGGGGAGCTTCTTCTGGCGGCTTTGCCGCGCGAGAAGGCGCAGAAACTTCATCAAGCTTTTTTGGAAGCGGGGCTGTGTCTTGCTTCTCTGTGTTTTTTGCCGCCGCCTGTCTTGCAGACGGCAGGCGTTGTCGTGGCGGACGTGCCTTTTTTGGGCGCAGACTTGCTGCAGGATGAGGATTTTGCCGCTTTTGCGGCGGCAGTTGGACTTCTTATGCCGCAGAAGAAGTGCGCGGAGCTTCTGCCCGCACGCTTACGTCCCGATCTTTGGGCGGTCGGCAGGATCGCCGCTCTTTTTGCGGCGCTGTTTTTCCTTTGTATGGTGTTGATCTATGGCTGGAATATATGGCGGATTCATGAATTGCAGGAAGAAGAGCGGCAGATTGCGCAGGCGATGGTGTTGCTTTCGCCGGAACGACAGCGAATGGAGAGGGAGCTGCAGGAAGGCGGACGGATCGCTGAAAAAGAGCGGCAGCTTCTTTCTTTGGCGAAAGGCGCTGTGCCGTGCCGCAGTTTGCTCGTGCATTTCGGCACGCGCACCGTCGAGGGGGCGTGGATTCGCGAGCTGCGCGTCGTCGATGGGCACGTGATCGAGATCGAAGGTGCGGCGACGAGCTACGATGCTTTGGCGAACTTCGTGCGCTCCTTGGAGACGGATCACAGCTTCTTTACTGCCGCGCCGCTGCTGAAAAGGTCGGAACTGCGGATGGAAACGGCGGGAAAGCCGCTCGTGTATTTCTCGCTGGAGCTGAAGATTTAGGAAATAGGGGAGGGGAAGAAATGCGTCCGATCATGCTTTTGCCTATACTTTTTGCGTCGTTGCTGCTCGGTGCGGCATTTTTCCATATATGCTATGCGCCGCAGCGCGCAGAAATCGCAAGGATTGAATCCGAGATTCGGGAGGAACGGGAGTCGCTTGTGCGCGTGCAGAATTTTATGAATGCAAGCGATGCTCATACGCATGAGGAAGCGCTTGCCGCACGCGGCGCTGCTGCCGAGAAGCGTCTGCCAAAGAGCATGGGGCAGGGCAGTTTCCTCGAACTTTTGGAGCGCGAGGCGCAGCATGAGCAGTTGACGCTTGCCGCTGTCGTTCCGGGGGAGACGGCAAAGGAAAGCGGCGCTCTGCGGTTGCCGCTTGAGGTGGAAATCGACGGTGACTATTTTCATTTGCTTGCCTTTTTGAAGGAGTTGGAGAAAAGCGAACGCTTTGTGCGCATGGAAAATGCGGAAATTCACAGCGACGACGGCAGACTGCATGTGAAGATCCGCCTTTCCATTTTTGCGGAAGAAGCATAAGCGTCCTCTGTGCAGACCTTTTAAGACTTGCATAGGGGACGCTTTTTATTGTAGACTAGGAAAGGTGGAAACTTCGTATCCATCGAATTTACGTTTGGATGAAAGTGGGAAATCATATTGGGTGCATTGCGTTTTTTGACGGCGGGCGAGTCGCACGGCCCGTCTTTGACAGCTATTTTGGAAGGGATTCCGGCGGGGCTTTCGCTGGACGCGGGGAAAATAAACCGCGAGTTGGCGCGTCGGCAGCAGGGGTATGGACGCGGCGGACGCATGAAGATTGAAACGGATACAGTGCGCGTTCTTTCGGGCGTGCGTTTTGGTGAGACGCTCGGCTCGCCGATCACACTCTCCGTAGAGAATCGCGATTGGCAGAACTGGCAAGAGCGCATGGCAGCGTTCGGAGAACCGCAGGGGGACAAGGTCACGGCGGCGCGTCCCGGTCACGCCGATCTCACGGGTGTTCGAAAGTACGCGCGCGAGGATGTCCGCGATATCTTGGAGCGCGCCAGCGCGAGAGAGACGGCGATGCGCGTCGCCGTCGGCGCTGTGGCAAAGGAGCTTCTTTATGCACTCGGCGTCACGGTCGAATCCGCTGTGCTCGACATCGGCGGCGTCACTGCCGATGCCGCGAAGCGCGAAGCGGGTGCGGCGCACAAGGCGGCGTCGGATTTGAACTGTTTCGACGAATACGCCGAGGAGAAGATAAAGGAGAAGATTCGTGCTGCGAAAGAGGCGGGCGATACGCTCGGCGGCATCTTCGAAGTGCGTATTTCAGGCGCACCGCTTGGACTCGGCAGCCACATCCAGTGGGATAGAAGACTCGACGCGCGTCTTGCCGCCGCCATGATGTCGATTCAGGCGATCAAGGGCGTCGAGATCGGCGCGGGCTTTGGCTATGCCGCGCTTTCCGGCAGCGAGGCGCACGACGAGATGTTCTGCGGCGAAAACGGTGCAGTGGTTCGCAGGACGAACCGTGCAGGCGGTCTTGAGGGCGGCATGACAAACGGCGAGGACATCGTTGTTCGCGCCGTCATGAAGCCGATTCCGACGCTGATGAAGCCGCTTCATTCCGTGGATATTGCAAAAAAGGAGCCTGTACTCGCCGCAAAGGAGCGCAGCGACGTCTGTGCTGTGCCCGCTGCCTCTGTCGTCGGCGAGGCGATGGCGGCTTTTGTGCTTGCCGAAGCGTTCGTCGAGAAGTTCGACAGCGACAATCTGCGCGATATGCAGGCGAACATCGCAGCGTACAAGAAGCGCACGGAGGAGGCGTGAGATGAAGAACGTCGTATTGATCGGCTTCATGGGTACGGGCAAGACGAGCACAGGACGCGCTCTCGCGCATCGGCTCGGCAGAGCGTTCGTTGACCTTGACGCAGAGATTGAAGCGGCGGCGGGCCGCTCGATCCCCGAGATCTTCAAGGCAGACGGCGAAGTGGCTTTTCGAGCCTTGGAAAAGTCTGCGGTCAAGCGTGTGGCGGGTCGCCGCGCCCTCGTGATCGCGACGGGCGGCGGCACGGTCAAGGATGCGGCGAATGTGGCGGCGCTCAAGAAGAGCGGCGCGATCATCTGTTTGACGGCGTCCATTGACGCCGTACTCACACGCACGGCGCATGTAGGCGCTCGCCCCGTGCTCGATCAAAAGGATGCAGGCGACCGTCGCCGCGCTGTGGAAGAGCTTATGGAAGAGCGCCGCGATCTTTACGCTGTCGCAGACTACAGCGTAGACACGAGCGAGCTTTCGCCGCTGCAGGTGGTGGATGACATCGTCGGCTATTTGAAGAGAGAAGGTGTTTTTCGTGCGTGAAGTGCATAAGGTGCGCGTAGAACTCGGCGCAGCAAGTTACGACATCTTTCTCGGCGAGGGTCTTTGCCCCGCACTCTCCGCTTTCGTAAAAGAGCAGAATTTTTCGCGCAAGGCGCTCATCATCTCCGATGAGAACGTGGGGAAGATCTACGGTGAAGGGGTGGCGAAAGCCTTGCGCGAGGCAGGTCTTTGTCCGGAGCTTCATCTCGTGCCGGCGGGTGAAGGCTCGAAATCGCTTGCCGTCGCAGATGAAATCTTCACACATGCCATCGAACTGGGGCTTGACCGCCGCTCGCCGATCTTCGCTTTGGGCGGCGGCGTCGTCGGCGACCTCGCCGGCTTCATCGCTGCGGCGTACATGCGCGGCGTGCCTTTTGTCCAGCTGCCGACGAGCCTTCTCGCGCAGGTGGATTCGAGTGTCGGCGGCAAAGTCGCCGTCAATCACCGTCTCGGAAAGAACCTCATCGGCGCCTTCTATCAGCCGGCGGCTGTTTTTGCCGACTTGGCAGCTTTCGCCACTTTGCCCAAACGTGAAATCTGCACGGGGCTCGGTGAGATCATCAAGTACGGGATCATTTTCGATGCGGATTTTTTTGCATGGCTCGAAGAACATGCGGCAGATGCGCTCATCCTTTCGCCCGAGGCGGCGCTCACTATGGTTGCGCGTTCGTGCGAAATCAAGGCGGATGTTGTAGCGAAAGATGAACGAGAGAGCGGTCTGCGCCGCATCTTGAACTACGGGCACACCATTGCCCATGCGATTGAAAAGGAAACGGGCTATGTGCGCTACAATCACGGAGAAGCCGTCGCCGTCGGCTCCTTAGGCGCAGCCTATATCAGCGAGGCGCTCGGTCTGATTGAAGCTTCTGTCGTCGAACGCGTGCGCCGACTGACGGAACGCCTCGGGCTGCCTTTGATAGCGGAGGGATGCACGGTCGATGGTCTTTATGCGGCGATCTTCCACGACAAAAAAACAGTTGACGGCAGAGTTAACTGGGTATTGATGGAAGATATCGGCAAAGTGCGCGTGCAAAGTGATGTTCCGGAGAGCATCGTGCGCATGGCAATGGCGCGTTGCCTAAAAAAATGAGAAATTATTTGCCCTCAGCATGTATCATTGTCTTCTATTTTATTGACAGATTAAGCGGTAGGGTCTATAATGAAATTGCGTGAGTATCAGGCGCGGTTCTGCAACACACCAAGAAACAGGAGGAATTACTATGGTTGGTAAGGTCAAATGGTTCAGCGCAGAAAAGGGCTATGGTTTCATCGAGAGGGAAGACGGCGATGATGTTTTTGTCCATTTCTCTGCAATCCAGGGAGATGGCTTCAAGACGTTGGCTGAAGGACAGGGTGTCGAATTCGAGATTGTCGAAGGCGCGCGCGGTCCGCAGGCTTCCAATGTTGTGAAGACTGCGTAGGCTACACGCACAAGAGTTCCTTTTATGGACGTTGTGCGCCGCCCCTACCTGAAAAAACAATCGGTCTGTATTCTTTGGACTTGGCTTCTTGGGTTTTCATGGTAAAGCAGACAAAAGTATCATGTACTTTCCTGAGAGAACGCAAACTGAACCTCGCGTTTTCTGAAGTTTGGCAAAGGCCGGCTCCATTGGGAGTCGGTTCTTTTGTTTTTGCGGGGAATGTCTTTGACGAGGGAGCTTTCTCAAAGCAAGCAGCTTTCATTCTTGACTGATCTCGTGAAAATTTTCAGAAAGATTCTTTCCAGAAGAAGGGTTTTTGTGGCGAAGAGAGAATATATACAACATAAACTTGTTGGACACATTTTGTGTCCACTCGCCTTACATGAAAGTGCCAATCGGACCTTCATCGTAAGAAACAGGAAAGGGGACATGTCACTATGGCAACATTCACAGTACGAGGGAAAAATATTGAGATCACCCCGTCACTCAAGGATTATGTCGAGAAACGTGTCGGCAAAATCACGAAGTATTTTGATGAGGTGGGCGAAATCTCAGTGCTCCTCACAGTTTCTAAAGGACGCCATATTGTCGAAGTCACTGTGCCCATCCCGGGCGGCGTGCTGCTTCGGGGCGAGGAAGCTACGATGGATATGTATACATCCATCGACCTTGTCGTCGAGAAGCTTGAGCGTCAGATTCGCAAGCAGAAGACGCGGCTTGCCAAGCGTTTCCGCGGCGGCGGCTTCAAAGAAGAAGCTGTGCAGCAGCTGGGCGCCATTCCCGTGCAGGAAGAGGAAGGCGAATTCCAGCTTGTCAAGACGAAACGCTTCGTCGTGAAGCCGATGGATGTGCAGGAGGCAATCATGCAGATGAACCTTCTGAATCACAACTTCTTCGTGTTCCGCGATGCCGAATCGGAAGAGATCAACGTCGTTTATCGCCGTACCGATGGCAAATACGCTCTGATCGAGCCGGGTAATTGAGTTTTGTGTTCGTTCGCCCGCCGGCGCTTTGTGTCGGCGGGCTTTTCGGTTCCAACGATGCGGCACCTGTGGTATAATATTCCCATTCAATATCTCATAGGAAGATTTAGGGGGCTTTTGTGTGGATTTAAGTATTATGGAGCTTTTGAAAACGGTGGTTTTGGGCATTGTCGAAGGTCTGACAGAGTGGCTGCCGATCAGCAGCACGGGGCATATGATCCTCGTCGATGAGTTCATCAAGCTTGACGTATCGAAGTCCTTCATGGACATGTTCCTCGTCGTCATACAGCTCGGCGCCATCCTTGCCGTCGTCGTGCTGAACTTCGAGAAGCTCAATCCGTTTTCGAGCTGGAAGTCGAGCTGGGAGAAGCGTGATACATGGCGGCTCTGGTACAAAGTCATTCTCGCCTGCGTGCCGGCAGCGGTCATCGGACTCTTGTTCAACAAGTTCATGGAGGAACACTTCATGACGGCGCCTGTCGTAGCGGCGACCTTGATCTTCTACGGCGTCATGTTCCTCGTCGTCGAAAGCTACAACAAGCGCCGCACGCCGCGCGTGCGCGAGATCGAACGGCTCGACTACAAGACGGCGTTCATCATCGGTCTGTTTCAGGTGCTGTCGCTCGTGCCGGGTACTTCGCGCTCGGGCGCGACGATCTTGGGCGGCATCCTCTTCGGCACGTCGCGCTATGTGGCGGCGGAATTCACATTCTTCCTCGCGATTCCCGTCATGTTTGGCGCGAGTCTCCTGAAGATGGTCAAGTTCGGCTGGCATTACACAGGTAGCGAGATCCTGATTCTCGTTGTGGGCATGGCGACGGCATTCGTCGTGTCGATCCTTTCGATCAAGTTTCTGCTGCGGTACATCAAAAACAACGATTTCAAGGCGTTCGGCTGGTATCGCATCGTACTCGGCATCATCGTCGTCCTCTATCTCTACTTCGTCGGCGATCCCGTGCAGGGGTAAGGGGGGAATATCATGCGTTTTGTATCATGGAATGTCAACGGGCTTCGCGCTTGCCTCGGCAAGGGCTTCATGCAGTCGTTCAAGGCGCTCGATGCCGACGTCTTTGGCGTGCAGGAGACGAAGATGCAGCCTGGACAGGCGATCTTGGAACTTACGGACTACAAGCAGTATTGGAACAGCGCCGAGAAGAAGGGCTATTCCGGCACGGCGGTATTCAGCCGCATAGAGCCGCTTTCCGTAAGCTATGGCATCGGCATCGAAGAGCACGATCACGAGGGGCGCGTCATCGCGCTGGAGTTCGACGATCTCTACTTCGTGACGGTCTACACGCCGAACTCTCAGCGCGGGCTTGAACGGCTCGCCTATCGCATGACGTGGGAGGAGGCGTTCCGCGACTATCTTTTGGCGCTCGATGCGAAGAAGCCCGTCGTCGTCTGCGGCGACCTCAACGTGGCGCATACGGAGATCGACCTCAAGAATCCTAAGACGAATCGAAAGAATGCGGGCTTCACCGACGAGGAGCGAGAGAAGATGACGCAGCTTCTCGCAGCGGGCTTTACCGATACATTTCGCGCACTCTATCCGGACAAGACGGGAATCTATACATGGTGGTCGTATCTCCGCAAGGCGCGTGAAACGAACGCAGGCTGGCGCATCGATTATTTTCTCGTATCTGATCGCCTCGCACCGAAGATCAAAGAGGCGACGATTCACAACGAGGTATTCGGCAGCGACCATTGTCCGGTGGGTCTTGTCTTGGGGTGAGAGGGAACTGCGCAGGAATGATTGAGATATCTAAGCGGCGGCATAGAAGAAAGGCGATTATGGTAAAAAGCAGCGTTAAAAATGAAGGTCTTGCAAAAGCGAGAGATGCAAAGAAAGATGAGTTTTATACTGCCTATGAAGATATACAGGCAGAGATGAATCATTATGAGGATAAGTTTCAAGGAAAGACAGTTCTTTGCAACTGCGATGATCCCTTCGAAAGTAATTTTTGTAAATTCTTTTTACGGAATTTCAATTACCTTGGTTTAAAGAGATTGATTTGCACTTCGTACAGTACATCGCCTTTTATAGGACAGCAGCTTACTCTTTTCGATTGCGCGGATGAGCCTGTGGTTCGGGGCAATGGATATGTCATGGATGTCAAAGAAGTTCCTATGGCAAACGGCAGAGGCGTTTCCGATGAAGATATAAATGCACTTTTGAAATCGAAAAAACGCGGGGTAAAGAAGCTGAAAGGCGATGGAGATTTTCGCTCCGAGGAATGTAGGGATTATCTCAAGCAAGCGGATGTTGTCGTGACTAATCCACCGTTCAGCCTTTTCCGCGAATATGTAGCACAGCTCGTAGCACATCAAAAGGATTTTTTGATTATAGGCAATGTCAATGCCATTACTTACAAAGATATTTTTCCCCTCATCAAAGATAATAAATTATGGCTTGGGGCAAGTATTCATAGCGGGGATCGAAAATTTTATGTTCCGAATGATTATCCGCTTCGTGCAGCGGGATGCGGTATGGATGAAGATGGCAGAAGGTATATTCGCGTCAAGGGGGTTCGGTGGTTTACGAATCTTGATTATGCAATGCGCCATGAAGATTTGGTGTTGTATAAGAGATATTATGGAAACGAAGAAGAATATCCGAAATATGACAACTATGATGCAATCAACGTGGATAAGACATCGGATATTCCATGTGACTATTTTGAGAATTTGGGAGTTCCGCTGACATATTTGGATAAATATAATCCAAGTCAATTTGAAATCGTTGGTTCTAGTCGCGACCTTGGACAACCCATGTCGAATATTGCACCTAAAGGCAGTTATGAATCTGGCGGACCGAGCTTTTATTTAGCTGTTGACAAGTTTGGCGATACGGCGGATAATCTCAA
>NZ_DBHIUY010000005.1:51488-212405 GCF_057272215.1 Selenomonas sp.
CGGAACGGAACGGAACGGAACGGAACGGAACGGAACGGAACGGAACGGAACGGAACGGAAGTATCGTCGATTGTACTTCAGAGTGGTCATCAGGCGCAAGTTGTAATGGCATATTGGGAGTCCCGATTACCTTCCTCGACAAGTACAGCCCCGATCAATTTGAGATTATCGGACTTGCTGCCGGAAATATTCGGGGACTTGCGGGAATTGCCTCAAGCACGGGAAAGGATGGACCGTATATTGACGGCAAGTTGCGCTATGGAAGAATTTTTATCAAACGGAAAATGTAATGGGATCATGGGTGTGCCGATTACTTTTCTGGATAAATATAATCCGGAGCAGTTTGAAATTTTAGGAATTACCTTGGGAAATACGGTGGATTATCCGATGACAACTCTTTATCAAGAGGGCGTACAGCATAATCGAAATGGTGAAACGCAGGGCGGTGGTAAGGTGAATACGCGAGCCGCAATCCTTGTGAAGGAAAAACCTGTCGGGAAAGTGTATTATACTGCCAAGAATACAGATGGATATTTGTTGAGCATATATCCTCGTATTTTGATTAGGAGGATACGACGATGAATATAATGCCGAAACAAATCAAGATCAGGGATGTTTTTAAGGGCTATGATGACAAAGGGGATGACGGCGTTTTTGCTTATAGCGGCAGGCTCGCTGTGCGTCCTCCGTATCAACGAGAATTTGTTTATGATGACGAACAGGCAGAGGCAGTGATTCAGACCGTCTTAAAAGGGTTCCCGCTAAATGTCATATACTGGGTAAAAGTTGACGAAGATGCTTATGAGATTCTGGATGGTCAGCAGAGAACGCTGTCTGTCATGCAGTATCTAAAGCATCAGTTTTCCATTAGCATTGGCGGTCAAAAGTATTATTGGGATTCCTTGCCTGATGATAAATATGATGCAATCATGGATTATGAATTTATGGTCTATATTTGTGAAGGTGAAGAGTCTGAAAAGTTGGAATGGTTCAAGGTCGTCAATATCGCTGGCGCAAAACTGACGGATCAGGAACTGCGGAACTCAGTTTACACAGGGGCGTGGCTGTCGGATGCAAAGAGATATTTTTCAAAACGCAATTGTCCGGCAAAAGCATTGGCAGGAAAATATATAACGGGAGATCCGAATCGACAGGAACTTCTTGAAAAGGTGCTTAAAGGCATTTGCGAATACGAGGGAATCAAAGAGGTTACGGAATATATGGCGCAGCATAAGGCAGATGTGGATGCGAATAGATTATGGCAATATTTTCAAGATGTCATTCATTGGATAGAAAAGATTTTTCCTAAGTATTTTTCGGATATGAAAGGCTTGGATTGGTTTCATTTCTATAACAAATATCATAACCGTACTTATAATTCTGCCGTCATGGCGGCGGAAACGAAACGCTTGCATGAAGATGAGGAAGTACAAAAAAGTAAGGGCATTTATGAATTTTTGTTGTGCAGGGATATAGATCCGTTTGCAGGACGATTGTTGAATTTACGAGCATTTGACAAAAGGGATAAATTGGCAGCGTATAGTAAGCAAGGTGAGATATGCGCTGCGTGTAAAAAGCATTTTGATTTTGAGGAAATGGAAGGGGATCATATCATCCCTTGGAGTAAGGGCGGACATACGCAGCCTGATAATTGCCAAATGCTTTGCAAAGCTTGTAATGGAAAAAAGACGGACAAATATTAAAAAAGAATATGACATGAAGGATGATATTGTTAAGAATAGTTGACAAATTTTAAGAAGCTGCATAAGTTCAGCCTGCAGGGACATGATCCCTGCGGTGGTTGTCTGTCATATTCAAGATCGAGATATCTCCGGCGTAAGCATGGCTTCATGTGTACATGGCGTTTTTTATCTCGTATGATCTATCGCAGGGGAGCGTCGCTTATTATATCTTTGAACCCTTGGTATTTCTGGGTTTGCGCATAGCTGTCATAAGTCGTTGCAATATGCTATGGACAAATGGTCATTTTTTTTGATATAATAAACTTGTGAGAAAATTAGTTTTTCTGTGAGGTGACGTCTATTGAGGAAAACGGTGATTTTTTCGTTCGTTTTTTGTCTCTGTCTTTTGCTGACAAGTGCAGCGGCGTTTGCTGGCGGATTTCTTGTCAAGGAAGGAATGCGGGGAGACAGTGTGCGTGCCGTACAGAAGCTCTTGATTGCGCACGGCTATCTTGCAGATGGTGAAGCTGACGGTGTATGCGGCAGGAAAACGGCGGCTGCCATCACGAAGTTTCAGCAGGAAAACGGTTTAGAAGCCGACGGCGTATGTGGCCGTCTGACCTACAAAGCTCTTTCGGGCGGAGAGGAGCCGCCGGCAGCGGAGCCGGCGCCCAATCGCGGCGGCGGACGTTCGTTGCTCGTTTCGGCGACAGCATACAGCCGCTTCGACCCGGGTTTGTCGAATCATACGGCGAGCGGGACGTTGGTCAGAAGAGGTGTGATCGCTGTGGATCCGTCTGTTATTCCGATGGGTACGCGCGTATTCATTCCGGGCTATGGCGAGGCTATAGCTGAGGATGTCGGCTCAGCGATTCGCGGCAATACGATCGATATCGCTTTTGATACGGCGGAAGAAGCGATCCAGTTCGGTCGTAAGACTGTCGAGATTTTTATCATGGACTGAGAGAGATTCATCGTTTTCGTCGATGAACGTTTGCCGTGAGGCAGTGAGCGAAAGTTGGCTTTCGGTGCGAAATGTTCGCGCTGAAAGCCTTTTTCTTCTTGGAGGCGAGCATTTTGCGAAGAGCGGAAGTTTTTGTCAATATTCCCGTGAAAAGCATAGCGAAGGCGTACAGCTACGCTGTGCCCGACGAGATGTCCTTCCTTGCGGCCGGCTGGCGTGTATTTGTGCCCTTTGGCGGACGAAGCGTCGAGGGATTCGTTCTTGCGGTTCATGACGAAGAAGTTGGGCGCTGCGCCTACGATTTGAAGGCGATCATCTCTGCTGTGGATGAGGAAGCGTGGTTTACCTCTGAGATGATGGAAGCGGCGCACTGCATCGCAGACTTTTACTTGTGCGCTCCTGCCGAAGCGATGCGTTTATTTATGCCCGGAAAGAGCGGTTTGAAGATCGAGGTGGAATATGAGGCGATCGAGGGGGCGGAACCGCTTTCTTTAAGCAGCGAGGCGCGGCAGATTCTTCAGTACTTGCAAAAAAATGGCGCGGTAGAGATGCTTGCTCTTCAGAAGGCATTCTCTGCATTTTCTGCAAAAATTCCTGCAATCGTGGCGCGGTTCATCCAGCAAAAGGCTGTGCGAAAGTTCTATCGAGCGAAGGCGCGCGACAGAGCGCGTTATGAAAATGTTCTGTCGCTTGCACGGCCTCTTGATGATGAAATGCTCGTGCGTTATCGAAAGCGACATGCACAGAGACGTTTGTTGGAGCTGCTTGCCGCCGAAGGGCAGCAGAGCGACGCCGCGCTGCGCAGGAAGGGCGTCTCTGCTGCCGTGCTTCGTGCCGTGCTGGAATCCGGCGATGTGAAGAGTGAGAAGCGGCGCATTCTGCGCGACAGCTACGGCGGCATGACGGGATTTGCCGCGTCTTTCGATCTGACGAAGGAGCAGCAGGCGGCGGTTTCAGCTGTATGTCCTTATATCGAACGCCGCGAGTACCGTGGCTTTCTGCTGCAGGGTGTGACGGGCAGCGGCAAGACGCAGGTCTATATCGAAGCGGCGGCGGCGGCGCGAAAGGCGGGGCGCAGGGTCATCGTGCTTGTGCCGGAAATCGCCTTGACGAGCCAGATCGTCCTCGCCTTTAAAGGTTCTTTTCCGGAGGATATCGTCGTCATGCACAGCCAGCTTTCGCTCTCTGAGAGAAACGACGCGATTTTCCGCGTGCGGCGCGGTGAGGCGGGCATCGTCATCGGCGCACGTTCGGCGCTCTTCACGCCCGTTGAGGATGTCGGGCTTATCATCATGGATGAGGAGCAGGACATGTCCTACAAGCAGGACGAAGCGCCGCGCTATCACGCGCGGCCCATCGCTGAAGCGATGGCAAAAATCCATCGCGCCGTGCTGCTTCTGGGCAGCGCAACGCCATCTCTTGAGACGGCGTACCGCGCGAGATGCGGAGAACTCACGCTCCTTTCCATGCCTGAACGCATCGGTGCGAGGCCCTTGCCGCGCGTCGAGTGCGTCGATATGCGCGAGGAGCTGCATCATGGCAACCGCAATATCATCTCCGCACGTTTGCGTCGCCTTATCGAAGAGACGATGGCGAAGAAGGAGCAGCTCATTCTCATGCTGAATCGCCGCGGTTTTTCGACTTTCGTCATGTGCCGTTCGTGCGGCGCCGTCGTCAAATGCCCGTCATGCGGCTTGCCTCTCGTCTATCATCGAAGCGGCAGGCTCTTGTGTCACCATTGCGACATCGAGCAGGCGTCGCCGCTCCTTTGCCCCGAATGTGCCAGCCCTTATATCAAATATTTTGGTTCGGGAACGGAAAAACTCGAAATGGAGCTAAAGGCGCTCGTGCCTGCGGCACGCATCGTGCGCATGGATCGGGATACGACGACAAGGAAGCTCGCACATCAGGAAATACTTACAGCTTTTCGCGAGAAGCGGTATGACATCCTGCTCGGCACGCAGATGGTCGCCAAGGGGCATGACATCCCGGGCGTCACGGCGGTCGGCATTCTCAGCGCCGATTCGAGTCTCAACATGCCCGATTTTCGCGCGGCGGAGCGATGCTTCATGCTCATCACGCAGACGGCGGGGCGTGCGGGTCGAGGCGATGCTTCGGGGCAGGTCGTCGTGCAGGGTTACAGCCCTGAGCATTATGCGGTGCAGGCGGCGATCAAGCAGGATTACGAGGCGTTTTATCGGCAGGAGATAGCCATACGGGAGCAGCTTTTCTATCCGCCGTTCAGCCGTCTCGTAAAACTCATTGTGCAGCACGAAAAGGAAGAAGCGGCACGTCAAGAAGCGTGCCGCATACAGGAAAATTTTTTCGCCGCTTTTGCAGGGCGAACCGACCAGCAGATCATCGGTCCTGCGCCTGCTTTGATCGCGCAGTTTCGCGGTGTCCATCGCTTCGTGCTTCTGATCAAGACGGCAGATCTGGCGTCTGTGAGAGATTTTCTGCGCGGTGAGGGGCTTGATACAAGAAATGACGTGCTTATCGATGTTGATCCGATCATGACGATGTGAAAATCCTTGCAAAATCTTTGGAAAGGATGTATACTATATGTCTTAGCTGGGATGGCTCTTAGGAATCTTTCCAGCGAACGCTTCATGCGCATATCGACGGGGACGTAAAGGTTTCGACGGGGGTAGATGGTGCATGGGCAGCGAGCCGGGGGGTCATCATCCCGTCAGTAAGGTGAAACTTTTATTTAAATATAAAAGCAAACGAAGACTACGCTCTGGCGGCTTAACGCCAGCCTCTGTTCGCTTGGCTCCCGCCTGAGCGGATAAGAGGACGACTGCGGGATACTCAAGAGCTGATTTTCGCAGGCTCGAAGGGGAACTTTTTGCGAAATCGGATGACGGAAGCCTGTCTGTGGGCGGTCGGATTCTTAAATTAAAGCACAGACTGCGCTCGGAGAAGCCGATGAAACAATGCTTTCGGACAGGAGTTCGATTCTCCTCGTCTCCACCAGACAAAAAGCGGCAGTGCCGCTCAGATAATAAAGGGGCTGTGACAAAATGCGAAAGTATTTTGTCACAGCCCCTTTGCGTGCAGCAGATCATTCCTCGATGATGCTTTCCAAGGGAACTTCGCATTGCTGCTGGATCCAACGACTACTGGCATGAGAATATCCATTCGTATGTTGGGCATCGATGATGGAGCGTATGCGCCTTTGCATCAGTAACAGAAATATAAAAATGACCGTTCGGTTAAATCCGGGCGGTTATTTTTCTTATAGGTTGCAGGGATTGTGAAATATATTTGGCAAGGTTAATAGAAATTATGGATAAAGTATCTACAAACAAATGTCTTGCGGGGGGGACGAATGTGATAATATATCTAACAGATAAGGATGAAGATCATGAAATATTTTCAAATGGAAAGGAGGTTTCGCGCATCCGTTATAAATCACTCTCAGAGAAGCATAAAGGAGGGGAAATTTTGGGGGTTGGAGATCGAATACCTGAATCAAGGTTAATGTCGCCGAAAATAGATGCGTCCCAAATGGACAAATCAAAAAAACAAGAAGCTAGCATAAGTTTCGTGCCGGAAGAGCCAAGGTATGACTTGTGCGATATTATATTACCGCACGCTGTAAGGGACGATATTTTGGATGTCGCTGATTATGCGCGTAATAGTAGGATTGTTTTTGAGCAATGGGGACTGGGTAAAACACATAAGTACTCAAAACGTATGGGCATCAATTTGTATGGACCGCCTGGGACAGGTAAGACAATGGCAGCTCATGCAATCGCAAAACATCTGGGCAGAAAGATTCTAGCAGTTAATTATGCCGACATAGAGTCTAAATATGTAGGGGAAACCCCGAAGAATATACGCAAGGCGTTTGAAGTTGCAAAAGAAACCAAAAGCATTTTGTTCTTTGATGAAGCGGATGCTATTCTTAGCAGACGTGTTACCAATATGAGCAATGCGACGGATGTCAGTGTCAATCAAACACGTTCTGTAATGCTTATGATATTGAATTATCATGAGGATTTTATCATTTTTGCAACGAATTTTATAGAGAATTTTGATCCTGCTTTTATGCGAAGAATTGCGAAGCATGTGAAGTTCTGTTTGCCGAACGAGGAATGTCGTCGTATCTTATGGCGAATGTATATTCCGGAGGAAATGCCCAATAATATTGATATTGATTCGTTAGCGAGA
The DNA here is from genome assembly GCF_057272215.1 of Selenomonas sp. NCBI lineage: Bacteria > Bacillati > Bacillota > Negativicutes > Selenomonadales > Selenomonadaceae > Selenomonas > Selenomonas sp. Next base: position 58,311 of record NZ_DBHIUY010000005.1, read on the forward strand.
AAGTTTGAAGGTTTATCAGGAAGCGATATTTCAACGGCTGTGTTAATGGCAGCATTTAAAGCCGTGCGAAGTGGAGCAAGGTTTGTAGAGCAAAGTTGTATTGAGAATGTCACGTCTGGGATACTGGCAAGCAAGGCGGATAATGCCACAAGAACAGGGGTTACGACGAAGCGCATCGTTTCGGAAGAATATGCCAAAAGTCAAATGCAGGGGAAGCATTGAAAGGAACGTGTTGTATTATGATACCATTGTTGATTGGGTTGGGTGTTTTGATTGGTGGAGCGCTCATTGTTGCTAATTGGGATGAAATCGTAGATTGGCTTCATGATTTTATCCCCAAGCTGAAAGCTGCATGGGAAAAAGTTCGTGACAGTATTCCTCACGGGGCGCGTATCTTTGGCGATCTTGTTGTTGAGGGCGCAGAACGCCTGATGAAGATCTCTCACAGACTTTATTATAAGAAAAATGGACAGTGGATTGAAAAAACTACCACTAGAAAAATACCAGAGAGTGAAGTTCCGCCCTTCATTCGGAACAAAGGGATAAAAAAGGAAACGGATATTACAGAAGAAATGGAAGAAGAACTTGGTCTAGAGATTTAAGGAGGATGAATTTCATGATAACACCGGGCGATGAGAGGAATAACAGTTACTTAAACAATGCGATTGACGATCTGAAAAATATCTGGAATACGATGATAGATGTTTTCACTAAGATGGATTTGGATGAAATGGTTCATCTTTATTCAAAGAAAATTGATACGGAAATTTTGAAAACGATCAAAGAAACTGGTTGGGCTTATCGAGGTGGTCAACTTACTGTCACATACGTTACAAATCAGACGTTTTCGCTTAAAATTGCTTTGTATTATCAAGATAAAAACGGCGAATGGATGCAGGTTCAAGCTGTAACATCGCGGGATATGAAATATTTGAAAGACGTTGCTGTGAAAGAGCTGTTTGAAAAAAAGAAAATATCATACGATATTGATGCTCCGAAGGTAGAACGAAGCGAAGAACAAGGCGTTCCACTACGATAGAAAGGAAAGGTATGTTTCATTGCACGCAATGTGGTGAGTGCTGCAGGCAGGTGGGAATGACTATATGGGGAAAAAATATGGCACTTCCTAATGGCATATGCAAATGGCTGGATGATTCAACAAATCTTTGCACAATCTATCAGCATCGCCCGTTGATATGCAATGTTGATGCCTTTTATGAAGAAAATTATGCTATGGTTATGTCGCGAGAAGAATTCTATGCATTAAATAGAGCAGAATGTTTGAAATTGCAATCTATGCATAGGAACTGATAGACGAAAAGGAGAGGCAATATTTCATGGGGAAGCGTAGTGCTGGGGATTGGAGCAATTATTGCGGGAATTGTTGCGATAATCGTTGCAATCCTTGTTGTTTATTTGCTTGTAAAAATGGCGAAAGGTGTCTTAACATTGATTGCGGGTCTGCTCTTGGGCGTGCTCGCTCTTCCCTTTATTCTGATACGACATTTCCCTATATTGTCGGCTCTCTTAGCAGGAATACTCATATTTACAGAATATACGATCATTCCGATTGTAGTTTATGCAATTATCGTGCTCGTACGCATTCAGGCATACAAGTGTGCGAGATGCAACGGGATCGCGATGAATCGAACCCGATATGGAAACAAGGAATATTGTGAATCATGTTTAGCCGAAATCCACGCACAGGAAGATGCGGACGAAGCAGCAGGAAAATCGGTAGAAAGGTATGTCTCGAAGCCGCCTCCTGGTGTGAAAATTAAGACGTGATAGATTTTTGGAGTTTCTCGCTGCAGTACGTTCTAGAAGACAAAAAGAAACCGCACGGTGCGCTGGCTGTGCGGTTTCTTTTCGCCTTTTGGAAGCACTGCGTTCGTCGGGGCTTCCCTTATGCCTCAATGATGCTTTCCAAGGCAAGCTCAATCATGTCGTTGAAGGAGCGTTCACGCTCTTCGGGCGTCGCACGTGCTTCGTCGCAGGTGATGTGGTCGCTGACCGTGAAGACGCCGAGCGCCTGCACGCTGAACTTGGCTGCGATCAGGTAGAGCGCCGCCGTCTCCATTTCGGCGGCGAGCACGCCGTAGTCGAGGAGCTTGGCGAAGTCGATTTCGTCGTCGTAGAAGCGATCCTGCGACAATACGTTGCCGACGCGCACGGGCAGATTTTTTTCACGCGCATGACGCACGGCGCTTTCTAAGAGCGAGAAGTCGGCGAGCGGTGCAAAGTGGACGGACGCGCCGAAGATGTTTTTCGGCATGGAAGAATCTGTCGTCGTGCCCTGCGCGATGACGACATCGCGGATATGGAGATCCTTGGCGAGTGCGCCGCAGCTGCCGACGCGGATGAGCTTCTTCACGCCGTAGATGCTGATTAGCTCGTGCACATAGATGGCGATGGACGGCATACCCATGCCCGTGCCCTGCACGGAAACGGGCGTGCCCTTGTAGCTTCCCGTATAGCCGAGCACGTTGCGCACATGTGAATATTCCTTAGCGTCTGTGAGAAAGTTCTCAGCGATGTACTTCGCACGCAGCGGATCGCCGGGCAGAAGGATGCGCTCGGCAATGTCGCCGATCTCGGCGGCGTTGTGTGGTGTTGGCATGATGGATTCCTCCTTGGAATGGTGTTTATAGGAATATTATAAGGGATGTGTAGGAATTTGCAAGGGAGACAGCGAGGGGAAAATGCGCTATAATAGTATAAGTATAAATATATCATATAGGAACGATATATATGAAACGCAGTCTGTAAAGCGGATGTTTGTGCGTATAACTTTATCCAAATGGAGGCAGAAATATGAAGATTTCGACGAGAGGACGGTATGCGCTGCGGCTCATGATGGACATTGCCATAAACGGGCAGGAGGAGCCGGTGCGCATCAAGGATATTGCGCGAAGGCAGGAGATCTCGGAAAAGTATTTGGAGCAGATCGTCTCCGTGCTGAACAAGGCGGGCTTCGTCAAGAGCAGCCGCGGACCGCAGGGCGGCTATCGCCTGATGCGTGCGCCGGCAGAATATACGGCGGGCAGCATCCTGTGTCTGATCGAGGGAAGTCTTGCTCCCGTCGCCTGCATGGATATGGATGAGAACGATTGTCCACGGCATGAGCGATGTGCTACGCTCTTTCTGTGGCAAAGGCTGCACGAGGCGATGAAGGACATCATTGAAAATGTCTCGCTTGCCGATCTCGTTGCGTGGCAGCAGGAGCTTGATGCAAAGCTGCTTTAGGATTTTCTGCGTTTGGCATAAGAAGAAAGTTCATGACAAAAACGCTTGAATGGTGTAAACTTATGAGAGCATTATGAAATTGTAGGCATGTAGGTGATGGGATGTTCATCCATTCGATGTTTCTTTTAATAAAAAAAGATCTTGCCTTGCTGGAGAGGGAACTTTTGCAGGCTGTCGTTTCGCCCGTGGATCGCATCACGGAGATCGGCACGCATCTCGTGGAATCCGGCGGCAAGAGGCTGCGCCCTGCGCTCTTCTTGCTTGCGGCACGCTCTAGCAAGGATTTCGACGCGAAAAAAATGATGCCGCTCGCCGTTGCGCTTGAGCTGATCCACATGGCTTCGCTCGTCCATGACGACGTGCTCGATCATGCCGATACGCGGCGCGGCGCGGTGACGGCGAATGCCATGTGGGGCAATCAGCAGGCGATTCTCTCGGGCGACTACTTCTTCGCGCGCGCGTTTTTGCTCATCGTCGAGAACGGCTTCGGCGAGCGCGTTTCGGGGCGTGTTGCGCAGCTCATCATGGATCTCAGTTCGGGCGAGATTATCCAGAACAAGGAGCTTTACCGCGCCTCGCGTGATGTCGAGGAGTATTATGAGCGCATCGCGAAGAAGACGGCGAATTTCCTCGCCACTTGCTGTGAGCTGGGCGCCATCGCGACGAATCTTGGCGCGGAGGCAGAACGGGGGCTTCACGCTTACGGCAAGTACGTCGGCATGGCGTTTCAGATCACGGATGACCTTCTCGACTTGACCTCGGATAAGAAGAAGATCGGCAAGCCGGCGGGCAACGATATCCATGAGGGCATCGTGACGCTGCCTGTGATTCGTGCGCTTGAGGTCAGCTCCGAACGAGAGGAGCTTCTTTCCATCGTAACGAATCCTTCGATGACGCGCGAGGATGTCGAGCGTGCGCTCGCCATCGTGCGTGCGTCCGACGGCGTTGCGTATGCGCGTGCCAAGGTGCGCGAGTTCCTCGCCGAGGCGAAGGAATCTCTGCCCGCCGTTTTGCCCAACGAGGTGCGCGATACCTTCTGCAAGGCGGCGGACTACATCGCGAAGCGCGAATCGTAAGTTTTGCTTGAAGTATACAAGGTCTGCTTTGCGCAGTTCTTTAAGGGGGAAAAGCTATGTTCAATTTGGGCTTTCCTGAGCTCATCCTCATCCTCGTCATCGCGCTCGTGGTATTCGGCCCGGGCAAATTGCCCGAGATCGGACGCGCCGTCGGCAAGGGTCTCAGCGAGTTCAAAAAGGCGACGAACAACCTGATGTCCGACGTGAATAAGCCGATTGAGAGCGCCGCACCGCCGCCGAGTGTGCAGCAGCCGCCGATGCAGACGATTGCCGAACCGCCGGCAGGGCAGCAGCCGCTTGCACCCGAGCCGATGAATGGGGCGCAGACGACTGCCGCAGAAGGCGATGCAGTCAAGAAGCAGGAAAGCGAGGGGAGATAGAATGTTGAGCCTTTATGAGCTTGGAGCCATCCTCCTCGTCGCACTCATCATCTTCGGTCCGCGCAAACTGCCTGAGATCGGCAAGGCGCTCGGCAGGAGCGTGAAGGAGTTCAAGGAAGGCAAGGACGAGGTCGAAAAGAGTACCGTCGACGTCACGCCCGAGCCACCGACGCTTGCTAAAAAAGACGAGAAGAGCGAAAAATGACATACGAAAAACATGAGCAGCCGCAAGGCTTGAACGATGGACAGGCGGGGGCAGGGCACGAGCCGCAGATGCAGCAGCCGCCCGAGACGCCGATCCGGCAGATGCACGAGCCGTCGATGCAGCAGCTGTCTGAACCGCGAGAACAAGCGCAGCCGCAGGCGCCGGAGGAGCGCAAGGACGGCAGCATGTCCATCATCGCGCATCTCGAAGAGCTGCGGAAGCGGCTGATCTATTCGATTGCCGCCGTCGCCGTCGGTAGCGGCGTCGCTTACTTCTACATCGACGAGATCATGCGCTACTTGACAGCGCCTGCGGGAAAACTCTACTACATGCAGCCGGCAGAGGCGTTCTTCACCTATCTGAAGATTGCGGTCTTTGGCGGCTTTTTGCTCGCTCTGCCCGTCATTTTCTACGAGATTTGGCGTTTCATCCTGCCGGCCTTGACCGTGCGCGAGAGGAAGGCGCTGCTCCTCATCGTGCCGCTTTCCGTCGTGCTTTTCGTCGTCGGCATCGCCTTTTCCTTCACCCTTGTATTGCCTGCCGCCATCCGCTTCTTCATAGGCTTTGGCACGGACAATCTGGAGCCGCTTTTTTCCTTGGGAAAGTACCTTGACTTCGTGCTGGCGTTCATCCTGCCTTTCGGCTGCATCTTTGAACTGCCGCTCATCATCGTGGTTCTCGCGAAGCTCGGGTTCGTCGGCTCTGCTTTTCTCTGGAAGCAGCAGCGCATCGTGGTGTTTCTGTCTTTCGTCATCGGCGCTGTCATTTCCCCGACGCCCGATGTTTTTTCTCAGACGATGATCGCCGTGCCCATGATCCTCCTCTATGAGATCAGCTACGTCATCGTTCGTTTCGTTTTGCGCAAATAAGGAGGAATATTCGTGGCTTTCAAGGATTTACGCGAGTTTATTGAGGAACTGGAATCGCGCGGGCTTTTGCGCCGCATCAAGACGGAGGTTGACGCCGAGCTCGAAATCACCGAGATCACCGACCGCGTTTCCAAGATGGAGGGCGAGAAGAACGTCGCGCTGCTTTTCGAGAACGTCAAGGGCTATGACATGCCTGTGCTCATGAACGCTTTCGGCAGCATGGAGCGCATGAGCATCGCCTTAGGCGTTGAGAGTCTCGATGAAATCGCCGATGATCTGCGCGATTTCATGCGTCTGCCGAAGATCTCGCTCGCGAACAAGATGGATCTCGTCACACTCATCCCGAAGATGCGCAAGGCGGTGAACTTCCCGAAGTACGTCAAGAAAGCGCCGTGCCAGGAAGTCGTGGAGATGGACAATCCGTCGCTCGACATCCTGCCGATCTTGAAGTGCTGGCCCGAGGACGGTGGACCCTTCATCACGCTGCCGCTCGTCTTTACGAAGAATCCCGAGACGGGCAAGCGCAACGTCGGCATGTACCGTCTGCAAAAGTACGATAAGAATACGACGGGCATGCACTGGCATATTCATAAAAACGGCGCGGAGAACTTCCGTGCGGCAAAGGAGCAGGGCAAGGATCGCATCGAGGTCGCCGTCGCCATCGGCACGGATCCCGTCCTCACGTATGCCGCGACGGCGCCCCTGCCGCGCGACATCGACGAGATGGTTTTCGCGGGCTTTCTGCGTCACAAGTCGGTTGAGCTTGTCAAGTGCAAGACGGTCGACATTGAGGTGCCGGCAACGAGCGAGATCGTCTTGGAAGGCTATGTGTTGGAAAGCGAGCGCCGCCGCGAAGGGCCGTTTGGCGATCACACGGGCTATTATTCTCTGGCGGACGATTACCCGGTCTTTCACATCACCTGCATCACGCACCGCAAGAATCCGATCTATCCGGCGACGATCGTCGGCAAACCGCCGATGGAGGACTGCTTCCTCGCGAAGGCGACGGAGCGCATCTTCCTGCCTCTTTTGCAGCAGATGGTGCCCGAGATCATCGACATCAACATGCCGCTTGAAGGCGTGTTCCACGACTGCTGCGTCGTCTCCATCAAGAAGACGTATCCGATGCAGGCGCGGCGCGTCATGCACGCGATCTGGGGCATGGGGCAGATGATGTTCTGCAAGATGATCATCGTCGTCGACGCGCATGTGAACGTGCAGGATATGAAGGAAGTCTGGTGGCGTGTCTTCAACAACATCGATGCGAAATACGATCTTGAGATGGTCGAAGGGCCTCTCGACGTGCTCGATCACTCTTCGCCGATGGCGAAGTGGGGCACGAAACTCGGCATCGATGCGACGAAGTCGTGGCCGGAAGAGGGGCATACGCGCGAATGGCCGGACGAGATCGTCATGACGGACGAGGTCAAGGCGCGTGTCGATGCGAAGTGGAGGGAACTCGGACTTGGCTAAACTCGGTGCGCACATCAACAACATCGCGCTCCATCATATCGTCTTTGCCCTGCCGTTTGCCTACATGAGCGCGTTTCTGGCGGCGGGGGGGATGCCGCCCGTGATGGATCTCGTCTGGATCACGGTCGCCATCGCAGGCGCGAGGAGCGCGGCGCTTGCCTTGGATAATCTCGCCGACTTGAAGTACGACAAGAAACAGCCGCGGCTTGCCTCACGCGCTATGGTGCGCGGTGACTTGAAGCCGCGCGAGGCGAAGCTCTCAATCGTTTTTTATCTCATCGTCTGTATCTTGGCGGTGGCGCAGCTCAGACCGATCTGTCTTTGGCTTCTGCCCGTCGCCGTCGTGCCGTTCTTGATCTATCCGTATACGAAGCGCTTCACATTCCTGTGTCACTTGGTGCTGGGAATCGCCATCGCTATGGCGCCGGCGGGCAGCTGGGTCGCGGTGACGGGAGAGCTTCCTCTGCCCGCCGTCATCCTCTGCGTCGCCGTGGCGCTTTGGATCGGCGCCTTCGATGCCGTCTACGGCTCGCAGGATGAGGCGTTCGACCGCTCGGAGGGGCTTCACTCGCTGGCGACGCAGTTCACGGCGCACGGCGCACTCGTCATCTGCCGCTTCGTGCACGCCGCAAGCATCGCGTGCTTCTATGGCCTCGGCATCCTCATGGAACTGCAGTGGCTCTATTTCATCGGTGTGGGCGTCGCGGCAGGAACGCTCGTCTACCAGCACCGCATTGTGAGCGCTGACGATTACAGCCGCGTCACGCAGCGCTACTTCATGCGCAACGGCATCGTTTCCATCGCCATGCTCATCTTTACCGTGGCGAGCTTGTACGTTTGATGGGGGAGTGAAATATGACAGCCCGATTGCTCGAAGGCAAGGTCTTTGCCCAAAAGATCAAAGACGAGGCACGGGAGGAGGCGCTGGCTTTGCGCACCGTACTCGGCAGGATGCCGGGGCTTGCCGTCGTCATCGTCGGTGAAGATCCGGCGTCCGAAGTTTATGTGCGCAACAAGGAGCGTGCGTGCGAGGCGCTCGGCTTTTTTTCCGCTCTGATCGCCTTGCCCGAAACGACGACGAAGGAGGACCTTCTCGCCGAGATCGACCGGCTCAATGCGAGTCGCCGCATCGACGGCATCCTCGTGCAGCTTCCTCTGCCCGCGCACCTCGCGAAGAGCGCGGCGGAGATCATCGAGCGCATCGACCCGAAAAAGGACGTCGACGGTTTCCATCCGATCAATGTCGGGCGATTGGTCGCGGGAGAACATTCGCTCGTGCCGTGCACGCCTGCAGGCTGCATGAAGATGCTCAAGCTCGCGGGGATTCCCGTCGCGGGCAAACGCGCCTGCGTCATCGGCAGGAGCAATATCGTGGGCAAGCCGATCAGCCATCTCTTGCTCGCAGAGAATGCGACGGTCACGGTCTGTCACTCGCGTACGGAAGATCTCGCCGCTGTCGCACGCGAGGCGGATATCCTCGTCGCTGCCGTCGGTAAGCCGCGCTTCGTGACGGCGGATATGGTGAAGCCCGGCGCGACGGTCATCGACGTCGGCATCAACCGCATCGCCGAGAGGAAGCTTGTCGGCGACGTCGATTTCGACGCCGTGAAGGAAGTCGCGGGCGCGATCACGCCCGTGCCCGGCGGCGTCGGACTCCTGACCATCGCCACGCTCATGGCGAACACGGTGCAGGCGGCGAAGATGCGGGTGGAGAAGTGAGGAGGGGCAGCCATGAAATCTGATGTGGAAATCGCACAGGCGGCGAGGATGAAGCCGATCGAGGAGATCGCTTCGAAGATCGGTCTTGTGCCCGATGATTTGGAGCTTTACGGCAAATACAAGGCGAAGGTTACGCTTGACGCCTGGCAGCGCGTCAAGGACAGGCCGAACGGCAAGCTCATCCTCTGCACGGCGATCAACCCGACGCCGGCGGGCGAGGGCAAGACGACGACGAGCGTCGGGCTTGCCGATGCGCTTTCTCGCCGAGGTCATAAGGCGGCGGCGGCGCTTCGCGAGCCGTCGATGGGGCCGTGCTTCGGCATGAAGGGCGGCGCAGCGGGCGGCGGCTATGCGCAGGTCGTGCCGATGGAGGACATCAACCTGCATTTCACGGGAGACTTTCACGCCATCACGACGGCGCACAACCTTCTCGCCGCCATCATCGACAACCATATCCAGCAGGGCAACGCGCTCGACCTCGACGTGCGCCGCATCACATGGAAGCGCGTCCTCGACCTCAACGACCGCGCACTGCGCCACGTCGTCATCGGCATGGGCGGCAAGGCGCACGGTGTGCCGCGTGAGACGGGTTTCGACATCACGGTGGCATCGGAGATGATGGCGATCCTCTGTCTCTCGCGCGACCTCATGGACATGAAGGAGCGCCTCGGACGTATCGTCATCGGTTACACGCGCTCGGGCAGAGCTGTGCGTGCCGACGAGCTCGGCGCGACGGGCGCACTGACGCTGCTCTTCAAGGACGCGATCAAGCCGAATCTCGTGCAGACGCTCGAAGGCACGCCCGTCTTCATCCACGGCGGCCCTTTTGCGAACATCGCGCACGGCTGTAATAGCATCATGGCGACGAAGTTCGCGTTGAAGTTCGCCGACGTCGTCGTGACGGAGGCGGGGTTCGGCGCCGACCTCGGTGCGGAGAAGTTCCTCGACATCAAGTGCCGCTTTGCGGGGATTTCGCCCGACGCCGTCGTCATCGTCGCGACGGTGCGTGCGCTCAAGATGCACGGCGGACTCTCCAAGAAGGAATTGGAGAAGGTCGATATGACGGCGCTCAAAAAGGGCATGGCGAACCTCGCCAAGCACATCGAGAACGTGCAGAAGTTCGGTCTGCCCGCCGTCGTCGCCGTCAACGCCTTCCCGACCGATACGTCCGAAGAGCTTGATTTCGTGCGCCGCGCGTGCGAGGCGCTCGGCGCTGAGGTTGCGCTGTCCGAGGTCTGGGCGAAGGGCGGCGAGGGCGGCGAGGCGCTTGCCGAGAAGGTCGAGGCGGCGCTTCGAAAGAAGGCGGACTTTCGCTATATCTACGATGAGAAGGAGTCTATCCTTGAAAAAATCGGCAAGATTGCGCGTGAGATTTACGGCGCAGCGGGCGTCGATTTTACGAAGGAAGCGCAAAGAGAGCTTGAGGAGCTGGAAGCGCTAGGCTTCGACAAGATGCCCGTGTGCATGGCGAAGACGCAGTATTCGCTTTCCGACGACGCCGCGCTTCTTGGCAGGCCCGAGGGGTTTCGCATCACGGTGCGCGAGCTTCGCCTCGCGGCGGGCGCGGGTTTCGTCGTCGCCCTGACGGGCAGCATCCTCACGATGCCAGGGCTTCCCAAGCATCCGGCGGCGATGGATATGGACATCACGGAAGACGGCAGAATCACGGGATTGTTCTGAGGAAGCACAAGGCGCTTGGAACACAAGGGAAGGTCATGCGAATGAAAACGATGGCTGAGCCACAAATTCGTTGGACGGTGCGCGAGGAAAAAATCTTCGCCCAGCTTCGGGCTCTGGCAAAGCGCTACGATGTAGGGAAACTGGTGCTTTTTGGCTCACGGGCGCGCAGGTTGCAAGCGGAGAAAAGTGATGTGGATATCGCCGTTTATGACTGCGCCGATTTTCGTGATTTCGCGTTTGATGTGGAGGAGAAAGTGGACACGCTGCTGACGTTTGACATCGTCAACATGAATGAATCGCCGTCGGCGGAGCTTGTCGCAGAGATTTTGCGCGATGGGGTGATCTTGTATGAAAAGGTATGACGAGTTTTCCCGTCATCTGCATGTATTGGCGCAGGCTCCGCTGCAGGATTTGGAGAATGAGTTCATCATCAGCGGCATCATCGACAAGTTTTTCATTCAGTTTGAACTTGGCTGGAAGGTGCTGAAAGAGCTTCTGCGTTACGAGGGAAAGGCGACTGCCGCTTCGGGATCGCCAAGGGAGATTATCAAGGCGGCATACAGCTGCTTTGATTTTCTTGAGGAAGACGTGTGGCTCGACATGCTGCGCACGCGCAATGATTTGACGCATATCTATGACAGCGCGCGTGCAAGGGCTTTGGTGACGGAGATTTTGACCCGCTTCATTCCGGCATTCGAGACGATGGATGAGGCTGTGCGAGAAGCGTATCCTTTAGAGTTGAGCAGGTGATTGATATGAGCAAAGTGTCGCTTGAACTTGTGCCGCGCGATGAAGCGGCGCTGCGTGAAGAGCTCGCGCAGACGAAAAAATATGAGGGAAAGATCGATCTCATCAACGTCCCCGACCTTCTGCGGCTTCCTGTGCGCAGTTGGGAGGGCGCGGCGATTGCGGGCGAGACTTTCCCCGCTGTGCCGCACATCCGCGCTATGGACATCGACATCACGAAGCCGCTGCCTATGGCGGACTATCTGCGCGAACATGCGATTCGAGAAGTCCTCGTCATCGAGGGAGATGCGCCGCAGAACATGGCGCACACCGTCTATCCGACGGAGAGCATCGACGTCATACGGAAGTTCCGCGAGGAAATGCCCGAGATTCGAGTATTTGCGGGTATCGACCAGTATCGCGGCAGCATGAGGCAGGAAGATTACCGCATTCGCCGCAAGCTGCAGGCGGGCGCTGTCGGTTTCTTCACACAGCCGTTCTTCGATCGCCGCTTCCTCGCGATGTATGCGGACATGCTCGAAGGCATCGAGGTTTACTGGGGGCTCTCGCCCGTGACCTCGCAGCGCTCTGAGAGCTATTGGGAGACGAAGAATCAGGTCGTGTTCCCGAAGGACTTCGAACCGACGCTTGCATGGAGCATTGCGTTTGCGCGCGATGTTCTGGCAGAAGCGCGGGCAAAGGGTGAACACGTCTACCTCATGCCGATTCGCACGGGGATTGACGAGTATTTGGGCGGCATATTTGCCGAAGGATAAAGGGTGTGTCAGAAATCTGATTCTTTGTTTTTTCATGCAGAGGAGGGGCATTGGAATGTACAGAATCTTAAAGAAGCAAGAGTTGTCACCGGGCATCCTTGCGTACGATATCGAGGCGCCCCGCGTGGCGAAGAAGGCGCTACCGGGGCAGTTCATCGTCCTGCGCGTCAATGAGGAAGGCGAGCGTGTACCGCTGACGATCGCTGACTTCGACCGCGAAAAGGGAATCGTCACGATCCTCTTCCAGGTCGTCGGCGCCTCGACTGAGCTTCTCGCCTCGATCAAGGAAGGTGATTCCATCCTTGACTTCGTCGGCCCTCTGGGGCAGCCGTCGGAGCTTTCCGATCACATGGGAACCGTCGTTTTCGTCGGCGGCGGCATCGGCGTCGCGCCCGTCTATCCGATCGCACGCGCGGCGCATGAGCTTGGCAACAAGGTCATCTCGATTCTCGGTGCGAAGACGAAGGACATCCTCATCTTTGAAGATCGCATGAGGGCGATTTCCGACGAGGTTCTGATCACGACGGACGACGGCTCCTACGGCATCAAGGGGTTCGTCACGAACGCCATCGAAGAACTCGTGAAGCGCGGCGAGAAGATCGATCAGGTCACGGCGATCGGTCCCGGCGTCATGATGAAGAGCGTCGCCGAAGCCACGCGCCCTTACGGCATCAAGACCATCGTGAGCCTCAATCCCATCATGGTTGACGGTACGGGCATGTGCGGCGGCTGTCGCGTGCAGGTGGGCGAGGAAACGAAGTTCGCCTGCGTCGACGGCCCTGAATTCGACGGTCATCTCGTCGATTTCCAAGGATTGATGGCGCGCGGCAGGATGTACCGCACGCAGGAAGCGAAGGAGAAGGATCACATCTGCAACATCGGCTTGGGGAGGAATTGACATGGCGTTGGTGCTGGAAAAACATAAGATGCCTGAGCAAGACCCGAAGGTTCGCGCCCACAACTTTGAAGAAGTGGCGTTGGGCTACGATGAGGAAACGGCGATCGCCGAAGCCGAGCGCTGTCTCAACTGCAAGGTGCCGCAGTGCCGCAAGGGCTGTCCCGTGTCCGTGCGCATCCCCGAGTTCATCCAGAAGATCAAGGCGCACGATTTTGCGGCGGCGATCGACATCATCAAGGGCGACAATGCGTTGCCAGCCGTCTGCGGCCGCGTCTGTCCGCAGGAGAACCAGTGCGAGAAGCTCTGCATCCTCGGCAAGCGCGGCGAGCCTGTCGGCATCGGCAGACTTGAGCGCTTCGCGGCGGATTGGCAGCTCGCGCAGGAAGAAGAGGTCAAGCCCGTCGAGTTCGCCCCGGACGCGCAGAAGGTCGCGATCATCGGCGCAGGTCCTGCGGGACTTTCGTGCGCCGGCGATCTCGCGAAAAAGGGCTACCGCGTGACGATCTTCGAGGCGCTGCATGTCGCGGGCGGCGTGCTCTCCTACGGCATCCCCGAGTTCCGTCTGCCGAAGGACGGCGTCGTGCAGAAGGAGGTCGAAAACCTCAGAAAGCTCGGCGTGACGATCGAGCTGAATTCTGTCGTCGGCAGGCTCTATACGATCGACGAACTCATGGAAGAAGAGGGCTTCGATGCCGTCTTCGTCGGCACGGGCGCGGGCTTGCCGCATTTTATGAACATCCCCGGTGAAAACCTCAACGGCGTCTATTCCGCCAACGAGTTTTTGACGCGCTGCAACCTCATGAAGGCGTACCGTTTCCCCGACTTTGCGACGCCGATTCACGTCGGCAGGGGCGTCGCCGTCGTCGGCGGCGGCAATGTCGCTATGGATGCGGCGCGCACGGCTCTGCGGCTCGGCGCGGAGAAAGTCTACATCGTCTACCGCCGCAGCGAGGAAGAACTGCCCGCAAGGCGCGAGGAAGTGCACCACGCGAAGGAAGAGGGCATCGACTTCCGCTTGCTGAACAATCCCGTCGAAATCTTGGGCGACGAAGACGGCTGGGTCAAGGCGATTCGCTGCATCAAGATGGAGCTTGGCGAGCCGGACGATTCGGGACGCCGCCGCCCCGTGCCCATCGAAGGCTCGGAGTTCGAGCTTCCCGTCGATACGGTCATCATGTCCATCGGCACGGGGCCGAATCCCATCGTCGCGACGACGACGCCCGGCATGGATACGACGAAGCGCGGCAACATCGTCGCTGACGAGGAGACGGGAGCTACGACGAAGGAAGGCGTGTTCGCGGGCGGCGACATCGTGACGGGCGCGGCGACCGTCATCCTGGCGATGGGCGCGGGCAAGAAGGCGGCCGCCGCCATCGACGAGTATCTGCAGAAGAAAAAGAATGCCTGAGCTTCGAAGAAGACCGAAGCGGCAGGCGTGTTCGAGGGACGCGGGAGAGACAGCGTCCCTCGGCGTGTATATGGCGCGGCAGTGCCGCAGAAAGTGTTTTGCGAGGTGATCGCCATGATGAACTATATCGCGATTGATTTTGAAACGGCGACGGGCAGCATGAACTCCGCCTGCAGCGTGGCTACCGTAGAGGTGCGGGACGGACAACTAAAGGAAGGGTGGACGACGCTCATTCAGCCGCCCGGACTTCGCTTCGACAGTTTCAACATCGGCATCCACGGCATAAGGCCTAAGGATGTGGCAGATGCGCCGACCTTTGCTGAGGTCTGGGAGGAACTGAAGGCGCGCCTTGCCGGCAAGATCGTCGTCGCGCACAATGCGTCCTTCGACATGGGCGTGCTCAAGGCGTCGCTCCTTGCCAATCGCCTGCAGGCGCCGGATTTTCGCACATGCTGCACCGTGCGCATCGCACGCAAGGTCTGGCCTAGCCTTGACGATCACAAGCTCAACACCGTAGGCGCACACCTCAATATCAACTTCCGCCACCACCGCGCCCTGGACGATGCCAGAACATGCGCTGCCATCCCGCTTTTCGCAGGCATGGAAACGGGCGCCGACGACATAGAAGAGCTTGCACAGAAAATCGGCGTAAGGATCGGCCATTTCGGCGCGTGAAGGAAAGAAAGGAAGCGCAAAATCGTCTGTGACGAGATTCATGCGCTTCTTTTTTCTATGAAAGCCCAAGAAGTCAAGCCGAAAGCGCAGGCTGATTGACGAACTTTCATTAAGGGCGGCGCACAATGTCCGGAAAGCGGACATTTGTGGTGTAGTTTATCCAGCTTCAGAAGAGCGTATACATGCGTGCTAGTTTTGAATGTATACAGGGGTTTGTTAATCTGTATCTTTTGAATGACTGGTCGAATAAGTTATATAATGCTATAATAAAAACAGAAAACAGATTCTACGCCATCAAGATTATGATAGGAATTCAAGCGGGAGAAAGTTATTATGGATAGAGATGAGAAGGCACAATGGCGGCAGAGATTTTTAGAGATATTAGCAGGTTTTCGTTTGCTTGATGATGACTTTATGACGGCGGTGTTTCAAGGCAGTTTGCCGTGTGTTGATCTTGTTTTGCAAATCATCTTGAATAATCCTCAGATTAAAGCAACGAAAGTGACTACGCAGGATACGTTGAAAAATTTACAAGGACGCAGTGTACGCCTCGATATCCATGCGTGGACAAACAAGCAGGAATTTAACATCGAGATTCAGCGTGGAGGAAAAGGTGCGGCAGAGCGCCGAGCTAGGTATAACAGCAGCCTTATGGATGCCAATGCTTTGGGTGCAGGGGAAGATTATGATAAACTGCCGGAATCGTATGTGATCTTCATTACGGAGACAGATGTGTTGGGGTATGGGCGACCGATTTACAGGATTTGCAGAATGATTGAAGAAGAAAACCACGTCTTTTGTGATGGCTCTCATATTATTTATGTCAATAGTTCGATGATGGATGAAAGTACGCCGCTTGGCAGACTGATGCATGATTTCCGTTGTACACAGGCGGATGATATGTATTATGCTATATTATCAGAACGCGTAAAATATCTTAAGGAAACAGAGGAAGGAGCGATCAGCATGTGTGAAGCGATGGAAAATCTTATGAATGAAGTGAAAGCATATAGTGTAGCGCAGGGCATGGCGCAGGGCATGGAGAATGAGCGCATTTTTTCTATTCGCAAGATCATGATAAATTTGCATCTGACAGCGGAAAAGGCAATGGATGCTTTGTCCATTCCGAAGGAGGAACAAGCGAAGTACAAGGCGATGCTTTGAGCGACGGACAATTTAAATTGACGTAGCTTTTCTTAAAAACTATTGACAAATGCCGTACACCGTATTAAACTTAAAACTAATGAAACCATAAAAATTTAATATGGTAGGGAACAGGTGTCGCAAGACTTAATAGGGAATCCGGTAGAAGCCGGAGCGGTCCCGCCACTGTAAGAGGAGTCCACCAAAAAATACCACTGGAAAGTTTTCTGGGAAGGTTTGGAGGGGCGATGAATCTGAGCCAGGAGAACTGCCTGTTTCAACATCACCGTCGGCTTTGAGGAGATATTCTTGAAGTCGGTACCTGCGAGCGATGGGTAGGGGATTTCGTCTATGAGTTTCGGGATAGATTTATCTTCGGTGCAGCTTTATGCGCCGTTTTTTTCTTTTCCGAGAAAAAATCTAGTCGTCTGCTCCATGCTTTGGGGGCAGGCGATTTTTATTTCGGAGGTGGGATATTAGGGAATTGGTTGAGTGGGAAGATGTGGGATTTATTATCTGTTTATTCGAAACAAACTACGTGCACAAACGTCTGCTTCATGGACATTGTGCGTCGCCCTTACATGAAAAACCAATCAGTCTGCGCCTACGGCTTGACCTCTTGGGGCTTCATCGTAAGAACTGGATACCTTGAGAACTGCAAGGAGGCTGTATTATGTCAAAACGGAAGGAACGGCGATTGATTGCAGGCATACTGTCCATGCTTGCTGTCGGTATTTTTGGCTACCCGACAATGGCAAAGGCTGCAGAAGTACAGGCAGCGGAATCGGAAGATGTGCAGACGGCACAGGCGGCGGAAGCTGTATCGCAGCATTATGCGACGGAGCCGATTACCGTCGAGGCGAAGCGTCCCGATTGGGAAGAAACGCTCTCGCCGGGCACGGTGACGGTCATTCGCCCCGAGGAGTTCAAGGGTGAGCAGAAGACCTTGCCCGACTTCCTCAAGATGGTGCCGGGCGTCCATGTGCGCGAGGTCAACGGCAAGGGGCAGTATACGACCGTGACCGTGCGCGGCTCGACGGCGGCGCAGGTCGGCGTATTCGTCGACGGCGTGCTGACGAACCTCGGCGGCGACGCGGCGGTTGACATCTCGACGATTCCCGTCAGCAACGTCGAGCGCATCGAAGTCTATCGCGGCTACATTCCCGCACGCTTCGCCGGCACCTTCATCGGCGGTGTCATCAACGTCGTGACGAAGAAGCCGACAGGCGCACACGGCTCGGCGGAGATCGGTCCCGGATCCTTCGGCTCGAAGAAAGCCTCCGTCGAAGTCACAGCTCCCGTCGGTAGCGGCAGTCTCCTCTTTGGTTTCAATCACGAGGCGCGCGATGGCGATTTTCCGTATCACAGCTATGCAGCGGATCAGTTCTATACGAATACAGAGGTTGGAAGAGATATCTTACAAACGCGGGCGGAACTGCAAGGATATCTGTCTATGACTGCGGCAGAGCGGGCAGCATACGACACAGCGCATGGCGCAGGCGCATGGCAAAGCAAGGTGGATGGCTGTGTGCAGTGGCTGGGAGATTACCCAAAGGAAACGGATTCGGCGGATCACCCTGAACGGCGACGCAAATATAATGATTACAAGAATACGGATCTATTGCTCAAATGGCAGAATAAGGATTGGATGATCAAGGGGACATATAAGACCATTAACCGCCATCTGCCGGATAGCCTCTGGGTTGATGTGAGAAGCTACTTTGATATGATTACGCCTGGCTTGGAAGTTGACCGATACGATCTCTACAAATATGACAGCCGCCATCAAACGATAGATGCTTCGGAACTTCTCGTGCAGCGCCGCTATATGGGAAAGCGCTACGATTGGGGCTGGATGATTGATTACCTGCACCAAAGCAAGGATTATCGTGCAGAGCATATCAATGATGCTTTGAGAAAACAAATCTTGATTCCGATGCGCGAGTGGAGCCGTTACCGTTCGAATAAATATAACGTTCAGATCGATGGTACATACGAGCTTAGCAAGAATAATATGCTTGACTTTCAGATGAATTACTCGCATGAGCGCATGAATATTGACGGTGATGGTTTGGACAAGGTCATTGACGATGTGCAGGCGGGCATTGGCAATCTTTGGGCACAGATGCGCAATCAGTTCGATCAAAATATTTTCAACGTGCAGTTGCAGGATACGATCACACTTGATAAAAAGCGCACATGGCAGTTGACGCCGTCCATTCGTTACAATCGTTCGGAGATCATCGGCTACAGCAGATTCGGTCGTTTCAATCCGATGAAAACATACCGTTGGATTCATCCGAAGGACAGTCAGGTCGATGCCAAGGTAACATGGCAATTGGCGCTTAAGAAGGAATTCAATGAGAATTTCACGATGCGTATGACAGGCGGCACTTATTTCCGTTTGCTTAATATGTATGAGATTGCGGGCGACGGCGCGGGCATTCTTCCAGCGCCGATCGACTATATGGGGAGCGGCGCCAAGTTCCCGCAGCCGGAGTATGGCTCGCAGTTCGATATCAGTGCCATTTGGGACGGAAAAGCACTGGGTGGAGACAATCGGACGACGCTGACCTACTTCTGGCGCGATACGCAGAGGATGCTTTATCTCTATCGTGCAGGACTCAACTACAGCTCCTATTTCAACGATATGCGCGGCAAGGCGCATGGCGTCGAACTGCAGACCAACTTCCACTGGAGGAAGTTCGATCTTGATTTGGAAGGGACATACCTTCATATAAGCGCACAGAGAAGAGATTCATCTCCCGGTGTGCATTATGACTGGTTTGAGGTGCGTCCGACGTTTCAGCCGACATGGGAGGGCAATATCCGCTTGACCTACCGCCCGACGGAGAAGTGGCTGTTCTTTGGGGAAACGCATTATGTGTCGAAATATTATACGCATTATGCGATTCCACAAGTCAAGGATCCGGTAGAAAAAGAACTCGCCGGACGCCCGAGAGAAGCGCTGACCGTCGTCAATCTGGGGTTTAAGTGGTCGCCGAAGAAGGATATGACGTTGACGCTTGGTTGTAATGATGTATTTAACCAAGGTCCGCAGCTGAAGGTGAACAGCGTTCAGCGCTTTGGCAGCGATCCGGGTAAGGTCAATATCGAATACCCGCTGCAAGGTCGCAGTTACTATATGACATTCCGCTATGAATTCTAAGGGGGGAACAGGAGATGGCTGCAAGGATGCAGCGGATGAGATGTTTTTGTCAAATGTTTTAAGGAGGAAGAAAGATGAAGACATATTTTGGGAAGAAGAATCACATGCGCTTGACTGCGTTGGTTTTGATGGGACTCCTCTATGGTTCGACGGCAAGTGCCGATACGAATGGTACGATTACGGCAAAGGATGCGGATGCAACCGGTGGAGTCTATACACTGACGCAGGATGAAACGAGGAATCTCACGAAGGATAACTTTATGGAGGGTTTATATAGCATCCCCAAAAAATTTGCGGCTCTGACGAATTATCATCATAAAATTAATAATAATAAACACGCATTTCAAGATTTTACGATTGATTTGAAGGGACATACATGGACACTCGGCGTGACATCTAAGCAGCCGCCGGGACCTGCTTCAGCGGTTACTACAATCTTTGCAGGTCCTGAGAACAAGTTGACGGTGAAGGACAGTGCAGGGGGCGGTAAGCTTGTTCTCAGTGCAACGGTGGAGAATGACGCTGCCAGCACGGTTGCGTCTGCTATCTGGGTGGAGTCGCCAATGGTGCAGCAACATGGCAGCGCCACGGTTACTTTTGAAACGCCCGTGGAAATTACATCCGTCGTTAACAAGCGTACAGGAGATTATGGTTCTGTTTATGGCGTTTATGCAGGAACGCGCGCGGATGTGACGTTTAAAAAGCTCACTATGCGTGACGTTGCCGCCGAAGAGGACAAGTACACTGTCGGCCTCGATCTGAATGGAGGAGATGCGAAGATTACGGCAGATGAGGTCGATATCGCCGGCGTCAAGGGAGATGCGGTTCGGTTAGACCGCGGCGGTGACAATGGAGAGGATGAGGACGGTAAAATTTCCATCAAAGGTGGGAAGATTGTCGCTGCAGCCGATTCTACGAATACGAAAAAGTATTATGCAGTCCATGGAATCAAGGGGACGATCTCTCTCAATGAGAGCCGGGATCGTGATTTCACGGTCGTCGGCAATATGTGGACGGAGGAAAGCGGCATTATCAACGCTTCTTTCACTTCAGCAGCATCACATTGGAAGGGGGCTGTTTACAGGAAAGGCGGTGAAATGAATCTGACCTTGATGAAGGGCGGCAAATGGATCCATGAGGTGCAGTCGGGAGATCTTGCAGCGAATACGGCGTTTACGGGTTCGCATTTGAATAAGCTGACGGGCGGTACATCTATGGCTCCTGCAGACGTCGGCGTGGTACAGCAGGGAATGAAGGATATCACGATCGATTCCTACAGCGGCAATACGCGATTCCTCTTCGAGCACGATGCGACAACGCCGACGACGATTAACGGAGGCAAGGTGACTATCACTGAGGCTGAGCCGAACTCCCATGTCGTTTTCAGCACGGCGCCAAGCCCGAATATCACAGCCGCCAATCAGGCTGATGTATTGAATGCTCTAGCCAACAAGCTGCAGTATACGGACTTCAAAAATGGTAAGCAGAATCTAAAAGGAACGGCGGAGATCAATGAGGGATTGATCAGCTCAAGCGCCCAATGGAAAGGCGATATTACGTTCGACGGCACCACGGGAGATGGCAGTTACCGGGAACAGAAGCAGTCGAAAGAGAATTTTACGACGCCGATCACCAACATTGAAGCAGAGGACACTGAGTATAAGGACGACTTTGTGCGTCGCGACGACGGTAGTTACGTATTCACAAAGGATAAGACGACGATCACAACGAGCGGGAAACAGATTTCAGACGGTGGATACGGCGGTAAGACCTATGCTGCCATATCCAATACGAATACGACGAAGCCCCTCCAGATTGATATGGCAGGGCATGATCTCGCTGTCCGAATCAATAAGAATGATCATGCGACGGGCATTGGCGCTACAGGAAAAGACAGTACAGTAGTGATCAATAATGCTGGGAATATGGATATTGAGAGCGTAAGTACCGCTGGGAAGAATAGTGCCGCTTTATTTGCTGCAGGCGGAGGAAAGATTTCCATTCAAGCCCATGAAGGGAAAACGCTCAAATTGCGGGCACGTTCCGATAATGCCGCTAAGGCGGCGGTAGTGAAAGCAATCAACAGCAGGCATGGCGTGCAATCCAGCATCGATATCAATGGGGCAGTGGATATCGAAGCAGACGGAATAGGCAGCAAGGAAGCGGTCAACAGCACGGGTGCAATTATCAACATGAAAGGCGGCGGTACGATACGTGCGACGGGCGCAGGCACGTATGCGATTCATTCTGCAGGGGATCAGTTTGGAAAAATCGGACATGTTTATGTCAATGTAAGGAAGGATTCTGCGGGGAATGTTACGGGAGCTGACGATAAAAAAACCGTTGTTGAAGGGAATTTGAGCACAAGCGGCATGGGGGGGCAAGGAGTCATTCATCTTGGTCTCTATGGAACGGGGTCTTCATGGACAGGAGATTATCTTGAGAACGAAGGTACGGTCAATCTTTGGTTGGGCTATGACAGAGCAACATGGACGGGAAAGACGGGGACAAACTCAGATTTCAATCTCAATATGACGCAGAAATCTCTCTGGAAGGTCACCGGAAGCAGTCATATAGCGAATTTAAAAGGTCCTGAGTATGATGGTGGCGGCTACGACAGTGAAGCTCTCGTTGATTTGACGGCGACGCAGGATACAGATAAGGTCAATATAAACTCCTTCGAAGGCAAGACGCATTTCCTGTATGATAATGTAGTGACACAGGATCCCGACACCAATCGTTTGCATGTCGCTGCCAAAGGGGCTGAGATCCATGTCAAAAAAGCAAAGGCAGGAAGTGAGATTACACTGTGGACCGCAGCAAAAGGGGCGTGGAACTGGAAGGGGAATGCCTCTGATGTGGATATGAATATTACGGATGCGCTCGTCAAGTCCTTGGTCAACAAGTTCTGGTTCGAAGATGCCGCTGCTCATGCAGATAATCTGAAACTTAAGGTTCGTATCGGCGAAGGATTGACTACTTCATCCCAAGACCGTCTCATTTGGGGCGGCATTCATTACGACACAGCGAATGGCGGCAGAGCGGATTATACGTATACACCTCGCCCTGAGCCGCGTCCAGTGACTGCTATCCGTGCTGCAAAAATTTTGACGAAGGATTTTACGGCGGTATCTGAAGAAGCTAATGCGGCGGACGATCATGGCAATATGCATGTTTCTGCACTCTATGCAGGGAATACCTCGTACAACGCGGGCAATCCTATGATTGTGAACATGAATGGTCATTCCTTGAATTTGGAGGTCTTGAGCAAGGATAAGGCTGCGAGCGGCGTCATGCTGCGCCCGAATGCTGCTGTAGAGGTTCAAAATGCTGCCGGCAAGGAATTGACCATTAAGGCAAATAATGAGAGTTCTACTGCGGCGCATGGCATCTATCTGGCAGAGAATTCATCACTCAAGCTCCAAGGACCTGTCGTAGTGGAGCAGGTGACGTCAGAAGGTCGTGAAGTGACAGGTATCCGAACAGAAGGCGCAAACAGTAAGGTGGAGATTGACGGGACGCTTACGATTCATTCGCTCCAAGAAAATTTGGATGGAGATGGCAGTCGTGTTTCGGCATTGGATGCCCATGGCGAGGGTTCGTCAATTACTGTAACCGGTGATGCTGATATTCGAGATGTTAAAGGAACTGTTCTTAGCGTTTATGATGAGTCGGGGCAAGGCAAAGGGGGAACCATCCGTATAGCGGGAGGAAGTCTCTCGGCAATTGAGGCAGGACCATCCTATCAATTCCGACTGGTCAAGCAAAATGCTGGCACGGTTCATATCAATATGCAGACTGACGGTACCGCTGGTACGCGAAAGACGAATCTCTATGGCGATGTATATGTCACAGGCGCTGCTGGAAGTGCGCCGAAGGGAACGCTCAATGTTGCACTGACGACAAATGACTCTTCGTGGCATGGCGCTTCGCTCTACGAGGATACGGCTACGGTCAAGGCAGGGAATTTCAACCTTTGGCTGCAGAACGGCGCCTCTTGGAAAAATGAGCAGCTTTCTGTAGCTTCATCGAGTTGGCAGGGCAGCCATGTTTCGAAGCTTGTCGGCGGCACGGCAGGGCATGCAGGGATGATCTTCCAGAGGGATGCGAAACCCATCACGATTGATCAGTACAGTGGTCATCTCAAGGTATTCTATAGGCATACGGTCGACGGACAGACGCCGACGATCAAAGGCGGGGATCTCACCATCGGACATGCAGATGCTGGCAGTGAGATCACGCTCGTTACAGATAATGATTCACTTGACGTGACATCCACCGTCACCCGTAAGAAGAATCTGGTCAGTGCGACGCTCAACGCCTTGGCGAAGAAGCTGTGGTATACGGCTTTCAAGTCAGGGGAAAACACATTGACAGGGAGAGTCATGATCGCCGACGGTCTTACAGGGTCGAGTGCGAGTCTGCGTCTGGAAAATATTACGTTTGACCACAGCACGGGCCAAGGGGGATATATCTATACACCGGCGGTTCTCAATCAAACGGTCACTTCGTTTACGACGCCGATCACAGGAAATCAAACGACAGATACCGCCTATGTGACGGGTGGCGTAATGGAGGAAGGCGAGTACACGTTCTCCAAGGATACGACGATCACAGGTGCGAACGGTATCAAAGGCACCTCTGCCAATAAGATTCTTGCCGCTGTATCAGAAGGCAAGACGCTCTCTGTCCAAGCCAGCGATGCAGCTCTCGATGCCGGTGCAGGAAGCGATATTGCACTTAGCGGCGGCAAGACCGTCATGGAGACGACGGGATCGCATGTCATCCGCACGGCAGCCGGCTCGAAGACGGCTCTCAAGGGTGCGTTCGACATCAAGGGCGCGGTGCAGAATGCAGGTGCGCTGACGCTCGACGATAAGGAAAGAAAGAGCAATCTTGCCGGAGACATCGACAACAGCGGCACGCTCACGCTCAGTTTGAAGGGGACGGGCAGTACATACAGCGGCGCCATTCGCGGCAGCGGTACGAGCAGTCTCGCGCTTGGAGGTGTAGCGCGTTGGACGAATACGGGAGCGAGCGCACTTCAGACGTTCGCAGGTACGGCAGGCAGCATCGTCGATATGCGTTCGAGTGGTGATACACGGATAGCGAACTACAGCGGCAACAGCGTATTCTGGTATGGTCATACGATTGCTGATGGTGTTGATCGTGATGGGGAGCAAGCTAAAGTGCCGACGATTGTTGGTGGAAAACTCACGATTGCATCGGCGGCGATGGGCAGTGAAATCCACCTGCGTACGGATAGCACGGGCTATGATTTCACATCAACGAAGCTCATTGATGAAAATCTTATTCATGCTACGCTCAATGGCTTGGCGAATAAACTCTATTATGAGAACTATGCCACGCAGCCGACGCATCTCAAGGCGTATGTTGAGATCGGCGAAGGACTGATCGGATCCGGTGCGCACATTTCGAAAGAAATTACGACTTTCGGTAAGACATCGGATGCTGCGGACGGTACGGATTTCCAAGGCAAACCTTTCAATACGGAGAATGGGCAAGGCGCCTATATCTATAATGTGAAATGGGAAGTGCCGGAAACACAGCAGGCAACAGACTTCACATCTCCGATCACCGGCGATTGGGACGGAGAGACGAAAAAAGGTGCAGACCGTCCTTATGCACGAGGCGGCGTCATTCACGACGGTAAGTACGGCTTCACGAAGGATACGAAGATCCATCCGGCAGCAGGCAGCGGCATCACCAATGCAGCATCGAAGAAGGACATCACCATCAAGGCGCAGGGCGCAAATCTCACCGTTGAAGCGGCAGATTGGGCGATCGAGGCGGCAAAGGATCATAAGATCGATCTCACAAGCGACAAACGCGTCACACTCAATGGCAGGGGCGTTCTCTCTGCCGCGAGCGGCTCTGCCGTGAACGTCGAAGCCGCAGGGCTGACGCTCAATGGAGATCTGCAGAACGACGGCGGCAAGGTGACGCTCGACGGCGGCAATGCCAAGAGCACGTTCGCGGGCAACCTCTCGCAGAGTGGCGGAGGCAGCCTGACGATGAATATGAAGGGTGACGGATCCTCGTTTGCCGGCAACGTCTTAAACCTCGGCGGCAGCGTCCGCATTGATCTGTCGGGCACGGGATCCTCTTTCCGCGGAACGATCAACGGTCCTGCCGATACGGCGGGAGTATCCGGTCTGCGTTCGCCAAAAGCAGCGACATTAGCCACGACGGAGTTGATTCTGGGCAAAGCGGCAAATGTGGAATTCACGGGTGCATCCAAGGTCAAGCTCTTGACGGTCGGAGAAAATTCCTTAGTCAAAGCGCCGGACGGCAAGGAGCTCAAGGTCGATACCTTGAACACGGGCAGCGGCTCGACAGTCACAGCGCAAACCGGCGCCACCCTCACGGCAGGTGCGCTCGCTGCAAACGGCAGCTTGAAGCTGGCAGCCGATGGCAATATCCGTACGGATAAGCTCACGATGTCGGGCGGCACGATCCAAAAGGTAGGCAGTGGTACGGCAGCCGTTAAAGAAGCTGAAGTCACGAAGGAAACGACGCTGGACGCCGCAACGGCGGGCATGAGTTTTGACAAACTTTCTCTTGGCAATGCTATGTTGAAGAATGCGGGTGCAGCCGACATTGCCGTCAAGAAACTCTCATCAAATACGGGCGGCAGACTCTTCCTCGGTTCTGACGCCAAGGTGCAGGCGGAAGAAATCTCCGGCACCATCAACGTGCTCAAGCAGGCGACGAAAAACAGCGACGGCACAATCACGGCGAACAACGGCAAGCTGATCTTCAAAAAAGTCGATGCTGCACAGACGAATAAGCTCACGCTCTCTGCAGTCGGTATGACCTTAGAAGATGCACGCACAGGAACGGCAGAAGAGCAAAAAGCGAAAAAAGAGCGCAACCAGAATGCACTCCTTTCGTTATACAACCAGACCGTACAGGCAGACGTCGGAAGTGAAGGCATCGTCAAGGGCAACACCTATAAAGATGCCGAAGGCAAGGAACGTCAAGGCTATCGCATCAAAAACCTCAATGTCAACTTGGCGACGATGGAATCTTTGACCGGATCGAGCGCCACCGCATTCGGCAATGTCCTCTTTGACTCCTCGGGCAAGGCGGCATCCGTAGCAGAACAGCAGATCGGCTACGGCGACTATGAAACGATGGTTATGCAGAGTACGAAGGGTGCGATGACCTCCACGGCGATGGTATGGCGCAACGAGATGAACGATGTCATGAAACGCATGGGAGATCTGCGGCTCTCTCCTGAGAACATGGGGGCATGGGTGCATTTCTATCGCGGCAAGACATCGAGTGACAAGGACAAGGCGAACTTCCGCATGGACTACAC
Source organism: Selenomonas sp. (assembly GCF_057272215.1). Taxonomy (NCBI): domain Bacteria; kingdom Bacillati; phylum Bacillota; class Negativicutes; order Selenomonadales; family Selenomonadaceae; genus Selenomonas; species Selenomonas sp. The sequence goes on from NZ_DBHIUY010000005.1 coordinate 85,099, forward strand.
GACGATCCAAGTTGGTTATGACTGGAAGGCAGGCAAGGATTGGCGTGTCGGCGTCGCGGGCAGCTATATGAAGGGAAGTTCAAGCTATGCGACGGGAAGCGGCGACAACAAGGCGGGCAACCTCGCTGTCTATGGCACATGGACGGGCAAGAGCGGTGAATACGTCGATGTCATTGCGAAGGTCGGCCGCATGGCGAACGATTTCAGTGTATCGAATGCATGGGGCAACGTGACAGCTCAGGGCGATTATCATACGTGGGGCGAGTCTGTATCTGCCGAATATGGCAGACGTTTCCATAAAGACAATGGTTACTACTATGAACCACAGATCGAAATGACGTTCGGACACCTGAATGGCGCAAGCTACGAGATGACATCGAACGGACATGGTACGCTCCAAGTCGATCAAAGCGGTCTGACGAGTGTCATCGGTCGGCTCGGCATCGCCATGGGGCAGGAAACGAAGCGCAGCACATGGTTCCTCAAGGCGTCGCTCTATCACGAGTTCGCAGGAGATATGGACACGACATGGAAAGTCACGGGCAATCCGACAAAGTACACGAAGCAGGATGGCAAGGACACTTGGCTCGGCATCCAGCTTGGCGGCACCGTCAAACTCAATGACAGGACGAGCCTCTACGGCGACTTCGAGAAGACCTTCGGCGGCGACATCAAGACCGATTGGCGCATCGACGCAGGGCTTCGCTGGAGCTTCTGACGGGAAGAAAGGTGTGCGAGAAAATCTTCCATAAATAAAACAGGGCTGTGCATGAGTCTGAAATGACTTATGCACAGCCCTGTTCCGCGTCGTTGACAAGCCTGTGGGTTTTTGCTAGACTGAAAACGCATATACCTTCAGAAAAGCGTGCGGCGCGATGAAGCAGAGCCGTTCGCGAGATAAGGAGTTGTTCAGTTTGAAGTTTCAGGAGATCATCCTCGCTTTGCAGAAGTTCTGGAGCGAGCAGGGCTGTATCTTGGCGCAGCCGTATGATGTGGAGAAGGGCGCAGGTACGATGAATCCTTCAACCTTTTTGCGCGTCTTGGGTCCGGAGCCTTGGAACGTGGCTTATGTCGAGCCTTCGCGCCGTCCGGCGGACGGGCGCTATGGCGATAATCCCAATCGTTTGTATCAGCATCATCAATTTCAGGTCATCATGAAGCCGTCGCCCGACAATATTCAGGAGCTTTATCTGCAAAGTCTTGAGAGCCTTGGCATCGATCCGAAGCAGCATGATATTCGTTTTGTCGAGGACAACTGGGAGTCGCCGACTTTGGGTGCTTGGGGACTTGGCTGGGAAGTCTGGCTCGACGGTATGGAGATCACGCAGTTCACTTACTTCCAGCAGGTCGGCAGCGTGGACGTCAAGCCCGTGTCGTCGGAGATCACCTATGGGCTGGAGCGGCTTGCCATGTATATTCAAGGCGTGGAGAATGTCTTTGACATTCAGTGGACGGCGGATTATACTTACGGCGATGTTTTTCACCAGAACGAGGTTGAGCAGTCGGCGTATTCTTTCGATCTGTCGGATGAAGCGCTGCTCTTTGATCTCTTCGATAAGTACGAGAAAGAGGCTGTGCGCGTCATCGAGCTTGGTCGTGTCCACCCTGCGTATGATTATGTCTTGAAATGCTCACATGCGTTCAATTTGCTTGATGCACGCGGAGCGATCAGCGTCTCGGAGCGCACGGCATTCATCGGGCGCGTGAGAAGGCTCGCGCGGCTCTGCGCGCAGTGCTATTTGAAGCAGCGCGAGGAGCTGGGCTATCCGATGCTGAAAAAGGGGGCGAGGGCATGAGCAAGGATTTGTTGTTGGAAATCGGCACGGAGGAAATTCCGGCGCACGCGATGCCGGGGATGCTCAAGGAGTTGGGCGAAAATGCCGAAAAAGCGCTCAAGGAGCTGCGCCTTGCACACGGCGCGATTCGGACGCTCGGCACGCCGCGCCGCCTTGCGCTCATCGTCGAAGGCTTGGCGGAAAAGCAGGAGGATGTCGCGGAGGAGAAGCGCGGTCCGTCCGTACAGGTGGCGTTCGATGCTCTGGGCAAGCCGACGAAAGCGGCAGAAGGCTTCGCCCGCGGGCAGGGTCTTTCTGCACAAGAGCTTACGGTGCGCGACGGCTACGTCTACGCGCTTGTCGAGGAAGCGGGCGAACGCACGGAAAAGGTGCTGGAAAAAATGCTGCCTGACCTCGTATGCGGTCTTTCTCTGCCGAACAGTATGCGGTGGGGCGATCTCGACTTTCGCTTCATCCGTCCTTTGCGCTGGCTCGTCGCGCTCTACGGTGAGACGGTCGTTCCCTTCGAACTGGCGTGTGTCAAGAGCGGCAATACATCGCGCGGACATCGCTTCCTCAGCACGGGGGATTTCACGATCAAAGACGCTGCGCATTACGAAGATGCCTGTGAACAGGCTTTTGTCATCGTCGATTCTGCGCGTCGGAAGGCGATGATCGAAAAGGGGCTTGCCGAGACGGCGAAAGCGCATGGCGGCACGGCGGAGATCACGCCGGATCTCCTGGAAGAGGTGCTGTACCTCGTCGAATATCCGACGGTACTCGCGGGCAGCTTTGAGGACAAGTATCTTGCGCTGCCGCCCGACGCCGTCATCACACCGATGCGCGATCATCAGCGCTACTTCCCTGTGAAAGCGGCGGACGGCAGACTTCTGCCGCTCTTCCTCACGGTGCGAAACGGCGGCAAAGAGCATTTGGCGACGGTGCAGCATGGCAACGAGCGCGTGCTGCGCGCACGTCTCGCCGATGCGCAGTTCTTCTTTGATGAGGACAGAAAGAAGCGTCTCGAAGAACATGCGGAAAAGCTCAAGACCGTCGTGTTTCAAGAAGGGCTTGGCACGGTCTACGACAAGTCGCTGCGCTTGGAAAAGCTCGCGGGCAAGATCGCCGATGCCATCGGTGCAGACGCCGCCGAGAAAAAAGCGGCGGAGCGTGCAGCGCGTCTTTCCAAAGCGGATCTCGTCACGGGGATGGTCACGGAGTTCACAGAGCTGCAGGGCGTCATGGGCAAGGAGTATGCGCGTCTTGACGGCGAGGGCGAGGATGTCGCTGTCGCCATTGATGAGCACTATATGCCGCGCTTTTCCGGCGATCTGCAGCCAAAGACGTGCGCCGGACTCGTCGTGAGCCTTGCGGATAAGATGGACAACATCGTTGCGACGTTCAGCCGCGGACTTATTCCGACGGGATCGCAGGATCCCTTCGCATTGCGCCGACAGGCGCTCGGCGTGGTGCGCAGCGTCATCGAGGCGGGCGTCGCCGTTTCCCTGCGCGATCTCGTCACATGGACGATGGATTTGCTCAAGATTGCAGATGACAGGGCGCGTGAGAAGATGCAGTCGGATGTCGCCGATTTCATGCGCCTGCGCTTGAAAAATGTCCTCGCTGAAGAAGGCGTGCGTTACGATGTCGCCGATGCTGTACTCGGCGATATCGACGATCTGCGCCGCGTGCTGCTCAGAGCCAACGCGGTCGCCGAGCAGCTTGCCGCGCCCGATACGGCGGTTGCCGTGCAGGCTTTTGTGCGCGTGGCGAACCTCGCGGCGAAAGCGGATGGGACGGCGGACATCGATGCGGCGCTTTTTGAAACGGAAGAAGAAAAGGAACTGATGAAAGCCTACACTTCTGCCAAAAGTGCGGCGGAGAGCTTGATCGAAGCGCACGACTATGTCGGCGCGATTGACGACTTCAAGGATCTCGCCGAGCCGATCAACGCATTTTTCGATGCCGTCATGGTCATGGCGGACGACAAAAATGTTCGCCGGAACCGTCTCGCGCTTTTGCGGGGCATCGACGATCTCCTGCGCGAAGCCGCAGATTTCAGCAAGATTGTGCAGGTGTAGAAAATAGGATGCGCAAGGGGCATGAGCGTTGGCTTGTGTCCCTTTTGTTACAGCGGATGCGGCATGAGACGGCGGCGCTTGTTGCTCTTGACGCGGGCGGGATGCTCGGATGGACGGAAATTTTGCTGTCGGCCTGCAAGTCCTAGAAAAAAAGGGGAATGTCTTGCAGACAGGGTGTATATGTGATACTATATGAAGTATGCAGGATCTGTTATCGCAAGATGAGATTGCTTTTTTATAGGACGGATGCGTCGGGCAAGTTTCTATTGGAGGCGATGGCTGCGAATCGCTGCGATGAGTTTTATTACAGCGGTGTTAATGTCTTGCGGGGGGGGGGCATTTGTGCTATCATTACGTATAGAACATATTTTGTATTCTTAGTTTTTGTGGCAGTGGTTTTGTAAAGAAAAGTAATTTGCTGGAGAAAAAAATTTTTCTTTATTTGTGGCGAATATCAACGATTCTTGCGCGAGGGCTATATCCGGCAAGTTTTAGAAGAGACGCGATGCACAATGCAGCGAGCGGCTTGATTTTGCAGAATTACTTCCGTGAAAGGGATGAAGGAAATGAATGGACTTACGGTGGCAAAAAAGATTATCCTGAGCTTCGTGATCTTGATCGTGATGTTTCTGGGGTTTGGCATCTATGCGAACTATGCGGGCAGTACGCTGAATAAGTCTACGTCGGATCTCATGGATTGGACGCGGAGATTGAACATGGCGTCGAGACTTTCCGACGCTGCAAACGAAACGCGCGTCTTTGCCCTGCTGAAGGCGATTGCGCCGGATCCTCAGACGCGTGCGCAGCTTGAACAGCAGCACGAAGCGAGCAAGAAGAATGTCGAAGCTGTTTTTGATGATTACAGAAAGACGCTCAGTGAGACGACTTACTACAGCGAAGAGGAACGCCGTTCGGATCAGGAGCTTTTTGACAACGAGTACAACGCTTGGCAGGAGTATCTGAGAATGAGCGACGAGGGCGATCGTCTTTTTGCTGAAGGAAAGACAGCGGAAGGAATGGCTTTCATCGATCAGAAATGGAGCAAGAGCTATCAAAAGTTGGAGAAGCTCATTCTGGATGATGAGGACCGCGCTATGAAGGGTGCGGATCAAGTCGATAAGGATGCAGACGAGGTCTATACGCGTATCGTCATGACGACGGTTATCGTCACGATCCTTGTGCTCATCGTCGCGATCGTCTGTGGCTACTTCTTGCTGCATACGATCCGAGGCTCCGTCACGGCGACGCTTAATGCTTTGAAGAAGGTTGCCGACGGTGATTTGAGTGTGAAGCTGGCGATGGATTCGGCGGATGAATTCGGGCAGATGGCAGAGGCGTGCAACAAGATGCTGCACAATGTGCGCTCGATGACGAGGAAGATTCAAGAAACGGCAAATTCGGTGTCCGATTCTTCCGGCGCGTTGACGAGTACCTCGGAGCAGTCGGCGCAGGCGACACAGAATGTTGCCGAGTCTATCACGGAAGTGGCGGGCGCAGCGCAGGCGCAGCTTGATTCCGTCGCGGAGGCGAAGCATCAGGTTCATGCTTTCACACGCGGGCTTGAAGATGCGATGCAGACGATCGAGCAGGTTGCTGCCGATATCGAGCATACGTCACAGCGAGCGGAGGGGGGCAACAAGCTCGTCCTCTCGACGGTCGAGCAGATGAACGCGATTGCCGATACGGTCATCTCTTCGTCGAATGTCGTTGCGAAGCTCGGTGAGCGTTCAAAAGAGATCGGCAACATCGTCGAGGTCATCTCGAACATTTCCGGACAGACGAATCTCCTCGCGCTGAACGCCGCCATTGAAGCGGCGCGCGCAGGTGAGCACGGACGCGGCTTTGCCGTTGTCGCGGAAGAAGTGCGAAAACTCGCCGAAGAGTCACAGCATGCTTCGCAGCAGATCGAAGAGCTCATTCACGCCATCCAGCAGGAGACGAATGAGGCGGTGCAGGCGATGGAGGTTGGCCGCGAGGAAGCCGAAAAGGGGCGCGAAAATGTCACGGCAACGGGCAAGGGCTTCTCGGAAATTCGCGATATGATCCAACGCGTGCAGGAGAATTCCGCCGCCATAGAAAAGACGATGTCGGATCTCTCGCACCGTGCTGTCAAGATTGACGATGCGACGGGCAAGATACACGACTCCGCCTCGAAGGTTGCAGCGGAAGCTGAAAATGTATCCGCTGCGACGGAAGAGCAGGCGGCAGGCATGGAAGAGATCGCCGCAAGTACGCGAGGTCTTTCTGATATGGCGCATGACCTCAACCAGGCCGCAGCGAAGTTCAAGACCTAAGTGTGATATAGGGGTGCAGAAAGCTGCCGCATAAAGTCTGATCGGCTTTATGCGGCAGTTTTATTTCTTTGGGAAAATGATATTTTTTTCGATAATAAGGATGTACTTTGAGGAAGCGTTGAATTTATCCGTGATTTCCTAAGAAAAGGGAGTGGACGCATGAAGAGTTTTGCGGGCAGATGCGCTGCCATTGTATTGGCAGCCGTCGTTTTTTGCATTGGCGGCTATTGGTTTTTCTTTGCGGGCGGCAGTGCGGGATTCAGCACAGGCGGAGGACAGGAGGCAGCCCGAGGAGCTGAGAGTCGGGGTGAGGAGCATGGAGGCAAAGCGGCTGAGGGCGGCGAGGCGGCCGCTGTCGATGCCAACGAGGTGAAGGAAGCGCAGGAAAAGGCGAAGGATGAAGCCGGAAAGGAGAAGCAGGAAGGCAAAAGCCCATATCCTTTGCAGGTCATGATCGTGGAGGCAAAGCGCGTGGAGATGATCGAAGGCGCGAAAGCAAAGGGGCCGTTCCTCATCGTCAAGGCGTCGATTGCGAACTCTGACAAGAAGCCTGTGAGCGTCGTGCCGCAGGGGATGGCGCTCATGGACAGCAAGGAGGGGCGGCACAGCGTATCGAAGGACGGCATGGCGGCGCTTGCCGCCCAAAGGACGCCGGTATTCAGCGCCGTTGACATTCCTGCCGGTGCGGTGGCGACGGCGAGCCTTGTATTTGAGCTGGATGAGGACGAGCATCCGGCGGTATTGACGATTCAGCCGGCGGGCGGCGGCGATGTGATGAAGTTTCATTTGCCGGACAGTGTGAAGGGGATTTAAAGAAAAAGGGCGCCGGCGGGCGCCCTTTTTCTTTGCGCTTACAGGCGTTCGGCGAGCGCTTCGGCGGTGGTCTTTTGCTCTTCTTCGGACAGAGGATGATCGTCGGGGAAGTTTTTGATATGATTCAGCACATCGTCTGCAGAGGTGTAGCAGCCGTCGATCTCTTCGGCGAATTCTGCGCGTGTGAAATAGACGCTGCCTTCGATCCACGGGCGCACGCCGAAGGATGCGAGATACGACTGCAATTCACGGATGTCGCGTTTCATTTGCTGCAGAGGGTTCTTCATCGGTACCCGGTACGGTGTACCCTTGCTGCCGACCTTGTGACGAATCCAGTCGCTGCCTGGCGTCGGCTCGATCTTGCCAGAGCGCGTTTTTACATCGACGATGAAGACGCCGTTTGCTCCGACGATGACAGCATCGAGGTTCGTGCGCACGCCGATGCTCACATTCATGAAGATTTGAAAATCCTCGGGCAGTGCTTTGAGAAATTCGACATCTTCCGTACTGCCTTTTGCCGTCGTTTTCTCTTTGCGTGCACTGCTTCCTGCGCCGAGCGTGACGGCGGCGAGAATCAAGCCTACGATAATGTAGAGTGCGTAGGGATTCGGATCGAGGAAGATCAATCCTGCGAGCCAGAGTAAGAATACGACGAGGGAAACGGCTGCAAGGAAGCGATAGGTCAGCTGATTCACATGATCTGCGGTCATGTTTTGCTGCGAAAGATTTGCCATGAGGAAGTCTCCTTTCTTGGGAAAATTTAATAAGACAAAAAGCCTAGAAAGTTTAGGTTTTTTATTAAGACGGCGCTGGATTTAGACGATATAAAATGCACAAGGGGAAATAAAAATTCGGTACTTCAAACCCCTTGGATTTTAGGAGGTGTCCGTCATGATTGACAAGGTTGCAAAAATTACCCGCATGAGGGGCGCCGTCTATGATGTGCGTCGCCGTGAGGCGAAAGACGGCGAGGGCGGGAACAAGAAGGAAAACTTCAAGCGTATGCTCGACTCGGCGATGGAGAAGAATAAAAAGAGCCGTGAAGAAAGAGAGCAGGATGCCGTGCCGGAAGCGTATCATCTCGATGTGAACCGTGCTACGCAGTCGCTGTTTTATCGAAGCGGACAGACGCTTGATCTGTCCGGTCTTGCGAGTCGTATCCATGTTGGATGATGCCCGCTTTATGCAGGAAGCGCTTAAGGAAGCGCAGGCGGCGTTTGATGCAGGCGAGGTACCCATCGGCGCTGTACTCGTCGATGCTGCGGGAGAGATCGTTGCGCGTGGACACAACATGCGTGAGACGTGGCATGACGGCACGGCACATGCGGAGATCATCGCGCTCCAAAAGGCGGCGAGGAAGCTTGAGCGCTGGCGTTTGTCGGGGCTGACGCTCTATGTCACGATTGAGCCTTGCCCGATGTGTGCGGGTGCGCTCGTCATGAGCCGCGTTGATCGTGTCGTCTACGGTGCGCCGGACGTGAAAGCGGGCGCGTGCGAGTCGCTTTTCAACATCGTCAGCCATCCTGCGCTCAATCATCAGCTGGAGATGCGCGCGGGCGTTCTTGAGGACGAGTGCCGCGCTGTCATGAAACGTTTCTTCGAGGAGCGGCGCAAAAAGCGCAGCGAAGTGAAGAAGCAGATGGAAGATGCGGCTGAAACATCCGATTGAAGGCTGACGATGTTAAGGAAGCATGGATAAAGGCAGTCATGCCTTAAATATCCCAAGAGAAAAGTTCGGGGCGCGGTGTGGCGCGGTCGATCTCATGCAATATCCAAGAGGCGTTCTCGTGCGTGGCGGAGAACGCCTTTTCGAGTGCTTCTTCGTATTTTGCGGGAATGTCCATCTCGTGCAGCGCCATGTGCATATAGTCTTTCGCGACGAGGACGACGCCTCGCTCGGCGGCGAGCTGCGCCTTGAAGCGGTAGCCGTAGTATAGATAGCTGTTGTGCTTGACGGGGATGTTCTCGTAGGCGGCGATGCGTTCGTCGCATTCGGCTTCGGCTTCGGCAGCGCGTCCCATGTCGTGCAGGATGTTCCAGCGTGCCGCCCAAAGCTCGCCGCGCAGGATGAATTTATATAGGTAGTCCGTACCTTCGGCAAGCTCGATCGCGAGATTTATATGTTCGAGCGCGGCATCGTTCTCCTTCGCAGCGTGTTCGATTTCGCTCAGGCGCTGCAAGGCGAAGATTTTTTCTTCAATATCCTCGCTGTTTCCCTCGTCGACTTCTTGATCGAGAACGGAGTGGAAAAGCGCAAGCGCTTCTTCCGTCTTGCCGATTTCCTGCATCGCCAGAAAATGTCCGAGCCGCGCACGCGCGTGCCAGTCGCCAAAACCGCCGGAAAAAAGCACACTCGGCGGCTGTCGCCTGCTCGTGAGTACAAGATCGACGAGTGCATCAAAATCCTCAGTTGTCACGAATGATTCCTCCCTTGGACTTAGTATATATGTATTATTATTCGACTTTTACGCGCATTTCCCTGCCGTTTCGTGTAGCTTGCTGTATGCGTTATAGGATGCTATACTGAAAGCAGGATGAGATGTCCCAGGCGGTGTTAGACGATATATTTTTTGTTTGACTTCCCTGCAGGGTTTGGGATTGAGGTAGGATTATGCAACACAATGATTTGCCTGTTGAGCATTCGCGCAGCTTGCTGCATCGAGCCAATCAGGCTTTTTTCTTTGTCGGCGGCTTCGGCACGGCGTCGTGGGCGCCGCTTGTGCCGCTTTTGAAAGCGCGCCTCGGCGTCGCCGAGGATGTACTCGGGCTGCTGCTCCTTTGCATCGGCGTCGGATCCCTTCTGACGATGCCGATCGCCGGATTTTTGGCGGGAAGATTCGGCTGTCGCCGGGTGCTTGCTGTCGATTCGCTCGTTTTCGCCGCGCTTCTGCTTTCGCTCGCTGCGGTGGGGGACATCTGCCTCGCTGTGCCTGCGCTTCTTGCGTTCGGTGCAGCGATGGGCATTCTTGATGTCACGGTCAACATTCATGCCGTGCGCGTCGAACAGCTTTTGAAGAAGCGTGTGATGAGCGGTATGCACGCGCTTTGGAGCATGGGCGGCTTCATGGGTGCGGGGCTTTTTGCCGTATGGCATTCATTCGGATTTACAGCTTTGGGTGCGACGGCGTGCTCGTCTATTCTCATGGTGCTATTGACGCTTTCTTTCACGCGCTTTCTGCTTGCGGGAAGGAGTTCGTCCGGTGGCAAGAAGATCGCTGTGCCTCGCGGAATCGTCATTTTTATCGCCTTGATCACCGGTGTTTCGTTTCTGCTTGAAGGCGCGGTCATGGACTGGTCGGGCGTATTTCTCACGGAGGTGTGCGCGATGGACATATCGCTTGCAGGTACGGGTTTTGCCTCTTTTTCGGCGGCGATGCTCCTCATGCGTCTTTTGGGCGATGCGGTCGTCAATCGTCTGGGGGCGCGCCGCGTCGTTCTCTTTGGCTTGCTTATCGCCATCGCGGGATTTTTGCTTGTGATTGGTTCATCCGCTGCGTCGCTCATCTTTCTGGGCTTCTTTGCCATCGGCTTCGGTTGTGCGAATATCGTGCCGATTTTCTTCTCACTGATGGGCAGACAAAAGGATATGCCGCTCAATGCAGCGGTCGCGTCTGTATCGACGTTTGGCTATCTTGGCGTGCTTATGGGACCTGCCGCCATCGGCTTTATCGCACACAGCACGAGCCTGCTGGCGTCCTTTGCGCTGCTTGCTGTTTTGCTCTTTTTCCAGCTTCTCATCGGACTGCATGTATTTCGCAAGGTGGCGTAAGGCGTTCGTTTTCGTGTGCTTCTACAGGCGGCGCAGGGGCGGTGATGAAAGCTTCTGCGCCGCCTTTATGCGCGATGTTCTTTGATGCACGCGAGGAAGGCTTCGCCGTAGCGTTCGCATTTCCTTTCGCCGACGCCCTTGACATGCAGGAAGTCGTCAAGCGTTTCGGGCAGCGTTCGGCACATGTCGCGAAGCGTCGCATCGGAGAAGATGACGTAGGGCGGCACTTGGTCGCGTGCGGCGAGTTCTTTTCGGAGGGTGCGCAGGTAGTCGAAGAGGGAGAGATCGACGGGCGTTTCTTTCTGCTTCTTGGGGAAGTTCTGAAAGACTTGCTCTTTGCCGCGAAGGACGGCGTAGGCGGGTTCGGCGAGCTGCAGAAGCGGGTATTCGCTTTCCGTGAGCGTCAGATAGCCCGTGGCGATGAAGCGCTGAATGGAGAGTTTGATCGCAGCGAGCGTCTGATCCTTCATGATGCCGTAGGTTGACAGCGCGTCGAGGTGCAGCGTGCGCACGCGCTGTTCGGCGGAGCCTTTGAGCACCTGCGCCGTCAGCGTCATGCCGTAGCGTCCGTGCATACGATAGACGCAGGAAAAGATCTTCTGCGCTTCAATCGTCACATTGCGCCGTTCGAAGTCGCCTTTGCAGCTGCTGCAGTGTTCGCACGAGGCGGCGGGCGAGCTTTCGCCAAAGTAGCGCAGGATAAAGGCGCGCAGGCATTCGGGCGTATGGCAGTAGTCGGACATCTTTTGCAGGCAGCCGAGTTCGTGCGCTTTGCGCGACGCATCTTCGGTCGAGACGTCGATCAGATACTTCTGCGTCATGACGTCCTGCGGCGAAAAGAGCAGAATGCACTCGCCCGGCTCTCCGTCGCGTCCGGCGCGGCCTGCCTCTTGGTAGTATGATTCGATGTTCTTTGGCATGTTGTAGTGGATGACGAAGCGTACGTTGGATTTGTCGATACCCATGCCGAAGGCGTTCGTCGCGACGATCGCCTGCACGTTGTCGTAGAGAAAGTCGTCCTGCGCCTTGGTGCGCGCTTCGTCGCTGAGTCCCGCATGGTAGGAACGCACGGCGAATTTTTTTTGCTGCAGGAAATGGCTCAAGGCGTCCGTCTCTTTGCGTGTCGCGCAGTAGATGATGCCGGCGTCATCGCGGTGCGTGCGCAGGTAGTTCGCGACGAAATCCCTGCGCTCGACGCCGGTGAGCACGCTGAAGAAGAGGTTCGGGCGGTCAAAGCCTGCAACATGCACCGCAGGATGGCGCAGATCTAAAAGTGAGATGATATCATCCTTGACGCGCGGCGTCGCCGTCGCTGTGAACGCGCCGATCAGGGGGCGCTCGGAAAGACGCGCGATGAAGGGCGCGATGGCGCGGTAGCTCGGGCGAAAGTCGTGCCCCCACTGTGACAGGCAGTGCGCTTCGTCGATGGCGATGAAGGAAACGAGCTGCTTCTTTAGGACGGCTTGGAAGAAGTCGGTCTCAAGTCTCTCGGGGGCGACGTAGACGATCTTGTACGCGCCGCTGGCGATGGCGTCGAGCCGTGCGTGCGTTTTTGCCGGCGGCAGCGAGCTGTTGATGAACGTCGCAGGTGCGCCAGCTTCTTTGAGCGCATCGACTTGATCTTTCATGAGCGAGATCAAAGGGGAGATGACGAGCGTGACGCCCGGAAGGAGCAGTGCGGGAACTTGGAAACAGATCGACTTTCCCGCGCCCGTAGGCATGACGGCGACCGTCTCACGCCCATCGAGCAGACTTTTGACGACTGTCTCCTGCGCAGGGCGAAAGCTCCGGTAGCCGAAGGTCTGTCGAAGGATTTGCAGCGCACGGGAAAACTTTTGATCGGGCATGGAGAGAAACTTCCTTTCATGAGGAAATATATATCTTGGTCATAGAATCCACACATGATATAATATATATATACGAGGTGATGCAAATGCCGATGACGGCGAAGCAAATGATACGATTGCTTGAAGCGCATGGCTTTGCAGCGGCAGCATCAAGCTCCGGTTCACATCAAAAGATGAAAAATATTGCAACGGGAAAAACGACGATTGTACCGATACATACGGGAGTATTGGGTAAGGGGTTGGAACATAAAATTTTGAAACAGGCAGGTTTATTGGAAAAACTGCGTGATGGGAAAGGGGCGCATGATTCGTGAAACACTATTATCCCGCCATCTTCGAAACGGCGCAGGAGGGCGGCTATACGGTGACAGTACCCGATATTGACGGTTGTTTCACCGAGGGAGATACGCTGGAAACTGCGATGTGGATGGCGCAGGATGCGATCGGCTGCCTGCTTGAGAATGTGGCGGAAGAGGCGTATCCTAAGGCGAGCCGTGTGAACGATATCGATACGGCTGAATATGCGGAGTGCTTTGTCACGCTTGTGGAGTTTGATCGGCAGGTTTATGAGCAGCGCTGTAGAGATGTCGCTATAGCGAAGGAACAGATCAAGGCTTTGGCATAATGCAGGCGAAGAAATTGGCAGGGGCGTGAGGATGGGCAGCGTATAGGCGCTGCCTTTTTCTGTGGAGATCTCTTTTTGCCATTTGACGAAAGGATTTTGAAAATGATGCTGTACATGGATGAGATTCCAAGATAAAGCATTCGCGAAAAATCGTTAAATCCCTTTAAAACTCAGCGTTTTCTTATTGTGACACGCAGATAAGGACGATATAATAGGCAGCGTGAGCAGAAGTACACCCATCGGGGAGGAGAGAGAGACATGAAAATACGGCGAAAAAAGCCTTGGACGCTTCTCATGGCAGGGGCGTTTCTTTGCGGCTTTTCATCTGTAGCTGCGGCGGCGGATCTTTCGCTTGCGGATGCGGTCGAGCTGGCGCTTGTGCAGAATGCGGATCTTCGGATCACGAAGCAGGCGGAGACTGCGGCGATAGCGGCGCTTGACGAGGCGAAGGGAGACGATGATTTTTCCGTCAACGCTTCGGGCGGCTATTCGCTCGGCAGGACTTGGAGCGATCGCCGGAATACGACGTCTTCGGGGCTGGACGCGGCATTGAAGGGCAGCGTCAATCTATGGGACGGCGGCAAGTCCGGCGGCAGGATCGACAGCGCGAAGATCGCCGTTCTGACGGCGCAGCTCAAGACGGCGCGTGCTGAGGAGAAGCTGCGTCTTTCTGTCATTGAGGCGTATTACAACGCCTTGCAGGCGAAAAAGACCGTCGGCGTGAATCAGGCAGCCGTCGACAACTACCAAGCGCATCTGACGAATGTCGAACAGCTTTTTGCAGCGGGCGCTAAGGCTCGCATGGATGTGCTGCGTGCATCCGTCGAGCTTTCTGATGCACAGCAGACGCTCATCAAGTCACAGAATGATTACGAGATCAGCTTGGCGAAGCTCCGAAATCTCGTCAATATGCATCGGGAAGAGCCGCTGCATCTCACCGACGACGCCGTCTACAGCCCCTTTGCACAGACGCTTTCCGACTGTCTTGCCTTTGGCGCAAAGAGCCGCAAGGAGCTTTGGATCGACAGCTATGATGTCGTCCGCAGGGAGCTTGACGTCGAGGTCGTCAAGGCAGGCTATGCACCGCAGATCGACTTTTCCTTGACCGCTTCGGCGAACAAAGAATTCGAGCCGGCTTCGTCCGACAGCCGAGGTGTGACGGCGGGGGTTCAGCTGAATTGGAACATCTTCGACGGCGGCAGGAAAAAGGCGCGTATTGAAGCGGCGGAGGCGGCGCTCGATGCAGCAAGATTGCAGCTCGAAAAGGATCAAAACGACGTCGATTATGACATTCGCGCGGCGTACTTCGGCATGAAGGAAGCGGAGAACCGCCTGCGTTCGACGCAGGACGCCGTCGACAAGGCGAAGGAGGATTATTTCATCGCGCGTGAGAAGTATCGTGCGGGTGAAGGAATCATGCTCGACGTCATCGACGCGCAGCTCGCGCTTTCGAAGGCGGAGCTGAACCATATCGGCGCACAGTACGACTTTGCACGCGGCAAGGCGCAGGTGGAAAGCGCCGTGGGGCAGAGCCTCACAAAGAGCGAGCAGCGTGCGGCGGACGCTATGGACGCCGTACCGCTTGCAAGAATTGAGATCAGCCGCAAGGATGCCGTACACGCTTACGAAGAGAATGAAAAAGCACGAAAAGAGCGGCAAGATGCGACGGTCATTCCTTTCCGTGCAGAAAATATATCGACGGGAAAAACGCAGGCAACGCCTGCCGCATACGAGGAAAAGGCGACGGATGAGAAAGAGTCGGCAGATACGGCGGCAGCCGCAGCGGCGGTCGGAAATGGAGGCAAGGCATGAAGAGTTTCGGCAAGAAAGCGAAGATCGCTGTGACGCTCGTTGTTCTCGCGGTATGCGCTTTCGGCGGCTATAGCTTCTATGAGGCGCAGCAGGCGGAAAAGGCGATGATGGAAACTGCGGGTGAGACGGCGAGAGTGGAGCGGGTGGAGATGAAGTCCACGGTATCGGCGACGGGGACGATCATTCCCGTCGATTCCGTTGAAGTCAGCTCGAAGATCACGGCACGCCTCAAGAGCGTACTCGTGAAGGAAAACGATATCGTGACGGCAGGCGAGACGGTCGCGACGCTCGACGCGAAGTCACTCGCGACGAAGCGCGATCAGGCGCAGTTCAAGGTCACGAACGCCAAGGCGAAGTACGACCGCGAAGCCTACCTTTACAGCATCGGCGCCAATCCGCAGGCAACTTACGAGGATGCGCAGTACAACTATGACGCCGCGCAGAGCGTGCTCGAAGAAGCGGAGTCCGATCTTGCCGAGACGATCATCCAGGCTCCGATCAGCGGCATCGTCGTCGGCAAGCCCAAGACGGCAGGTACGATGGCGACGGCGGGAACGGACTATCCGACCGTCATCATGCGCATCGCTGATCTGTCGAAGAAGCAGATCATGGCGAAGGTTGACGAAACGGACATCGGCAACATCAAGATCGGGCAGCAGGCGACCTTTACCGTCGATGCTTATTCAGGCAAGACGTTTACGGCGCGCGTCACGAAGATCAGTCAGACCGATACGGCGAACACATGGCAGACCGTGTCCTCGTCAAGCAGCACGACGACTTCGACGGCAAGCGTCATTTATTACTATGTGACGCTCGACGTCGATGACCCGGACAATCTTCTCTTTCCTGCTATGACGGCGCGTCTTGAGATCGAGACGGCGACGAAGCCCAGCGCTCTTGCCATTCCGATTGCCGCGCTCAAGACGGACGCATCCGGCTCTTACGTCGTCGTCGAAATGCCTGACGGCACAAAGGAGAACCGCCCCGTTCAGACGGGCATCTACAGCGATGATTATGTGGAGATCCTCGACGGCTTGATGGAGGGTGAGATCGTATCCATTTCCTACACGGCGACGCAGCCGCAGTTCGTCATGGCTGGCGGCGGTCACCCGCCGATGTAACGCAGGCGGAAAGGGAAGATCATGGAGCAAATGAAAGAAAGCCAGATCGCGGCGAAGGAGCCGGCGACCATCGAGCTTAAAGGCATCAAGAAGCTTTATCCGATGGGCGATCAGATCGTCGCCGCTCTTGCCGGCGTGGATCTCACGATAAAAAAGGGCGAGTTCGCAGCGCTCATGGGACCGTCCGGCTCGGGCAAGTCGACGCTCATGAATATCTTGGGCTGTCTCGACCGCCCGTCTCAGGGGTCGTACAAGCTCGACGGCGAAGAGGTCGCGCACCTCTCCGACGATGCGCTCGCCCTCACGCGCAACAAGAAAATCGGCTTCGTATTTCAGAACTTCAACCTGCTCGCGAAAAGCAGCGCGGCAGAAAACGTCGCCTTGCCGCTCGTTTATGCGGGCGTCAGCCGCAAAGAGCGGCGCGAGCGGGCGATGCACCTCTTAGAAGCCGTCGGTCTCTCCGACCGTGCCGATCACCAGCCCAACGAGCTTTCGGGCGGACAGCGGCAGCGCGTTGCCATCGCACGCGCTCTCGTCAACGATCCGCACATCGTCATGGCAGACGAGCCGACGGGCAACCTCGACACGAAATCAACGCATGAGATCATGGAGCTTTTTGAAAAGCTCCATGCTGCCGGACGCACGATCATCCTCGTCACGCATGAGCCGGATATCGCTGCCTGTGCAAGCCGTCAGCTTCTCGTGCGCGACGGTCTCATCACGCGCGATGAGGGCAGGGGCATCCAGATGGACGTCATATAGGAGGGACAGAGCTTTGTTGATTTGGGAAAGCATTACCATCGCCCTGCATGAACTGTTTGCGAACAAGCTGCGTTCCGCCCTTACCATGCTCGGCATCATCATTGGCGTCGCCGCCGTCATCGCTATGGTCTCCGTCGGCATGGGCGTCAAGAGCAACGTCGAGGACTCGATGGCAAGCCTAGGCAGCAATATGCTCATCGTCACGCCCGGCGCGGCGAACTCGGGCGGCATTCGCGGCGCGGCAGGATCGCGTGAGACCTTGAAGTACGACGACGCCGTCGCGATCAAGAAGAAGATCAAAAATATCGACTATGTTTCGCCGATCGTGCAGCGTTCCTATCAGATCGTCTATGGCAATCAAAACTGGAACACCGTTGTCATGGGGGTGACGCCCGAGTATATGTCGATCCGATCGCTCACGCTGACCGTCGGCACCTTCATCTCGCAGACGGACAACGACAAGCGACAGCGCGTCGCCGTCATTGGTCCGACCGTCGCGGCGAATCTCTTCGGCAGTCAGAATCCTATCGGCAAGAACATCCGCATTCACAACCAGCCGTTTAAAATCATCGGCGTTCTTGCGAGCAAGGGGCAGTCGTCTATGGGGCAAGATCAGGACGATGTCGTCATCGTGCCTTTGATGACAGAGCAGGAGCGTCTCTTGGGCATCACACATGTGCAGATGATTAACTTGCAGGTCACGGAAGCGTCGAAGATCGTTCAAGTGCAGAGCGAAGTGGAAAGTCTCCTGCGCCAGCGGCACCATATTCAAAATGGCAAGGACAACGACTTCACCGTCAATAATCTCACAAGTCTCATTGAGACGGTGACGCAGCAGACGACGATGCTGACGATCCTTTTGGGAAGCATCGCGGGCATCTCGCTCCTCGTCGGCGGCATAGGCATCATGAATATCATGATGGTCTCCGTGACCGAGCGTACGCGTGAGATCGGCATACGAAAGGCTCTCGGCGCGACGTTTGGCAACATCATGCTGCAATTCCTCATCGAATCCGTCGTCATGGGCGTCGTCGGCGGTATTCTGGGCATCGGTCTCGGCTATGTCACATCCGTCGCCATCTCTCATTTCGGCGACTTCAAGACCGTCATCACGGCGATGCCTATTCTCGTATCTTTCTCGTTCGCTGTCGGCATCGGGCTTTTCTTCGGCATCTACCCCGCAAGAAAGGCGGCAAAACTCGATCCGATCGACGCTTTGCGCTACGAATGAGTGTGTATTGCATAGAAGAATCCCCCGAGCATTTTGTCGGGGGATTCTTCTATGCAATACATGGGAGCCAGCCGTTTCCGACGCTTCATGGCTCATCTCTGAGGGGAGAATATTCTTGACAAATATCCTAGTCTTATGGTATTCTTTCTCTTGGAGAAGCAGTCTTTGGGGCGGGGTGAAAGTCCCCACCGGCGGTGAAGGAAGCGCTTGCGTTGTTCGTGCTTTCTGCAGCCCGCGAGCCTTTGGGCAGATTCGGTGTGATTCCGAAGCCGACAGTATAGTCTGGATGGGAAAAGACGTGCAAGTTGCGTTGCGGAGACTGTGAAAAGAGCGTTCTTTTTGCGGTCTTTTTTTGTGCGGAAAAACAGGAAGGGGGCGGGAAGATGCAGTGCGATGAAGATTTCATGCGTGAGGCGCTTTTGCTCGCCAAGAATGCGCGAGGGCGCACGTCGCCGAATCCACTCGTCGGTGCGCTTCTCGTGCGCGAGGGGCGTGTCGTCGGCGCAGGCTGGCATCGCAAGGCGGGCACGCCTCATGCCGAGGTTCATGCGCTCGCTATGGCGGGGGATCTCGCGCGTGGCGCGACCGCCTATGTGACGCTGGAGCCGTGTTCGCACCACGGGCGCACGGGGCCGTGCGCCGAAGCGCTCGTCAAAGCGGGCGTCCGGCGCGTCGTCACCGCCATGCTCGATCCGAATCCGCTCGTCGCAGGGCGCGGCAAGGCTCTGCTGGAAGCGGCGGGCGTCGAAGTGACAGTAGGGGTGCTTGCCGAAGAGGCGCGTCTGCTCAACGAAGCATATCTCAAATGGGTGACGGAGAAGCTGCCGTTTGTCACGCTCAAAACAGCGATGACGCTCGACGGCAAGATCGCGACGGCGGCGGGAAATTCGCAGTGGATCACGGGAGAAACGGCGCGTCGGCGCGTGCATGAGATGCGCGATGTGGCGGATGCCATCGTCGTCGGCATCGGCACGGTGCTATCGGACGATCCGTCGCTGACGACGCGGCTGACGGACGGCACGGGAAAAAATCCTTTGCGCGTCATCATCGACAGCCGCGCACGCACGCCGCTTGGGGCGAAGGTCGCCCGCGACGGCGCGGCAAAGACGCTCGTCGCCGTGACACGCGCCGCGCCCGAAGAGCGCTGCGCGGCTCTTCAGGCGGCGGGTGTCGAAGTCGTCTGTGCGGGTGCGGGTGAGCGCGTCGATCTTTTGGCGCTCATGCGACTGCTTGCGGCGAGGGACATCACATCGGTTTTTGTCGAGGGCGGCGGCACGCTGAATTTCTCGCTCTTTGCGGCGGGGCTTGTGGATAAGGTTCATGCCTTTATCGCGCCGAAGATCGTGGGCGGCGCGGATGCGCTGACTTCTGTTGAGGGCGCGGGCTTTGCCGAGCTTGCCGATGCGGTGGAGCTGAAGGATCTTACGATGGAGCGGCTCGGCGACGATCTGCTCCTCACGGGCTATGCGGCGAAGGGAGCGAGGTAGCCTTTGTTTACGGGAATCATTGAAGAAGTCGGCACGCTCGATCGCTTGGCGGGCGGCGAGATTGCCATACGCGCGGCGAAGGTGCTCGAAGACGTCGCCCTCGGCGACAGCATCGCGGTCAACGGCATTTGTCTGACCGTCACGCATTTTGATGCGGCGCATTTTACGGCGGACGTCATGCCCGAAACGGTGCGGCGCACGTCGTTGGCAGAGCTTAGGCACGGCAGCCGCGTGAACTTAGAACGCGCCTTGACGCTTCAAAGCCGCTTGGGCGGTCACATCGTCAGCGGTCACATCGACGGCGTGGGTACGATCGCCGCGATGCAGGAAGAGGGCAACGCCATCTTGCTGACGGTGCGTGCGCGGGACGATCTCCTGCGCTACATCGTGGAGAAAGGCTCGGTCGCGCTCGACGGCATCAGTCTCACGGTCGCACGCGCGGGGGCGGCGGAGTTCACGGTCAGCCTCATTCCGCATACGCGCGAGATCACGAATTTGCGAGAAAAGCGCATCGGCAGCCGTTTGAATATTGAGACGGACATTCTCGGCAAGTATGTGGAGAAACTTTTTCCGGGAGGACGTGCGCCGGGCGACGCCGCACCGAGGAGTGCGGGCGGTTTGACCTTGGGTTTCCTGCGCGAGCAGGGATTTTAAGGAAGCGCGGCTGAAAGGAAGATCGTGTTTCCCAAAGATAAGGAGATGTAAGTATGTCAGATTTTGCAACAGTAGAGCAGGCGATCGAGGATATTCGATACGGCAAAATGGTCGTCGTCGTGGACGATGAGGATCGCGAGAACGAGGGCGATCTCATCATCGCGGCGGCAACGGTGAAGCCCGAGGACATCAATTTCATGGCGAAGTACGCGAAGGGGCTGATCTGCACGCCGATCGACGGCAAACGTCTTGATGAGCTGAACATCGGGCAGATGGTCGCCAACAATACGGACAATCATGAAACGGCGTTCACGGTTTCCATCGACGCGTACAATACGGATACGGGCATTTCGGCGTTCGAGCGCTGCCAGACGATCAAGATGCTGCTTGACCCGAAAGCAAAGCCTGCGTCTTTCCGCCGTCCGGGACACGTTTTCCCGCTGCGCTCCGTCGAGGGCGGCGTGCTGCGCCGCACGGGCCATACGGAGGCGACGACGGATCTCGCGCGACTGGCGGGATTCTATCCGGCGGGGCTTTGCTGCGAGATCATGGCGGACGACGGGCACATGATGCGCACGCCAGAGCTGAAGGAATTTGCGAAAAAGCATGGGCTGAACATCATCACGGTCAAGTCGCTCATCGAGTACAGGAAGCGCACGGAGAGCTTCGTCAAGCAGATCGCCGACGTTGATTTTCCGAGCCGCTACGGCCATTTTCGGATCAAGGCGTATGAGAGCACGCTCGACGGCAAATGCCACCTTGCCGTCGTCAAGGGCGAGGTCGCGGGCAAGAAGAATGTGCTCGTGCGCGTCCACTCCGAATGCCTGACGGGCGACGCGCTCGGCTCGATGCGCTGCGACTGCGGTGATCAGCTCGGCATCGCCTTGAAGAACATCGAGAAGGAAGGCGAAGGCGTCGTGCTCTACATGCGCCAAGAGGGGCGCGGCATCGGTCTGGCGAACAAGATGCGTGCCTACGAGCTGCAGGATAAAGGCGCGGATACGGTCGAGGCGAATGTCGAGCTGGGCTTTGCGCCGGATCTCCGCGACTACGGCATCGGCGCACAGATTCTTTCCGACCTTGGCCTGACGAGCATCCGTCTCATGACGAACAATCCCGCCAAGCGTGCGGGGCTTGAGGGCTACAACCTCGAAATCGTCGAGCGCGTGCCGCTCGTCGTCAAGGCAAACAAGTTCGACAAACGGTACTTGAGCGTCAAAAAGGTCAAGATGGGGCATCTCTTGAACGACGAAGATCTGGAGAAATAATCATGATTCATGGTTTGGATTTTGGGAAAGGAGAGATCGAATGAAAACTGTTTTATTGGTACTGCTTGAAGAATATGCTGATTGGGAAGCAGCGTATGTGTCGATGGCGATTCATTTGCTTGGGCAAGGTAAATTTGAAATCAAGACAGTTTCGCTCTTGAAGCAGAGCGTGCGTTCCATCGGCGGACTGCAAACCGTACCGGATTATACGATAGATACTGTGCCGGATGATTATGCAGCGTTGCTTTTGATTGGAGGAATGCGATGGCGTGAAGAAAGCGCACGGAAGATGGTTCCTCTTGTCGAACATTGCTCGCAAAACGACAGATTGCTCGGCGGTATTTGCGATGCGGCAGGGTTTTTGGCTGCGACGGGGTTTTTGGATGCTGTGAAGCATACTGGAAACAGCTTGTCTGAATTGCAATGGACAGATTCGCAGTATAAAGGTGCATTGCATTTTCAGCCGAAGCAGGCGGTTTACGATAAGAATACCGTTACAGCCAATGGTTCTGCACCGTTGGAATTTGCCCGAGAAGTCTTGCTTGCTCTGCATGTTGCGGATGAGGCTTTGATCGAGGACTGGTATGCGTTGCATAAATTGGGATATTATAATACGGCTATGCATAATCGTTTTGTAGCGATGGTGCAAAAGTAAGGAGAGATGGATATGGCAAAGACCATCGAAGGGTTCATTACAGGCAAGGGTCTTCATATCGGTATCGTGGCGGCGCGTTTCAATGAGTTCATCACGAGCAAACTTTTGGGCGGCGCACTCGATACGCTGCATCGTCATGAAACGAAGGAAGAGGATATTGACGTCGCTTGGGTGCCGGGCGCGTTTGAGATCCCGCTCGTCGCCAAGAAGATGGCGGAGAGCGGCAAGTATGACGCGGTGATTTGTCTCGGTGCGGTCATTCGCGGTGCGACGACGCACTATGACTACGTTTGCAGCGAGGTGTCGAAGGGGGTCGCGCAGGTCGGGCTTTCGACGGGCGTGCCGACGATTTTCGGCGTATTGACGACGGAGAATATCGAGCAGGCAATCGAGCGTGCGGGGACGAAGGCGGGCAATAAAGGCTCCGACTGCGCCTTGGCGGCGATGGAGCTGGCGAACCTTCTGCAGAAGATCGGCTGAGGAGTGAGGTCATGAAAATCGGCATCATCAGCGACACGCATGGCTGTGAGAAACGCTGGGCGCTTGCCTACGAGAAGTATTTCCATGACGCCGATCTCATCATTCATGCGGGCGATGTGCTCTATCACGGCCCGCGCAACCCGATGAAGGAGGACTACAACCCCGCAGGGCTTGCGGAGAAAATCAACGCGAGTGCGCCGCCCGTTCTCATCTGCCGCGGCAACTGTGATTCCGAGGTTGACCAGCTCGTACTCAGAACGCCGATTCAAGCCCCTTACGCTTACGCTTTTGCGGGCGGCAGGCGCATCGTCGCGACGCACGGACATCTCATTGAGAGCGACGCCGCGAAAGATGAGGCGGCGCGTGTGATGTGTGCCGACGTATTCATCACGGGGCACATTCACACGAACGTCTTGGAAAAGCGCGGTGCAGCCGTGTTCGTCAATCCCGGCTCGCCGTCGCTTTCCAAGCGTGAAGACGGCAGGGCGACCATCGCCTTGATGACGGATGAGAAAATCACGATTCTCGACCTCGATACGGACGAGGTTCTGATGGAGTTGGCGCTTTGACGAGAAGATGAAAAATGATGGACATAGAAGCAGACGAATGGAGGAAACATTATGGCAAAGAGCATCACGGAAGTTTTGGGCATCAAGTACCCGATCATTCAGGGCGCGATGGCTTGGATCGCGGACGCAGAACTCGCGGCGGCGGTATCGAATGCAGGCGGTGCGGGCATCATCGCGGCGGGCGGTCGCTCGACCGAGTGGGTCGAGCAGGAGATCCGGAAAGCGCGGGAGCTGACCGATCAGCCTTTCGGCGTCAATGTCATGCTCATGGCGCCGAACAAAGATGAGATCGTCGAGGTCATTTGCCGTGAGAAGCCGGCTTTCGTGACGCTCGGCGCGGGCAATCCCGTCCCGTTCTTGGAGAAGTTCAAGAGCGCGGGCGTCAAGACGATTCCCGTCGTGCCGAACGTGAAGCTCGCGAAGCGTATCGAGGCGGCGGGTGCGGATGCGATCGTTGTCGAAGGGATGGAAGCGGGCGGTCACATCGGCGTATTGACGACGATGGCGCTGATGACGCAGGTCATTCCTGCGGTCAAGATTCCCGTCGTCATGGCGGGCGGCATCGCCGACGGACGCGGCATGGCGGCGGCGCTTTTGATGGGCGCGGCGGGCGTGCAGATGGGGACGCGCTTCCTCGTCGCCGAGGAGTGCCATGTGCATCCGAAGATGAAGGAGAAGCTCATCGAGGCGGTCGATACGGATACGATCGTTACGGGCGTTTCGATCGGCGGCGCGGTGCGCGGCATCAAGAACAAGTTCTCAGAGGATTTTGTTGCGCTGGAGTTCTCGGGCAAAGCGACGAAAGAAGAACTCATCGAGCGCGCGACAGGCACGAACAAACTCGCCGCTGTTGACGGCGATGTTGAAAACGGCATGATGCAGGCGGGGCAGAGCCTTCTGCCGCTCAAGAAGATCGAGCCGGTCAAGACGATCATCGAAGAACTTGTCAAAGAAGCGAGAGAAGCGCTTTTGAATGCAGGTAAGATCGAGATTTGAGATTAGGGCATCGGTTTGCGTTTGAAATCCCGTCGCAGACGGACATAAGGAAGGGGCAGCCCCGCGAAGCCGTTTCGGCTTTACGGGGCTGCCCCTGTTTTTGTTGCATGGAGTCGTATTTCGTGATACGTTTTCCCGATAATCTGTACGGAAGATTCAAGCGTATCAAGCGTAAGTTGGTGGAGAAGAATGTGATGGTGTGGAGGGAGGCTTTCTGTGAGATTTTTCAACACGGTTCGTCGTCCGTTGTTTGGCATCCTCTTCCCGTTTCAAAATATTGTATTCATGCTGCACTTCGGGGTCGCTCAATAGTTCTTTACGAACTTCATGCCATGTTATCATATGGGATTCCTCCTTTTGTAGTCGTCATGGTATTTTTTGCGAGCAGGATTTGATTTAGCGGCGTCTTGCGGGTCTTTTTGATGAACCCGTTTGTCAAAACAGCAGTATTTCCTATGATGAAAAAATACAAGACACGGGCGATATTGCTGCCGGATATGGCTCGTAATTCAAAAATTCCGTCAGACAGTTCTTTTGAATCCGGAAGTCGTAGCTTGGAGCCACGCGATTCCAGTTTGTCAATGACATATAAGACCTTGGCTTTGAGCTTTGGGTCGAGTGAGAAGATGAAATCTTTCGCAGGGACAGTTCCGTTTTCTGTTTCGTAAAATATAACATGCACGGGAACGCTCTCTTTCGCTGATCGATGTTTGGATAGGATATTTTGTTGGCGAAAAATCAAAGATAAACAAACATAACGAAATACGATACTATTATAGCATATTTTTTGTAGAGTTGAAGGGATTTGAAGCTGTAAGGGCAGGAAGCGTAGGGCGGTATCCGTGTGATGATTTCTCATTGACAAAGGTCAAAAAGACAAATATAATGAGGTAAAAATCAAATGGTCAGAATAACGCCGAGTGTTTTCGGCAGTAAAATTTTAGGCAGGGTGATACTATGAGCAGCAATATTGCTGATTTGATTGAAGAATATATCCTGCGGCAGTTGGCGGCGCAGCAGGATGGCAAGGTGGAGCTTCGGCGCACGGAGCTTGCCGATAAGATCTCGTGTGCGCCGTCGCAGATCTCGTATGTGCTCAATACGCGCTTTACGCAGGAAAAAGGCTTTGCCGTCGAATCACGGCGCGGTCTCGGCGGTTTCATCCGCATCGTGCAGGTGCCGCTGCAAAATCTCGTCTATCAGGACATGATCGAGAAGTTGACGGAGGAATCGGAGCCGGAGTTGGTGCAGTCGATGGTGCGCTATCTCGTGCAGCATCAGATGATAACGACGCGCGAGGCGGCGCTTGTCATGCAGTCGGTGACGACGGCGTACAAGAAGCTCAAGCCGAAGGATCGTTTGAAGTTTATCCGTTCACTGCTTTTGACACTGGAAAAGTTTTCGTGAGGAGGGGAATCCATGCTTTGTGATGACTGTAAAAAGAATGAAGCGCGTGTGCACTTCATCGTCTTGAAAAACGACGATACGACGGAGATGAATCTCTGCCGCGATTGTGCAGCGCGTTACAGCAAGGCGATGGCGGGTATGAGCGGCGGGGATTACTCGATCAACGATTTCATCAAGGGCGTGATTCAGCACATGCCTGCGCCTTCGGAAGCGACGGCGGAGGAAAAGCCGACCGACGAGGAAACGCTTTTCACTTGTCCGAACTGTGGTATGAGTTTTCGTGATTTCGCACAGCAGGGAAAGATCGGCTGCAGCGTTTGCTACGAGGCTTTTCGTGAGGAACTGACGCCGCTTTTGCGGCGGCTCCACGGCGCGGGCAATCATCGCGGCAAGATTCCGAAGCGGGCGGGCGGTGCGCTCGCGCTCAAGCAGCGCATCGAGCGTCTGCGCACTGCGCAGGAGCGTGCAGTCGCGAAGGAGGAGTACGAGAAGGCGGCACAGTACCGCGATGAGATACGAGCGCTTTCTGTGCAGCTTGCCGCGCAGAAGAAGGCACAGGCGCATGATGCGGGGGACGGGGCGGCTCCTTTTGACGGTGAGACAGCAGCAAAAGGGGGCGAATCGTGATGGCGAGGGATGAACTTTTTTCAGGGTCGCATCTCGACTGGCTCATGGCTGACGGCACGGACAATGATGTCGTCCTGGCGAGCCGCGTATGTCTCGTACGCAACCTGCGGGAACTTCCTTTTCCCAATCGTGCGGACTTGGGGCAGCTTGCCGAGGTGGCAGAGCGTACCGCCGCCGTACTCGGCGATGTGGAGGAAGCGCTCGATGAGCCGTTCGATGGCGTCGAGCTTTCGAAGTGTACGGCGCTTGAGCAGAACGTGCTATGGGAGAAGCAGCTCATCAGCCGCATTTTGCTTAAGAATCCCGCACACCGCAGCGCATACATCAGCAACGACCGCTCTATGAGCATCCTTATCAACGAGGAGAACCATCTGCGCATTCAGGCGATGACAGCGGGCTTCGATCTCAAGACGCCGTACGAGCGGGCGTCGCGCGTCGATGATGTCTTTGAAGCGAAGCTCGATTTTGCTTTTGACGAAAAGCTCGGCTATCTGACGAGTTGCCCGACCGACCTCGGTACGGGACTTCGCGCATCGGTTATGCTTCATTTGCCGGGGCTGGTCTACACGGAGAACATCGGCAATATCCTCAATATATCGCCGCAGATCGGCCTCTCGATGACAGCGATGTACGGCGAGGGGGCGGAGTCCGCCGGCAACGTGTTCGCCGTCGCCAATAAGCTGTCCTTGGGGCTGACGGAGCGTGAACTCAGTGACAACCTGCGCATATCGGTCGGCGAGATCGTCGCGCAGGAGCGTCGGGCGAGGAAATCGCTCATGCTCTACGACAAGGAACGCATCGAAGATGAGGTATGGCGCGCATACGGCGTGCTGCACTATGCGCGTGCGCTGGGCGACGGAGAAACGCTCGCGCTTTTGAGCCGCGTGCGGCTCGGCGTCGATCTTGGCATCATTGAGGGGCTGGCGTCGAGTGTTTTTGGCGATATTTTGATCGCGAGTCGGGCAAATTATCTTTGCGGTCTGGCAGGAAATGAGAACATGTCGAAGAATGAAATAGATAGGAAACGGGCACAAGTCGTTCGCCAAATATTGGAAAGTACACAATAGATATGATGAGCTCCCCGCCGCGATAGAGCGGCAGGCGGATGAAGCGCAGGAAAAGCGCTTTTTAGGCGGCGCTGAAATGATCAGTGACCCCTTGATAAAAGGTGGAATTTTTATGATGAACCGCTTTACGGGCCGCGCACTCAAGGTGCTGGAACTGGCTCAGTATGAAGCGCAGGAGTTGGAGCAGAACTTCATCGGCACGGAGCATCTTCTCTTGGGTCTGCTGCACGAGGGGGAGGGCGTCGCGGCGCGTGCGCTGCGTTCTCTAGGATTGGATTTCGGTCATGTGCGCGCGCGTATCGAGGGGATGCTGGACAGCCGTGAGGTAGAGGAGCGGCACGCATCGTACTACACGGAGCGCGCTAAACGTGTGATGGAGCTTGCCGTCGAGGAAGCACGTTCTTTCGGACACAATTACATCGGCACGGAGCATATCCTTTTGGGGCTGATTCGTGAAAATGAAGGGGTGGCGGCGAGCGTCCTGATTTCGCTTGGCGCCGATCTTGATATCGTGCGCGCGGCGGTCGTCGATATGCTCGGCGGTACGCGGGCAGGCGAGGAGTTTTTGAAGCCGGAGCGCCGCCGCCGTTCGGGCGCGCCCGTGCAGAGCGGCACGGGCACGCCGCTCTTGGACAAGTACGGCAGGGACATCCATCGGCTGGCGAAGGACGGCAAGCTCGATCCTGTGATCGGCAGGGAAAAGGAGATCGAGCGAGTTGTGCAGATCTTGTCCAGGCGCACGAAGAACAATCCGATCCTCATCGGAGAACCGGGCGTCGGCAAGACGGCGGTCGCCGAAGGTCTTGCCGCGCGAATCGCCACGGGCGCCGTGCCGCGTCTTTTGCAGCCTAAGCGCATCGTTTCCCTGCCGATGGCGGGACTGGTGGCGGGTGCGAAGTACCGCGGCGAATTCGAGGAGCGTTTGAAGGGCATCCTTGATGAGGTCATGAAGAGCGGCAACGTGATTCTCTTCATCGACGAGATGCACACGCTGATCGGTGCGGGTGCGGCAGAAGGTTCGCTTGATGCTGCGAATATCTTGAAGCCGCCCCTTTCGCGCGGTGAGGTGCAGATCATCGGCGCGACGACGCTCAAAGAGTACAAGAAATATTTCGAGAAGGATTCTGCCCTTGCACGCCGCTTTCAAAGCATTCTCGTCGAGGAACCGACGACGGATGAGGCGGAGAAGATCCTCTGTGGACTGCGCCCGAAGTACGAGGCGTTTCATCATGCGAAGATCAAGGACGAGGCATTGAAGGCGGCGGTGCGCTTGTCGCATCGTTATATTCCCGACCGCTGTCTGCCGGACAAGGCGATCGACCTCATGGACGAGGCAGCGTCGAAATCGCGCATGAAAGCCGTCGTGCTGCCGACTTCGATCAAGCGGCTGGAAGAGCGTTTGAAGAAGCTCGGCGCGGAGAAGGACACGGCGATCAAGCTGCAGGACTATGAGCGTGCGGCATCCTTGCGCGACGAGGAAAGCGCCTTGAAGGACGATCTTGCCGCTGCGAAGGATCGCTGGCAGGAGCGCGAGATGAAAGATGTCACGGTCACGGCGGACGATATCGCCGATGCTGTCGGGCTTTGGACAGGCATTCCCGTGAAAGATATTGCCGCGAAGGAATCGGAGCGTCTGCTGCATTTGGAGCAGATTCTTGCGGCGCACGTTGTGGGACAGGAGGAAGCCGTGACGGCGGTCGCCAAGGCAGTGCGCCGTGCGCGTGCAGGGCTCAAGGATCCGAAGCGTCCCATCGGCTCGTTTCTTTTCCTTGGCTCTACAGGCGTCGGCAAGACGGAGCTTGCGCGTGCCTTGGCGGAATCGCTCTTTGGCACG
Organism: Selenomonas sp.; assembly: GCF_057272215.1. Taxonomy (NCBI): domain Bacteria; kingdom Bacillati; phylum Bacillota; class Negativicutes; order Selenomonadales; family Selenomonadaceae; genus Selenomonas; species Selenomonas sp. Next base: position 114,273 of record NZ_DBHIUY010000005.1, read on the forward strand.
GAAGAAGCGATCGTGCGCTTCGATATGTCTGAGTATATGGAGAAGCACACCGTGTCGAAGCTCGTCGGCGCTCCCCCGGGATATGTGGGCTATGAAGAAGGCGGTCAGCTGACGGAAGCCGTGCGCCGCCATCCGTATTCGATCATCTTGCTCGACGAGGTGGAAAAGGCGCATCCCGATCTCTTCAACGTGCTTCTGCAGGTCTTGGACGACGGGCGGCTGACGGATGCGCAGGGGCGCACGGTGGACTGTAAGAACACGGTCATCATCATGACGTCGAACGCGGGCGCCGACTACCTCAAGCACTCGACGGCGCTCGGTTTCACGGCGGGTCTGCAGACGCTCGGCGACGCTTACGACAGGGGGAAAACGCGCGTTTTTGAAGAGGTCAAGCGCGTGTTTCGCCCCGAGTTTTTGAATCGTGTCGATGAGATGCTTGTATTTCGTCCGCTCGGCAAGGAAGAGCTTGTAAAGATCGTTGATATCATGCTGCGCGAGGTGGAGAGCCGCCTGTCGGAAAAAGGCATGGCGCTCGAAGTCAGTCCGGCGGCGAAGGCGAAGCTCGTTGAAAACGGCACGGACTTCAAGTACGGCGCACGCCCGTTGAAGCGTGCGATACGAAAGCTCATCGAGGACGAGATCGCCGAAAGGCTCTTGAAGGGCGACTTCGGGCGAGGCGATACGATCTACGTCAAGAAGGTCGGCGAGCGTCTGGACTTCGTCAAGAAGCAGCCGAAAGAAACGTCAAAGAAGAAAAAGGATGTTCTTCATGCGAGCGCAGTGCAATAAGCTCGCGCCGAACGGCGCAGCTTCCGCAGGGAATTTGCTTCTGAATATGGCGTGGGCGCCGCTTTGGCTCGTGCGTTCGCTGCTTCTTTTCGTGCGGCGCTCGCTGATGGTAGGGCGAGGAAAGGCGGAATGAGTTTGGCGAAGAAGAAAAAGACCGTGTTCGTCTGTCAAGCGTGCGGCTACGATACGCCCAAGTGGATGGGCAAATGCCCGGGCTGCGGCGCATGGAACACGCTTGTCGAGGAGGTCGCCGCACCCGAAGCGGCGGGCGACGGGCTTAGGCTTGGGCTTTCCGACGGCGCAAAGCCCGTCGCCGTCGGCGAGGTCGCCGTCGAGGACATGCCACGCTTTTTGACAGGCTCGGGTGAGCTTGACCGCGTCTTGGGCGGCGGCGTGATCCCCGGCTCGATGGTCTTGATCGTCGGCGATCCCGGCGTCGGCAAGTCGAGCTTGACGCTTCGCGTGGCGGCGGAGATCGCACGCACGAAGAAGCGCGTGCTCTATGTGACGGGCGAGGAGAGCACGCGCCAAGTGCGCATGAGAGCCGACCGCCTTGGAGCGATTGCCGTCGATCTCTTCGTCGTCAGCGAAACGAATCTTGAGCGCATCACGGCGCATATCGAAGCGGTCAAGCCGGAGCTTTTGATCATTGACTCGATTCAGACGATCTTCCGCCCCGATGTGACGAGTGCGCCGGGCAGCGTCAGTCAAGTGCGCGAGTGCAGCGTCGAGCTTTTGCGCCTTGCCAAGACGCACGCCGTCGCCACCTTCGTCGTCGGTCACGTCACGAAGGACGGCACGCTTGCAGGACCGCGCGTCTTGGAGCACATCGTCGACACCGTGCTTTACTTCGAGGGTGAGAAGGGCGCCCAGTTTCGCGTCCTGCGCGCCGTCAAGAACCGCTTTGGCAGCACGAATGAACTCGGACTTTTCGAGATGCGCGACACGGGACTCCTCGATGTGCCGGACGCATCCAAGCTCTTTTTGTCCGACCGCGAGCCGGACAGCGGCACGGTCGTCGTGCCGACGGTCGAAGGTACGCGGCCGCTGCTCGTCGAGATCCAGTCGCTCGTCGCCGAGACGCCCTACATGCCGCCGAGGCGCACGGCGGATTCGGTCGATGTAAAGCGCATCCAGCTCCTGCTTGCTGTCCTTGAAAAGCGCGTCAAGCTGCCGATCGGCGCGTGCGATGTCTACATCAAGGTTGCGGGAGGCATCAAGATCGACGAGCCTGCCGCAGACCTCGGGCTTTGCGTCGCTATGGCGTCGTCGTTTGCCAATCGTCTCGTGCGCCCCAAGGCGATCATCTTCGGTGAAGTCGGGCTCTCGGGTGAAGTCCGCGCCGTCAGCCAAGCTGACGTGCGCTTGAAAGAGGCCGCCAAGCTCGGCTTTCGCGCCGCGATCTTGCCGCAGAAAAACGCCGAACGCTTGCAGCGCGTGGCAGGCATCGAGATTTTCGGCGCGGCGACGCTCAAAGACGCCCTGCGCCTTGCCATGCCGCGCGAATGAGCGGGAATCGAAAATGGCGCAATCGCGAAAAATGCACTATGGCTATGCGCTTATTTCTGTGCTATAATAATATGCGATGCGAGAAGGCTCGGGGCATCCCGGGCTTCTTTATGTTTGTTTAGGGAAGGCTTTCTAGGAGGGGAATTATTCATGAAAATGAAGAAGATGCTGCTCGGCGCTGTGGGGCTTCTGGCTGCGGCTTCGTTTGCTGTCGCCGGCTGCGGCGGCTCGGGGGATTCGGGTTCGGCGTCCAAGACGCTGCGCGTCGGTACGAATGCGGACTTTGCTCCCTTTGAGTTCCAGAGTGAGAACGGCAAGGAGTACGAGGGTTTCGACATGGATCTCGCGCGTGCTGTGGCAGAAGAGATGGGCATGACGGCGGAAATCCAAAACATCAACTTTGACGGTCTGATTCCGGCGCTCGTATCGAAGAACATTGACATCTCGATTTCAGGTATGACGATCAATGACGAGCGCAAGAAGAACGTGCTCTTTTCGGAGCCGTATTATCAGTCGGGTTTGACGATCGTCGTTAAGAAAGACAATAAGGACATCAACGGTTTTGCGGATCTCGCAGGCAAGACGGTCGCCGTGCAGATCGGTACGACAAGTGCGAAGGAAGTCAAGAAGAATCCCGACATCCAGGTCAAGGAACTCAACAGCTCGGCGGACACCTTCCTTGAGCTTAAGGCGGGCGGCGTGCAGGCTGTCGTCAATGATCGTCCGGTCAACGACTACTACATTGCCAAGAGCGGTGAGACTGACGTGCGCGTCGTCAAGGAACTCTTGACGTCCGAGGACTACGGCATCGCTATGGCGAAGGACAATCAGGAGATGCAGAAAAAAGTTGACGCGGCGCTGAAGAAACTCAAGGAAAACGGCAAATACGACGAGATTTACACGAAGTGGTTCGGCAAGAAGGCCGACTGAGGATGGTCGTGAGGTGCAGGAATGAATTTTGATTTTGATCTGGCGGTGAGTTCGTTCCCCATACTGCTCATCGGTGCGCTTGTGACGATAAAGATCACGGCGATTTCCGTCGCGCTCGGCGTCGTCATCGGTCTCATCGTCGGTGTGGCGCGCATTTCCCAGCTCAAGCCGCTGCGCCTTTTGGCGATGGCGTACATCGACTTTTTGCGCGGCACGCCGCTCCTGGTGCAGATCTTTTTGATCTACTTCGCGCTTCCCGTCATCTCAGGGCAGCGCGTCGATCCGTTCTTCGCGGCGATCACGGCGTGCAGTATCAACAGCGGCGCTTACGTCGCTGAGATCTTTCGCTCGGGCATCCAGTCGATTGACAAGGGGCAGATGGAAGCCGGACGTTCCTTGGGTATGACGTGGATGCAGACGATGTGGCACATCGTTTTGCCGCAGGCGGTCAAGCGTGTTATTCCGCAGATCGGCAACGAGTTCATCGCGCTCTTGAAGGACTCGTCGCTCGTATCGGTCATCGGCTTCGAGGAGCTGACGCGAAGCGGACAGCTCATCATCGCCCGCACCTACGGCTCTTTGGAAATCTGGCCGTGCGTCGCTGTCATCTATCTGGTGATGACGCTCTCCATTTCGCAGCTCGTGGCATATCTCGAACGGAGGTTTAGAACCGATGATAAGCATTAAGGGGCTTTACAAAGCATTCGGCGATAACCTCGTCTTGAAGGGCATTGATCTCGAAGTCGCGGACAAAGAGGTCGTCGTCATCATCGGTCCTTCGGGGTCCGGTAAGTCTACGCTTCTGCGCTCAATAAACTATCTGGATGTACCGTCGCAGGGGAAAATTTCCATTGACGGCAAGGAGCTTTCGGCGGCGGACATCAATAAGGTGCGCGCCGAGGTCGGCATGGTGTTCCAGCGCTTCAACCTCTTTCCGCATAAGACGGTCATGGAAAATATCACGCTTGCGCCGCGAAAGGTGCGAAAGGCTGCACGCGAGGATGCCGAGAAGGACGCGCGGATGCTCTTGGAGAAGGTCGGTCTTGCGGATAAGGCGGACGCTTACCCCGAGCAGCTTTCGGGCGGACAGCAGCAGCGTGTCGCCATCGCGCGTGCGCTCGCGATGAAGCCGCGTCTCATGCTCTTCGATGAGCCGACGAGTGCGCTTGACCCTGAGATGGTCAAGGAAGTCTTGGATGTCATGCGCTCTTTGGCGGCCGAGGGCATGACGATGGTCATTGTCACGCACGAGATGGGGTTTGCGCGGGAGGTTGGCGATCGGCTTCTCTTCGTTGACGACGGCAGGATCATCGAGCAGGGGGATCCGAAGGAAGTCTTTGAGCATCCCCAGGAGGAGAGAACGAAGAACTTCCTGTCGAAAGTGCTCTGAGGGCATCGTGCCTTTACGGCGCTGCTTGCAGCGGGAGCTTTGGATAAGGCGGCGAGAGCGCTATTTCACAAAAACTTCTGTGCAGACAGTTGAAATGTCTTGCTCTTTGTGATAGAATAGGCAAGCATACGGGCGGTCCGCTGGGGGAGAATGACTCTCTTACGAACGTCTGAGATTTAAGGAGGAAAAACAATGAACATCATTCAGGCTTTGGAGCAGGAGCAGCTGCGCTCGGACATTCCCGAGTTCGCACCCGGCGATACGGTGCGTGTGCATGTCAAGGTCGTCGAGGGTACGCGTGAGCGTATTCAGGTATTTGAAGGTGTCGTCATTGCGCGTTCCGGCACGGGCGTTCGCGAGACGTTCACTGTGCGCCGCATTTCCTATGGCGTCGGCGTCGAGCGTACCTTTCCGGTGCATTCGCCGCGCTTGGACAAGATCCAGCTCATGCGCCGCGGCATTGTGCGCCGCGCAAAGCTCTATTACCTGCGTAACCTCACAGGTAAGGCGGCACGCATTCGCGAGAGACGCTAAAAGCACATCATGGGGACTGCCCGAGGAGATACTTGCGAGGTATTTTTCCTTTGCAGTCCCTATTTCCTTTTTGGGAGGTATTTTATGAGTTCGTTAGGGGAAGAAGTCAAGGATTGGCTCGTGGCTATCGTCGTTGCCGTCGTGCTCGCTTTTGTCATCCGTCAGTTCATCGTAGAGCTTTACGTCGTGGATGGGCCGTCTATGCGCCCTACCTTGCAGTCGCGCGAGCGTCTCGTCGTCAATAAATTCATCTATCGTATGCGCGAGCCTGAGCGTAATGAGATTATTGTCTTTCGATATCCGCGCGATCCGAGCCGCGACTTCATCAAGCGCGTGATCGCTGTGCCCGGTGATACGATTGAGATCAAGGACGGCAAGGTGTTTTTGAACCAACAGCTTTTGAATGAGGACTACATCTTGGAAAAGACGTTGACGAACTATCCTCTGTCAACGGTTCCCGCCGGACATATCTTCGTCATGGGTGACAACCGCAACAATTCGGAAGACAGCCGCTTTGCTGACGTCGGCTTTGTTCCCTACGATCTCGTCAAGGGCAAAGCGATGGTCGTGTTCTGGCCCGTTGCCGAGGCGAAGTCCTTACCTTGAGACATGGCAGGAGGAAAATCAATAAAAGTCGTTCTTAATGCGGCTTCTATTGATTTTCCTCTTTTTTTGTCATACACTCGTCGAAACGGGAGCTTGCTGCGACGGGGAGGATGCGATGAAACAAGGGGTATGTGTACGGCAGCGTTTGTTGACGATGGCATGGGGGATTCTTTTCTTCTGCCTGATGCTTTTCCCGCAATCTGCTTTAGCGGGGGCAGAGCCGGAGTTCTGCCTGATCGCTGCTCTCGTTTCATCTGCTTCTTATGCAGATGACGGCGGACTTCTCGTGCGCAGCTGGCTCAAGGAAACGGATTGGGAGTTCTACAGCCGCAGCACAGCGACACATGCGGCGGACGGACGTGTCCACTTGGCGCGTAAGACGCTTGCGGACGGCAGGCGTGTAGTCATGCTCGCTTTTCCGGGTACGGAGAATAAAAAGGATATTGAGGTGGATCTGCGCCTCGCTTCCGTCCCCTTCGGCGATGTCGCTTCTGCGGAGTCCGCCGAAGGGGACGGAAGCGGCACAGCAGATGTGCCGCGTGTACATAAGGGATTCAACGATTTCGTAACGGCGGCGCTTTTTACGGAAACGATGCCGGAGTTCGGCGATATGACGGCGGGTGAATCGCTGGCAGAAGAGCTCAAGGCAAATCCCACGGAGGTACTCTATCTGACGGGGCACAGTCTTGGCGGTGCGGCGGCGCTCTTGACGGCGGCGCGGCTTTCGGATCTTGGCGTGGCTGCGGATCAGCTGCAAGTCATCACGTTCGGTGCGCCTGCCGTCGGCAACGAGCGCTTCGCACGAGTTTACGAAAAGAAGTTCCATTTCACACGCATCGTCATGAAGAATGATCCTGTCGCAGGAATTTTGCAATCGTTAAGCAAGCGCTTTGTACAGTTTGGTGAGAAGGTTGTCTGGAAGCCGCAGACGCGTGAGGAGCGTTTTAATCATGAGATGGCGCTCTATTTTGATGAAGCGCTGCGCCGTTATTATGATGCAGCGGAGGAAAAGACGGCGCATGAGTTGCTCGGCGGTACGCCGCAGGCGCTTTCCGGTGGTCTTTACGTCGCTGCGCCGTCCTTTGATCTGCCGGAAACCTTGGCGCAAGATGCACCGTACATTGCGCGTGCCGTGCATGATGCGCTTGATATCCGCTACGCGCCTACGGTGTTTTCCAAAGCGGGGGCAGCGGAACAGCAAGAGCTTTTTGCCGCTGCACGCGCCGCAGGCTGCAAATATGTCCTCGTCGAGCATTTTTCCGGCAAATTGCTGCGCGAAAAGCACGGCAGCTTCCGGCTGACGCTTGAGGAGCAGATCTACGACAGCGACGGTCGGCTGCTTTCGCTGGAGGAACGCAGCACGAATACGGGCGGCTTGCCCGCGATCGAGGCGTTTCTCTACCTCGCCTACAAGGGCGGCGCGACGCGCAGCGCGGCGCTCGGATTGACCGAATGAGAGCGTGCCCCTGCCTACGGGCGGGGGCTTTTTCTTGCGCGAAAGTCTTTGGTATTGTATGATGTTCATAGAAAGGAGCGATGCTTTTTGCAGTGGGCAGAAGTGAGCATAGATACGTCGCACGAGGCGATGGATCTTGTATCGGAAATTTTGCAGGAATTGGGCGCCGGGGGCGTAGTCATCGAGGATCCCGCGCTCCTCAATGAATATATTCGTTCGGGTCTTTGGGATTATACGGACCTCAAGGAAAGCGATGAGACGGAGGTCGTGACGGTCAAGGCGTATTGGGCGATGGATGATGCGTTGGAAGGAAAGCTGCAGAACCTCGCCGCACGCTTGGCTGCTTTGACAGCGAATGGCGTGGATAAAGGTGCGGGTACGGTTTCGTGGCGGGCGGTCGCCGATGAGGATTGGTCGGAAACGTGGAAGGAATTTTTCCATACGGAAAAGATCGGCGAACGCACCGTCATCAAACCGACGTGGGAAGACTACGAGGCGAAAGCCGAGGAGATCGTCGTGGAGCTTGATCCGGGTGCGGCGTTCGGCACAGGACAGCATACAACGACGGCGCTGTGCATCCGCGCACTCGAAACGCTTGTCAAACCGGGCATGACGGTGTTCGACGTCGGCACGGGGTCGGGCGTGCTTTCGATTGTCGCGGCGAAGCTCGGGGCGGGGCGCGTTGAAGCCGTGGACTTCGATCCTGTCGCCGTGCGCATCGCCGCCGAGAACGTGCGGCAAAACGGCGTGGCGAATGTCGTGCGCACAGGGCAGAGTGACCTCTTGAAAAGTGTCGAGGGCAAGGCGGATCTCATCATAGCGAACATCATCGCCGACATCATCGTGCGCCTGTTCGGTGAAGTGAAAGAAAGCCTTGCAGCGGGCGCTTTGATGCTCCTTTCGGGTATCATCGAAGATCGCCTGCACGATGTGACGAAAGCCGCTGCCCGGCACGGTTTTCACGTCGAGCGCATCGAAGAAGAGAAGGGGTGGGCAGCCGTCATCGTCAGAGGTGACGCATGAGACGCGTATTCTTAGAATGTGAGATCCGAGACATGATGGAAGTCTCGGGCGCAGATGCGCATCATCTGCACCATGTCATGCGCACCAAGATTGGTGAGAGACTGCTTGTTGCAGACGGCGCCGGCGGTTCGGCGGAGGCTGAGGTCGCAGGTTTTGCGGGAGGCAAGGTGCAGCTCCGTCTCGTGCAGCGGTTGGAAGAGGCGGCGGAGTCTCTGGCAGAGATTGAGCTTTTCCAATGCCTGCCCAAGGGCGACCGCATGGATTTCATCGTGCAAAAAGCGACAGAGCTTGGCGTCACGCGCATCCGCCCGCTGCTCAGTCAGAATGTCGTCGTGCGTTACGACGAGAAGAAAGCGCAGGCACGACGTGAACGCTGGCAGAAGATTGCGGCAGAGGCTGCCAAGCAGTGCGGGCGTGCGCGTATTCCCGAGGTTGCGCCTGCTGCGCTGCTGCCTTCCGTGCTTGCAGCGCAGGCGAGCGATGCGGCGGCGCTGCGTCTCTTCTTCTATGAAGCGGAGAAGCAGCGTGATCTTCGCACCGTGCTCCGAGGCTCTGCGGTGCAGCGCATCTTTATGCTCGTGGGGCCGGAGGGCGGCTTTGCGCCGGAAGAAGCGCAGCGTGCGGCAGCGCACGGCTTCGTCGCCGTGACGCTCGGACAGCGCATATTGCGCGTCGATACGGCAGCGATTGTCGCGATATCGCTTGTGCAGTATGAAAAAGGAGATTTGGGATTTGCCAAAAGCAGCATTGACGACCTTGGGGTGCAAGGTCAATCAGTTTGAAACGGAGACGATGGAAGGGCTTTTCCGTCAGCGCGGCTATACGATTGTACCCTTCGACGAGGCGGCAGACGTCTATATCATTAACACATGCTCCGTCACGAGTCTCGGCGAAAGGAAGTCGCGTCAGCTGATTCGCCGTGCACGCCGCTTGAACGAGCGTGCTGTCATCGCTGTGACGGGCTGCTACGCGCAGGTGTCGCCGGAAGAGATCCGCGCGATCGAAGGTGTGCGCGTCGTGCTCGGCACGAAGGAGCGTGTGGGAATCGTCGATCATGTCGAGCGTGCAGCGCGTGAAACCGGTGTATTTGACGGCACGGGCGACATCATGCACACATCGGAGTTCGAGGATATTCCGCTCTTCGGTGCGCCTGCGAGAACACGCGCTTTCTTGAAGATCGAGGAAGGCTGCGAGAATTTCTGTTCATTCTGCATCATTCCGTATGCACGCGGTCCTGTGCGTTCGCGCCGCCTTTCGAGCGTGCGGCGCGAGGCGGCGAAGCTCATCGCTATGGGATTCAAGGAGATCGTCTTGACGGGCATCCACCTCGGCTGCTACGGGCGTGATCTCGGCGATGTGACGCTCGCTGATGCTGTGCGCGAAGTGCTTGCGCTGCCGGGGATCAAGCGGCTGCGGTTGGGATCTTTGGAGTCAGTCGAGCTGTCAGACGAGCTGCTGGCGCTTTTGGCGGATGAGCCGCGCTTCGCACGACACCTGCATCTGCCGCTGCAGGCGGGTTCGGACGAAGTGCTTCGCGCGATGAATCGCCACTACGATACGGCGAAGTTTGCCATGCTCATCGAGCGCGTCGAGCGCGCCGTGCCGGAAATTGCTATATCGACCGACATCATCGTGGGCTTTCCGGGCGAAACGGACGAGCTTTTCGCTGAGAGCCTTGCTTTCGTCGAGTGCATGAATTTTGCACGGATGCACGTCTTTCCCTACTCGCCGCGCCGCGGCACGCCGGCGGCAGCCTTCGCCGCGCAGGTGCCCGAGGAGGTAAAGAAAGAACGCGTACATCGTATGCAGGCGCTCGCTGCAAAAAAAAGTGAAGCGTTTCATGCCGACTTTCTCGGCAGGACAATGCCCGTCCTCTTTGAGACGCAGCGCGAGAGCGTCGCAGATGGTCTCACGGAGAACTACATTCGCGTCTATACGGATGCGCCTGTTCAGACAGGAGAGATTTACAACATGCACCTCGTGCAACTCTATCGTGACGGCATTTGGGGTGAGATGCAGGATACATGAATCCTGACCGCTGAGGAAACACGGATAAATTCAGCCACCCATCTTCACACATCTGCACTGTCCTCTCGTCGTCAACAAATCCTCGACGTAGCACCGCTACGCCTGCGGTTTGTCTCCTCGATAGGAACAGCGCATCTGTGTAAATCTGGGCGACTTCATTTTATCAGCGTTTCCTTGAATATTTTTCTATCTGGAAGGTTTTTTGTCGCAAAGGTCGAATGATGAAAATAAGGTCGAAAGGCGAAATAATTTTCGAAGGGAGGTGGAAAAGATGGCAGACTGCATTTTTTGCCGTATTGCGGCGAAAGAGATTCCCGCGACGGCGGTCTACGAGGACGATTCTGTCATCGCCTTCAAGGATCTTGAGCCGCAGGCGCCCGTGCATGTGCTCATCATCCCGAAGAAACATATGGAAAGCCTGCTCGGTCTGACGAAAGACGACAAGGCGCTCGTCGCTCATATCCACATCGACGTCGTGCCGCAGATTGCAAAGGAACTCGGACTTGCGGAAAAGGGCTTTCGTCTCGTCGTCAACACAGGGGAAGAAGGCGGGCAGACCGTTGGGCATCTGCACTTTCATCTCTTGGGAGGACGCTCCATGCAATGGCCGCCCGGTTGATGGTTGACACCGAAAAGGGAAATCATGTATAATATTAAGGTGCACGATGCAGAGTTGGCAATTATTTTACGCCTGCCTTCCCGTGCGCCCCAAATCTAGTGGAGGGGGGGAAGAACAATGGCAAATGAGGTCAAAGTAGGAAAGAACGAAACGATCGACAGTGCTCTCCGCAGATTCAAGCGTACTTGCCAGAAGGCCGGTACTTTGGCAGAAGTTAGGAAACGTGAACATTACGAGAAACCGAGCGTCAAGCGCAAGAAGAAGTCCGAGGCGGCGCGCAAGCGCAAGTTCCGCGCGTAATCGCTTGTGAATGGAATTGTGCGAGAGAATTTGAACCTCTAAATGTAAAAATCCGCAAAGCTGTGCTTTGCGGATTTTTCGTAAAATCGCAAAGGGCATTTTTCTGCGATGAAATTACGAAAAGAACGATGGGACGTTTACGGAATCCACTAGAAAGAAATGATCGAGGTTCAAGACTGGGCATTTCGCAAGAAATTTTTGTAAAACCTCTTGTAACGTCATCGGATTAGTGCTATACTAACGAATATTGCTGATGTAGCTCAGTCGGCAGAGCGTATCCTTGGTAAGGATAAGGTCACCGGTTCAATCCCGGTCATCAGCTCCATCATATAAGGCGGCATAGCTCAGTTGGCTAGAGCATGCGGTTCATACCCGCAGTGTCCGGAGTTCAAATCTCTGTGCCGCCACCATTTTCAAACCCCTGCGAGGGGTTTTTGTTATGTTGGCGGGAAGTCCGGGGATTTTTCTCTGCATATTGTTGACACGGTGTATTAAGTATGATAAAGTATGTTAGTGATTTTATGGAAGGAGTGCTGAAACATGCGCAATGCCGTTACGTTGGCCTGCACGGTTTGCAAGAACCGCAACTATCAGACCAACAAGAACAAGAAGAATGATCCGGATCGGCTTGAGTTCAACAAGTATTGCAAGTTCTGCAAGAAGCATACGCCGCATAAGGAAACGAAGTAAGCTTTGGGGCTTGCAGCAATATGATACGGGGTGTGAATGCTTTGACGGATGAAAGATCGTCAGCGCCGCAGCCTTCTTCGGGCGGTTTCAGTCTCTTCCGCTTCATGGGCGAGGTCAAGGCGGAGATGAAGAAGGTAACATGGCCGACTCGCAGAGAACTGGTTGCTTATACAGGCGTTGTGGGCGTGGCGGTCGTGGTCGTCTGTGCGCTGATCTGGATATGCGACACGTTTTTTGCAAGGCTGTTTCAACTTATTCTGCAATAGAAGGCTGGAGGCGCGATGGAATCTGAGAAGAAATGGTATGTGATCCATACCTATTCCGGATATGAGAACAAGGTCAAGGCGAATCTTGAGTCTCGCGTCCATACCATGGGGATGGAGGACAATATCTTCAATGTCATCGTTCCGATGGAGGAAGAGACCGAAGTCAAGGACGGTAAAAAGAAGATCGTCAAGAAAAAGGTTTTTCCCGGATATGCCTTGGTTGAGATGATCGTCAATGATCGCTCGTGGTACGTCGTGCGCAACACACCGGGCGTCACAGGCTTCGTCGGCTCGGGTACGAAGCCGATTCCGCTGTCAGAAGCAGAGGTCAAGCATATCCTGAAATCTGCGGGGACGGATGAAGGAAAGCCCATCGTCGATATGGATATTGAGGTGGGACAGGCCGTCCGCATCAATTCGGGCACGCTTGAGAATCTCACCGCTACGGTGGCGGAGGTGTTCCCTGAAAAGGGCACGGTCAAGGTGCTCGTCGATATGTTCGGCCGCGAGACTCCGGCTGAGCTTTCGTACAGTGAGATTGAAAAAATCTAGTCTGCCGCTTTAGTTTCGTTGGATGCTGAACACGGTGGAATCTGGGAAACTTCATTTTAGTAGCGTTTCCTAAACCCCTTTTAAGGAGGTGTTAAAAGTATGGCAAAGAAGGTCGCAAAGCTCGTCAAGCTGCAGGTTGTCGCCGGTAAGGCAAGTCCGGCTCCTCCGGTAGGTCCGGCGCTCGGTCAGGCAGGCGTCAACATCATGGCGTTCGTCAAGGAGTTCAATGAGAGGACTGCCAAGCAGGCAGGTCTTGTCATTCCGGTCGAGATCACGGTTTTCGAGGATCGTTCGTTCACGTTCATCACGAAAACGCCGCCCGCCGCAGTTCTTTTGAAGAAAGCCGCCGGCATTGAAAAGGCTTCCGGCGAGCCGAACAAGACGAAAGTCGCCAAGGTGCCGCGCGCGAAAGCGCAGGAGATCGCGCAGTCGAAGATGCAGGATCTCAACGCGGCAGACCTCGAAGCTGCTACACGCATGATCGAGGGAACGGCTCGCAGCATGGGCATCGAAATCGTCGACTGATTCGATATACATGCTTGTGGCAGGAAACTACACGCACAGACGTTCACTTTGGACGTTGTGCGTCGTCCTTACATGAAACCAGCCAATCGGTCTGCGCTTTCGGCTTGATCTCTTGGGGTTTCATGGGAAAATCCGCTATGACCACGAAAGGGGAATTTTTGAATGGCAAAACACGGCAAGAAATATCAGGATGCCGCAAAGCTTCTTGAAGTCGGTAAGTTCTACAGCGTTGCTGAAGCCTTGGAACTGGTGAAGAAGACTGCGACGGCAAAGTTCGATGAAACGATCGAGCTGCACGTCCGTCTCGGCGTCGATCCGAAGTACGCCGATCAGCAGGTTCGCGGCGCGATGGTGCTGCCGCATGGCACGGGCAAGGCGAAGAAGGTTCTCGTCTTTGCCAAGGGCGAGAAAGTCAAAGAGGCTGAGGATGCCGGCGCCGACTATGTCGGGTCCGATGAGATCGTCACGAAGATCCAGGGCGGTTGGTTCGACTTCGATGTTGCCGTCGCTACGCCCGATATGATGGGCACGGTCGGTCGTCTCGGTAAGGTTCTTGGTCCTCGCGGACTCATGCCGAACCCGAAGCTCGGTACGGTCACGATGGATCTCGTGAAGGCAATCAACGAGATCAAGGCCGGTAAAGTCGAGTATCGTACGGACAAGGCAGGCAATATCCATGTCCCGATCGGCAAGGCTTCGTTCGATGTCGAGAAGCTCAAGGAGAACTATCAGGCGCTCGTCGACACGCTTGTCCGCGTTCGTCCGGCAGCGGCGAAGGGGCAGTATATCCGTGCGATCACGGTCAGCTCCACGATGGGACCCGGCGTTCCGATTGCTACGATGGCTTAAGGAATCACTGATAAATTCAGCCGCCCATCTTCACACATCTGCGCTGTCCTCTCGTCGTCGGCAAATCCTCGACGTAGCACCGCTACGTCTGCGGTTTGTCTCCTTGATAGAACCAACGCATCTGTGCAAATCTGGACGACTTCATGTTATCAGCGCTTCCTTTAATCCGATAGAATAAAACAGCATACGATGACTGTAGACAGCAGGTATGGTTTAACCATCGAACGAGCAAGTTGCTCGCCCGCCGAGGTCGGATTCAGGCGCATACTTCAAAAGATGCGGCTTCCGGCGTGCAGTTGGAAGCCGTTTTATTATGTGTGAATTTTATTGAGAGGGGGTGCAAGTATGAATGCAAAGGTAAATGCAAAGAAGGAAGCGGTCGTCGCCGAGCTGAAGGAGAGGCTCCAGACAGCGAAGGGCGCCGTTTTTACAAGCTATAAGGGCTTGACCGTAGCGCAGGATACGGCGCTTCGCCGCACGCTGCGCGAGGCGGGCGTTTCCTACCATGTGGTCAAGAATACGATGACGCGCATCGCCGCGAAGGATCTCGGTCTCGATGATCTTTGCGAGCACTTGGAGGGGACGACGGCTCTTGCCGTTTCCGCAGACGATGCTGTCGCACCGGCGAAGGTCATCTGCGAGTTCATGAAGAAGAACAAGCTGGAGGATGCCGGGATCTTGACGCTTAAAGCCGGTCTTTTGGACGGTCGCGTCATTGATGTCGCTGAGGTCAAGGCTTTGGCGGAGCTGCCGTCGCGCGAAGTTCTTCTCGCCAAGCTGTTGGGCAGTATGCAGTCTCCGATTGCGGGTACGGTCAACGTGCTCCAGGGGGTTATCCGCAATGCGGTCTATGTGCTTGAGGCGATTCGCAAGCAGAAGGAGGAGCAGGCTTCCGCCTGATTCCTGCAGCAGGCATTGTGTGGGGATAAACCCGATGCTTGCAGGCTGAGGAACATTATTCGATGAATAAAAAAACATTTTATGGAGGTACATACCATGACTAAAGAAGAAATCATGCAGGCCATTGAGGGCATGACTGTCCTTGAGCTTTCCGAGCTTGTCAAGGCGATGGAAGAGAAGTTCGGCGTCAGCGCTGCGGCGCCGGTCGCTGTTGCGGCTGCCGGCGCTGCTCCGGCGGCTGCTGCCGGTGAGGAGAAGACGGAGTTCACGGTCGTTCTCGCTGCTGCGGGCGACAAGAAGATCAACGTCATCAAGGCGGTTCGCGAAGCTACGGGTCTCGGCTTGAAGGAAGCGAAGGAGCTTGTTGACGGCGCTCCGGCTCCGATCAAGGAGAACATTGCGAAGGCTGATGCGGAAGAGCTCAAGAAGAAGCTCGAAGAGGCTGGCGCAACGGTCGAGCTCAAGTAATTTGGGCTTGAGAGAAATTGCATAAGAAACCGCCCTTGCAGTCCACTCGACTGCAAGGGCGGTTTTTGTGATGTATTTCCCGCCGGAACGACATTGTTTTATCAGCCATCCCCTAGAAACGTGAATCGCATTCATAATAAATTCTCTGGTGAAAACAGTGGACTTTTCTTCATGTCATGTTATAATAAAAGTGATATTTATTATCTTTGTTTGTAATGATAAGGAGGAGAACTTCTAATGGAAATGTGTATGAGGAGAAATGCCAAGCGTGCGCTTGGGGTGGCTGTCGCACTGCATTTGATGCTGCCTGCTTGTGTTGTGTGGGCGAACGAAAGTGCGGGGGGGGATACACAAGTTCAAACCGAATCGGTAAACGTCGAAGCTGACGCGGCGAAAGAAGAGGCGAAATACGAATCGCAGTCTACGACGATCATTACGGCAGACGACATTGCGAAGAAGCAGGCGAAGTCAGTCGAGGACATCATCTTCAGCGAGGTCGGCGTGACGCGCACGGTCGATGCGATGGGGAATGTCGGCGTGTCGATTCGCGGCGCGGAGCCGCGGCATACCTTGATCATGGTCGATGGACATCCTGTCCTCGGGGATGTGGCGAAGTATCGCGGCGCAGGCGACGAGGTGATGCGGCTTGGCGCGGAGAATATCGAGCGCATCGAAATCATTCGCGGGGCGGCGAGCGCGAAGTACGGCGCCGATGCGATCGGCGGCGTCATCAATATCATCACGAAGACCGCAGGCAAAAAGGCTGCAGTTGCGCTCAATGTGGAAGGTCTGCGCGCACAGGACGGCAAGGAAAATACGCCGTTCAGCAATTTCTTCCTGCGTGCCGATGCGGGGGCGATGGGTAAGCTGCACCTTGCCGCATGGGGCAGCAAGCGTGACGTCCTGCCGATCTATGCGGCGAAGGATACTTCGTCGAGTTGGAATTCGGACTTTCGCTCGTCGCTGCGCTACTTTGGAAGTATCAAAAATGTCGGCATTCAAGGGGAGTATGACCTTGGCAGGCAGCAAACGCTCCAATTTTCTCTGGGCAAAGAGATCGAAGATATGAAGAAGAACGTCAAATATAGCAATGAAGACGAAGAACCGGAGCAGCATCTGCGTCGAGAGATCAAACGCGATACCTATAACCTCTCCTATCGTGGGAGAACGGGAAAATACGACTGGGTCGTAGACTACAATTATGGAAAACGGCAGGAGAATGACATCGGTATTTTATCCTTGGCGAAAAATACGCAGTACACGGGATATAATATGTTGTTTACCCTCAATGACGTTGCGCATCAGCAGTGGCATTTGAATACGAAGATCAATGCCGCAGTCAATGCAGATCATTTCCTGACCTTTGGATTCGGCTACTCCGATGAAGATGGAGAGGGATCCCGTATTCAAAATGCCCCTGAATCGTATAAGAAAAAAATTCGACCGGACGATTATGATTCCAATTTGTGGCATCAAAGCCTGCCGGGAACCGCATATATTTCACCGGAAGGAAAATCCTTCGTACACGATTATAAATTCAACCGAGATGCAAACGGCAATGTGTACTGGGATGAGGCGTACGAATATCGCGGTACGGCGGATTTGGACAATTACAAGCAGCCGAAGCCAAGCGATATACTCAAGCCGAACAATCACATCACGGTCATCGATAAAGCGACGGGGAAAGAAATCGCCGATCCTTTGACGACACTGGGCGCCGGCACCGTATATTACGCCTATAAATTCGGGGATAATCCGATGATTCCGTACCTTGCCCGCATTAACGGCTTGGGATATAAGGAAGAATACAATGCCCGTCAGAACACCTTGACGATCGGCAAGGCGCACATCCAGAAATGGCATGCGTATCTGATGGATACGTGGCAATACGATAAAGACACGATTTTTACGCCTGTCGTCCGTTTGGATCACAGCAGTCTCTTTGGCAGTCATGTCACGGCAGGCATCGGCATGACGCACAATGTTGGAGGAAATTCCCATCGCCGCTTCAAGATGAATGTAGGGACAGGGTATGCGGAGCCGGGCATGGGCGAGCTTTACTACAACTGGGAGATGTATCCGGCGATGAGCGAGGATTTTCCCGGCTGGTATTGGATCGGCAACGCGCAGCTCAAGCCGGAAAAGTCCGTCAATCTTTCGCTGTCCCTGGAAGGGGAAACGAAGAACAGCTTTGCACGCGTGAGCATCTTCCACAATCGCATCAAGGATTATCTGACGCATTATTTCAGCGGGAATTATCTGTATCTGCGGACGAAAGCCCCGACAACGCCCGGAGGCATCGGCGATCCCGATCCCAGCTCGCGCGATCGGCTCTATTCTTTCCGCAATCTGGGCAACGTTGCGATCACAGGGCTGGAGGCGGAGCTGGACCATACGTTCAGCAGCCATTGGTCGGCAAAAATCGGCTATACGTATCTGCACGCGATCAACAAGGACGCCGAGGAGAACCACATGCCGCGCGAACTTCTCGATCGTCCGCGCCATAAGATCGATTTCGGCATCCGCTATATGGATGAGAAGACCGGCTGGAGCGGTTCGCTTTGGGCGGATTACTACCTGAACATGCTCGACAGCAATTCTGTGGACATGTCCAAGCAGGCGGAAGCCAAGCGCGCTGCAGATTATAAGCGCAAAAGCTTTGGCATCTGGAATCTCATGGTGCAGAAGAAGTTCGGCGAAGACGCTATGGCGTATATCGGCGTGGACAATCTCTTCGCGAAGCGCGACGATGATCGTGCGTTTCAAGGACGCGTCTATCGTCTGGGCATGAACTTCTCCTTTGACAGCGCGGGCGGTTCTGCCGCACGCATGGGGACGGGGCTGCTTTCTTCTTCGCATCGCCCCGATTGGTTTATTCAGCGCGATACGGAAACGCTGCGTCCGGGAGAGTTCCGCGTTTCCAGCGATTACCGATTGCGGCAGGACAGTCATACGGGCGAAGCGCGCAGCGGCGTACGCGTCACGGACAAGCGGGATGTCGGCGATGCGCAGAAGAATCTTGAGGACAATCCTGCACATGGCTATGCGCAGCGCCTGCGCGTGCGTGCGGATGCAGGGCTTGGCGAGCATACGTCAGCGACGGTTACTGCCAGCGCGGCGGGCGGCATGGACGGGCAGGAGGACATCGCTCCGAGCCAGGGGCTGAATGAGGCGCGTATCGAGCGTGCAGAGCTGCGTCACGAAGCAGGGGACGTGGATGTTTCGCTCGGTCGGCTGGAGGAGCGCATCGGTCTTACGGGGTATTTCTTCGGGAAGGACTACGACGGGGCGCGCGCCGTCTGGACGAGCGATCGTACGCAGGTGCGTGCAGGCGTTGGCGATTTCTCGCATACGACGGGCATCACGGATACGGCGTATACGAAGCTCTCGCCGATGGCGTTCCTGCGCAGCGCGACGAAGGACGAGCTGCTTGGCTGGGTGGCCGAAGATGCGGCGGGGGATGAGGTATTCGATCGCATTCCTGCCCCTAATCTGCCCAAAATGAACTACCATCAGAAGTTCCTCGACGCCCAGCAGCGGGACAAAGCGGCGGGCGGCGGCAGCGTCGAGCATCGCATGAAGGTTCTGCGTGAGTTCTATACGCTGCTGAAGGAAATCGATCCGTCCGTTACGGAAAGTGTACAAACATTTAGCCTGCATTCGGGGCTTTTACGAAGAACCGGCAGCGGCGACGTAGGCAGCGTCGCGATGGATAAGTTCGATCCGACCAAGGATCTCGATAGCTATTTCAACAGTGCGGAATACCTCAATACGATAAAGAAGGCGATGAAGGAGAATGGCGGCGTTCTCTATTTGAGGGACGGCAGCCATACGCCCGTTCATGAGGCGGATCTTACGCCGGAGAATTTCCGCCGCTGGTTCGCCGACTACGGCCTGAGCAACGGCGATCCGAATAATTTGTCAAAAAGGGATAACGTTGACACGACGATCGGGAATATGCTCTTCCATTTATCAACATCGTGGACTCCGGATGGCGTATCGTATCTGCCGCTCTCCAAGGGACCGAAAGTGATTCCTGTCCCCGACGGACAGCTCCTCATGCGCGATACGACGCCTGCCGTCAAGACGGCGGGATATGTGCAGGTCAAGCATCTTCTGACGGACGATCTCGGGGTGCAGGCGCACTATATGAAGTCGTTGCAGGATTCGGCTTACGGCGGAAAAATTGCCTCGGTGTTCGGCCTCGGCGCGAGCCTGCGCCTGGGGGCGATGGCGAAGCTCTCCTATGAATGGGGGCAGAACTCCTCGGGCTTTGCGAAAGGGCTGAACGGGGGCGAGACGCCTGCTTATCATGTGCTGCGTCTTGACTACGGGATGCCCGACAGCTGGCAGAAGGGGAGTTGGAACGCATTTTTCGACTACAAGCGTTTTGCGCATGGCTCCTTCCTCGGCGGCAACGGCACGGAGTCCCTGCCCGATCGCTACATCGACGGCATCTGGAGCTTTACGCTCGGTGCGGGCTATGTCCCCATCGACAATCTGCGCGTTGACTTCTTCTATACGTTCGATGCCAAGGGAACGGCGAAGCGAGCCACGCTCTTTGGCAGCGAGGATTTCAAGCTCGGCGATTATGCGCGTGTGCAGCTCACGTATCGTTTCTAGGGATATGCGGTTTCTCGCGCGGAAAATATGAATAGGAAGAGCTGACGCGCATCCAATTTGTGCGACAGCAGATAAGAGGGGCTGTGCAGTCGTCGAATTCGACTTGTGCGCAGCCCCTCTTTTTGCTTATGGTGCATTTCTTTTGCGCTTATGCTTCCTGCTGCAGCGTAAGCGGATGTTCGCTTTCCGCTTGTGCCGTCTTTCGCTCGCCGTTCCAGCGGTATTGGATCGTCAGCACGGTGAGCGCCGCAATGAGCATGAAGAGCGACATGAGGAAGTAGCCCGTGTCGAAGGAGCCTGTTTCCGTCTTGAGCCAGCCCATCATGTAGGGACCGACCCAGCCGCCGAGGTTGCCGCAGGAGTTGATGAGGGCGACGCTGCCGGCGGCGGCGGAGCCGGAGAGGAAGCTCGTCGGGATCGTCCACCAGACGCCCATAGCGGCGTAGATGCCGATGGCGGACAGGCAGACGAGGAAGAGCGCCGTGTACATATTATCGGCAAAGGGGCTGAGTCCGAGGCCGACGGCGCCGACGAAGAGAGCGAGCGCGACGTGCCAGACCTTGTCGCCCGTCTTCGTCGAAGTCTTGCCGATGATGACCTGTACGAGGAGCGCCGCCGTCATCGGAATGGCGATGGCGCCGCCGAGGAATCCGGTTGACCAGCCCGAAAGCCCCTTGAGCACCGTCGGCATCCAGAAGTTGAAGCCCCAGAAGCCGATGACCCACATGAAATAGATGAAGCAGAGCTTTAAGACCTTGGGATCGGAGAAAGCCTGAAAGATCGTGTACTTCTTGACGCTCTGCATACGCGCCTGCTCTTCTTCATATTGGCGGTTGAGATAATCTTTTTCCGCTGCACTGAGCCAGGAAACTTGCTCGGGTCTGTCTTTGACGAAGTAGAAGAAAAACACGGCGAAGAGGAGAGCGGGCAGCGCCTCTAAGATGAACAGCTCCTGCCAGCCGTGCATGCCGAAGAAGGATGTTTGCAGCAGGAATCCCGCGAGCGGTGCGCCGACGATCGTTGAGATGAGAAGTGACGTCAGCATGAGGGAATTGGCGCGCGCTCTCTCCCTTTCGGAAAACCAACGCGCGAAGAGCACGGAGTAGATGACGGGGTAAAGGCTCGCTTCCGAGGCGCCGAGCAGGAAGCGGCAAAGGTAGAACTCCGTCTGCGTCTGCATGAATGCCATGAAGATGCAGACAAGTCCCCAGGTGAACATGATGCGTGCGATCCACTTCGCGGCGGAAAAGCGGGCGGCGATGAGTGCGCCGGGGATTTCCAGGAGCAGATAGCCCATGAAGAAGATGCCCGCGCCTGCGCCGAAGATTTCGGGCGTGATCCAGTCGAGATCCTGCGTCATCGTCAGCGCTGCATAGGCGATGTTCACGCGGTCGATGCAGGCGATGACGGACACGAGGAAGACGGGCAGGATGATGCGCAGGTCGCGCTTTCGTCTGAGAAGGGCGAGATCTAAAGTTTGCATAATGATTCCTCCTAAAATAATGCAGGATGATAAAAAAATTCCGTCCCCTAGAAAGGGACGGAAGATCATCCGCGGTACCACCCAGATTCCCGCATGAAGCGGGCGCTTGCCGCGTACAAACATACGCGCTTCCTCTAACGCGGAAGGGGCGGCTCGGCTTACTCGATTTCAGCTTCGCTTCTCGGGGAGGATTTTCACTGCAAGGCAGGCTGCCGCTTTTCAGCGCAGGAGCGGCTCTCTGTGAACGTGCTTATCGCAGTTACTCTTTCCCGTCATCGAATTTTTACGGTGTATGAACTTTTATCGTGATGTGTTACATTGTAATCTCGATGAAGCATAATATACTCCTTGTCCGAAACGTTGTCAAGAGCATGAAGGAAAAATTATTTTTCCTCTGAGACTTTTCCGATGTCGTATACTTCTGCTATACTAAGTCATATAGGAAAAAAGGTGTGATGTCTTGCGGCACTGCGAAGCAATGGGCAAAGGAAAGGGGAATTCTTATGTATTTTCGCGCACAGCAATATTACCGCATCAATCGGCGGCTGAAAAAATCGTACTATGCACTCCTTCGCGCGGGAGCCGCAGAGGAAGCGACGCAGGCGATTCGTGAAACCAATGCGCATATTGTCGAATTGTTTGCGCACGGCGGTCTCATCAGCCACGAATGGGCGGCGGCTTTGGGGCATCGTCATGGGGAAATGCCCGCGGATATGATCTAGACGATTTTCCTAAAATTCCAATGAGGTAATTGACATAAAATAGGGGATGTGATAAAATATCTAATTTCTTCCCTTTGCCAAGGATTTGTGCTATAATAGGAAAAGCAGTTTTTGATTTCCACAGGGGTTTTCTGTGGAGAAAGGCAGGGGGTGAAGCATTGCTTCAGGTTGGTGATACGGTTGTTTACCCGATGCACGGGGCGGGCGTGATTTCCGGTATAGAGGATTGCGAAGTGCTGGGTGAAGGTAAGTCCTATTATGTGCTAAAGATGCCGTTGGGCAACATGAAGGTTATGATACCGACGGATAATGTAGATAATATGGGGCTTAGAGATGTGATTCCCGAAACGCAGGTCGAAGAGGTCAAGGGTGTATTACAGATGGCGCCGGAACGCGCAACGGGCAGTTGGAATAAACGATTCCATGCAAATCTTGAGCGCATGAAGAGCGGCGATATTTGCGATGTGGCGGCTGTAGCGAGGAATCTTGTCCTGCAGGATCGTCTGCGCAAGATCTCAAGCGGTGAGCGGCGTCTTTTGGATCTTGCGCGGCAGATCATCGTCAGCGAGCTTGTTTACGCTTGCAGCAAATCGCCTGAGGAAGTCAAGTCATGGATGGATGGCATCCTTGCAGAAAATGATTTTGCCTGATGCGGACGCCGATCAAGTGAGTGATGCAAGAGGGATTTTTTTTGACAAAGCTGTATAGATTTAGTATGATAAATCTGTTTAGCTTTGTCATTTCCTTTATCTGGGATGGGAGGGATGTTTATTGCTCGAAAAAGTATTGCGCTTTTTCACCACGCTGATTTTCGTCATTCTCGGTGGTGCGCTCATGCAGCTTGCAAGCCCGCTTTTGACGCTGTTCATCAGCACGGAAATTCTCAAGATGGATCTTGGACTCTTTCGATTGACGCTTGCTTCGCTCGTCTGCATTCTTGTCGGCGCTGCTTTGGGCGGGGTTCTCGGCTTCATAACGACGCCTCTTTTTACGGCTACGCTCAAGCGCTTCACCTATTGGGTGGAGACGCAGCTGAACAAGATGCCGACGCATGATGTCATCGCAGGCGCAACGGGACTTGCCATCGGACTTATCATCGCGAATTTATTGGGGGCGGCATTTTCTAAGATTCCGCTTGTCGGCGCATATTTTCCAGTCGTTTTCAGCATCGTGTTCGGCTATCTCGGCATTCATATCACGATCAAGAAGCGCAAAGAGGTTGGGGAGCTTTTCGGTACGATTCCAAATCTGATCAGCAAGAGCCGCGAGGCGAAGGCGCAGGCGAAAGCCAAGGAAGCGCTGGGGCAAATCGGCAAGGAACAGAAATCGCCCAAGCTCTACAAGCTGCTCGATACGAGCGTCATCATCGACGGCCGCATCGCCGATATATGCGAAACGGGCTTCATCGACGGCGCGTTGCTCATCCCTGAGTTCGTCTTGGAAGAGCTGCAGCATATCGCTGACTCGTCGGACGCTTTGAAGCGTGTGCGCGGCAGGCGCGGGCTTGACGTCCTGCAGCGCATCCGTATGGAGTCGAAGATGGAAGTCGAGATCACGAATCAGGATTTCGACGATATCGCCGAGGTTGATTCGAAGCTCGTTCGCTTGGCGCAGGTCGTGGGCGGCAAACTTATCACGAACGATTTCAACTTGAATAAGGTCGCGGAATTGCGCGGTGTAACGGTGCTCAACATCAACGAGCTTTCCAATGCTGTCAAGCCCGTGGTCATTCCGGGCGAGGCGATGCGCGTTTCCGTTGTCAAGGAGGGTAAGGAGCCGGGGCAGGGCATCGCTTATCTCGATGACGGAACGATGATCGTTATTGAGAACGGACGCCGCCATATCAACAGCACGATTGATGTGGAGGTCACTTCGGCGCTGCAGACGGCAGCCGGACGTATGATTTTTGCAAAGCCCCGACATTGGTGAAATGAGAGTGCCGCCGATAGGTCAAGAGACTTATCGGCGGCGTGTTTATAAGGCAGTATATGCAAGGAGGCTTTATGGTTTCCGTGATTTTTCCGGCAGCAGGCGCAGGCAGACGCATGGGGGCGAGACAAAACAAGGTGCTCTTGGAGATTTCCGGCGTGCCGATCTTGCTTCGCAGCCTACAGGCATTTTCTGCCGTACCCGAGGTTGGACAACTGGTCGTTGTTGCAGCAAAGGATGAGGTTGCTTTTGTGGAGCGCCTTCTCGCCGGAGCGAAGGCGCTCAAGCCTTGGTGCATCGCTGTGGGCGGCTCTGAGCGGCAGTATTCCATCGCGAACGGCATCGAGCATCTTTTTGCTGCTTGTGAGATCGTACTTGTGCATGATGCGGCGCGTCCCTTGGTAAGCCGAGAGACGATTGAGGCGGTCATCTCTGCGGCGCGTGAGAAGGGCGCCGCCATCGCCGCCGTGCGTGCAAAGAACACGATCAAGGTCGTCGGCGAGGATGGGCGCGTCGAAGCGACGCCGTCACGCACGAGGCTTTGGGAGGTGCAGACGCCGCAGGGGTTTCGTCGCGAGCTTTTTGTGCGCGCTTATGAGAAGGCGTCAAAGGACGGCTTCCTTGGCACGGACGATGCGAGTCTCGTAGAGCGTCTGGGGGAAGAGGTTTTTGTCGTTGAGAGTGACTATGGCAATATGAAGATCACGACGCCGGAAGATTTGCGGCTGGCGGAGGCGCTTTTGGCGCATCCTTAAGAAGTACGGATGAAATGAAGGTGACGATATGACGAGATTTGGCATGGGATATGACGTACACCGCTTGGTGACGGGAAGAAAACTCATCGTGGGCGGCGTAGACATCCCGCATGAATATGGGCTTTTGGGGCATTCGGACGCTGACGTGCTGCTGCACGCCGTTGAGGACGCGCTCTTGGGCGCGGCGGCGCTCGGTGATCTCGGCAGGCATTTTCCAGACAGCGACGCGCGTTGGAAGGACGTGTCGAGCATGAAACTCTTGGAGCATGTCGCAGCATTGATTCGTGAGAAAGGTTACTGCGTCGGCAATATCGACGCGACGATTGTGGCGCAGCGTCCGAAGTTCGCGCCATACATCGAAAAGATGCGCCAAAATATCGCCGGAACGCTTGATTTGGCGCTTGACCAAGTGAACGTGAAGGCGACGACGGAGGAGAAGCTCGGTTTCACGGGCGAGGAGAAGGGCATATCCGCCTATGCCGTCGCTTCTTTGGAGCGAATGGAGGAGAGATAAATGCTGAGGGTTTACAATACGTTGACGCGCGAGAAGGAAGAGTTCAAGCCGCTGGAGCCGGGCAAGGTCAGCATCTATTGCTGCGGCGTGACGCCGTACAACGATCCGCATATCGGCAACGCCCGCCCCTTCGTCACATGGGATGTCGTGCGCCGCTATTTGGAGAAAAAGGGCTATGCCGTGCGTTATGTGCAGAATTTCACGGATATTGACGACAAGATCATTCGCCGTGCGAAGGAAGCGGGCGAAACGTGGAAGGAGCTTGCCGATCACTACATCGCGGCGTATTTCAAGGCGATGGACGCGCTCAATGTGCGCCGCGCCGACGCCTATCCGCGTGTTTCGGAGCATATCGACGATGTCCTCGCTGTGATTGAGAAGCTCATTGCGAAAGGGTATGCTTATGCGCTTGAAGGCGACGTTTACTACAGCGTGGAGCATTTTGCAGGCTATGGCAAGCTCAGCGGCCGCGCCTTGGATGATATGCAGGCGGGCGCGCGCATCGGCGTTGACGAGCGCAAGCGTCATCCGATGGATTTCGCGCTGTGGAAGGCGGCGAAGCCCGGCGAGCCGTTTTGGGACAGTCCGTGGGGCAAGGGACGTCCGGGCTGGCACATCGAGTGTTCGACGATGTCGATGAAGTACCTCGGCGATACCTTCGATTTCCACGGCGGCGGCAGCGACCTCATCTTTCCGCATCATGAGAACGAGATCGCGCAGGCGCAGGCATGTACGGGCGACGATCACAGTTTCGCACGCTATTGGCTGCACAACGGCTTCATCACGATTCATGATGAGAAGATGTCGAAGTCGAAGAACAACTTCTTCACGGTAAAAGATATTTTAGAAAAATATGCGGGCGAAGTCGTGCGCTTCTTCATCGTGCAGACGCACTACCGCAGTCCGCTTGACTTCACCGATGAGCGTTTGACGGAGGCGAAAACGAGTTTGGCGCGGCTGAAAACTTCGTGGGACAATGCCGAAGCGCTTATGACGCATGACGATGCGGCTTCGGACAGTGCGAAATCCCTTCTGTCAGCGGCGATGACAGCAAAGACGGCGTTTTACGAGGCGATGGACGACGACTTCAACACAGCGCTCGCCGTCAGCCACATATTCTCTCTGTCAAAGGAAATCAACAGCTATTATCACGAAGTCACGACGGGCGGCGCGGCTTTTGATGCGGCGAATTTCGCTAAGGTGCGTGCCATCTATGCAGAGATGGCGGAGGTTGTCGGCATTTTTGAAGCGAAGGAAGAAAAGGCGGACGATGGACTTGTTGACAGCCTTATGGAACTTCTCCTCAATCTGCGGCAAAAGGCGCGTGCGGAGAAGAACTGGGCGCTCGCCGATCACCTGCGCGATGAGCTGAAAGCGTGCGGCGTCGTCATCGAGGATACGCCGCAGGGCGCACGGTGGAAACGCGCATGAGGTTTGATCGTTTTCGCGCCATCGTCGGCTCGATGTTTACACCCGACGGCGAGGGCGGCATCGCCGAGCGCTACGACGGGCTTGATGTGCGTCTGGCGAGTCCTCTGGTGCTCGCCTACATCGGCGACGCCTACTTCCATCTCTTCGTGCGCACGCGGCTGCTTTCTTTCGAGCAGTCGCAGGTGCATGTCTTGAGCGACTTCGCCGCGCAGATCGTCTCGGCGGTCTGGCAGGCGAAAGCGTATCGGGCGATCGAAGCGCGCTTGACGGAGCGCGAGCGCGGCATCTTCCGCCGCGGCAGGAACGCCAAGAGCCATGCGCCGCGCCGCGCGAGTGTCGCCGAGTATCACGCGAGCACGGGCTTTGAAGCGCTTCTTGGCACGCTGTTTTTGGAAAAGGATATGGAGCGCTTGGACGAGATCGCCGAATGGGCGTTTCAAGCCATCGCGCGTGATATGATGGAAGAGATTGCAAAAAAGCGCGGGCGGCGCGTGAAGAAAGATGCATCGAATGATGCTGTGCAGCTTTAAGGAAGGAACAAAGCCGTGGAAATACAGTTGATTGCAAAGACGCCGAACTACCTGAAGACGTGCTGGACGGCGGCGCGAACCTGCTACAGCGCGGATTCGCCCATCGAGCTTCTTGCCGAGGAAAAGAGCGAGGCGGACATGCTGCGCCTGTTGGAGCGCATCATGACGAGCAAGCACCTCTCGGTCGTCGAGCATTGTTCGATGACGTTTGCCGTCAAGGGCGTCTCGCGCACGCTTCTCGCGCAGTATTCGCGCCACCGCATCGGCGTTTCCTTGAGCGTCCAGAGCCAGCGCTACGTCTCGGAGCAGTCGGAAAAGCAGGCGGACGGCATTTTTTCCCATGTCGTGCCTGAGACGATTCGTGAGAAGGAAGCGGCGTATGTGTGCTATATGGAAACGATGCAGGTGATTCAGCGAGCCTACGATGATCTCCTCGCGCTCGGCGTGGCGAAGCAGGATGCGCGGTTCGTGCTGCCGGGCGCGGCGTGTACGAATTTCGTGACGACGCTCAACCTGCGCTCCTTCATGGACGTCTACGAAAAGCGCGTGACGACGCCGGGAGCGCAGTGGGAGATCCGCGAAATGATGCTCTTGATGCGCGATCTCCTTATCGAAAAAGAGCCGTGGCTCGCGAGGTACATCGTGAAGCCCGAAGCACATTGACATGTGGGAGTTGGTGCAAAGCGATGGAAAAGAAGAAGCGGACGAATCCGGCGAAGCGGGTAGAAATGCCGCATCCGCCGAAGCAGGTGCAAAAGAGCAGGAAAGAAGCGGCGCCTGCCGCGCCCGCAGCCGATGAGATCCTCGTCGGACGAAACGCCGTCTGGGAAGCGCTGAAAGCGGGGCGCGGCATCAATCGCATCCTCGTCGCGCAGGGCGCGAAGGATGCGGCGCTCGCGCCGCTTCTCGCGCTCGCGCGTGAGCAGGGCGTGCCCGTGCGTCCGAGCACGCGCCAAAAGCTCGACCTGCTTGCGCCCGATCTGCGCCACCAAGGCGTGCTCGCCTACGCTGCGCCTGTCGCCTACGCTTCGCTTGACGATGTTTTCAAACGCGCTGAAGAAGAGGGGGAGCCGCCTCTTCTCTTGCTGCTCGATGAGATCGAGGATCCGCACAATTTCGGCGCACTCCTGCGCACGGCGGACGCGGCGGGGGTGCATGGCGTGCTCGTGCCCGAGCGCCGGAGCTGCGCGCTGACCGCGACGGTCGCCAAGACCGCGGCGGGAGCTGTTGAGCACGTACCCGTTGTGCGCATCGGCAATATTGTGCAGGAGATGAAGCGTCTCAAGGAGCGCGGTCTTTGGTTCGCAGGCGCGGATATGGCGGGCGAGCAGGATCTTTTTCATGCTGATTTGAAGGGGGCTTTGTGCATCGTCATCGGCAGCGAAGGCAAGGGGCTTGGCAGGCTTGTCAAGGAGACGTGCGATTTTCTCGTGCGCATACCGATGCACGGAAAGATCAACTCGCTCAACGCTTCCGTCGCCGGAGCGCTCCTCATGTACGAGGCGAGGCGCACGCGCCTTCTCAAAAAGGCGTAAGACGATGGCGAAGAAGCGTGAACACTTCATCATCGACGGCTACAACGTCATTCATGCGCTGCCCGAGCTTGCCACTCTCGCAGGCGATCTCGCAGAAGCGCGTGATCGTTTGATTCATCTCCTTATGGAATACGGCGCGTATGAAAAATACGATATGACCGTCGTATTCGATGCGCTCTTTGCAAGCGGCGAAGAGCACAGAGAACAGGCTGCGCCGCACTTTGAAATCATCTACACGGGCGAGGGCGTGACGGCGGACAGCTGCATCGAGCGGCTTGCTTATGAATCCGTGCGCGCCTCGCGCGAGGTGCATGTCGTGACGTCCGACGGCGCCGAGCAGTCGGCGATCCTCGGCGCGGGCGCCTATCGCATCTCATCGGCAGAGCTTTGGCGGCGCGTGAAAAGGACGAAAAAAAAGATCGCCGACGAGTATCTGGGCGAGGTGACGCTGCCCCTTTTGCGCAACGAGGTCGGCTCACGCATCGACAGCCGAACGGCGGCAAAGCTCGATGCCCTGCGGAAAAAGCAGCGCTGAAAGGCAGACGAAAATACGCGGATAAATGAGAACAAAGAACAATAAAATGCGCCGAAGATGGAAAAAGCCGCGTCATGCTTGACGTTTCGGGCATCTCTGGGGTATAATCAAAGCTGTTAGGGAGAGACAGCGTTTTCTACGGATGCGGAAAACAACACGAATGGGGTCGATGCTATGGAAGCAGAAATGAAAGACGGCAACGATACACTGTTTGACGGATTTGATGGTCTGACGGATGAGGAAGTCATTTCCAGAATTAAAGAAAATTGCAGCAATATTGCTCTGGACTACCTGATCAACAAGTATCGCAACTTCGTTCGTGCGAAGGCTCGTTCATACTTTCTCATCGGCGCTGATCGCGAAGACATCGTGCAGGAAGGCATGATCGGTCTTTACAAGGCGATTCGCGACTTTCGAAATGACCGTCTGTCATCTTTCCGTGCGTTTGCCGAGCTTTGTGTGACGCGCCAGATCATCACGGCGATCAAAACGGCGACGCGGCAGAAGCATATTCCGCTGAATTCTTACATATCGCTCAATAAGCCGATTTACGATGAAGATTCGGATCGGACGCTCCTCGATATTCTGCCGGGCGCGCGCGTCTCGAATCCCGAGGAACTCGTCATCAGTCAGGAAGAATTCATCGACATCGAGGAAAAGATGGAGGAGATTCTGAGTGATCTCGAATGGCGTGTGCTCATGAGCTATCTTGACGGCAAATCGTACCAGGAGATTGCCGTCGATCTCGACCGTCATGTCAAGTCCATCGACAACGCCCTGCAGCGCGTGAAGCGGAAGCTCGAACGCTACATGGAAAACCGTGGGGACGAGGTTGACATCACGACGGTCTACCGCGGTTTGAGTACAATCAACCATCGTATGCACGACGCCCTTGACACTCAGATGCAGCGGAAATAGAGAGAGCAGCCGCTTTCAGCCAAGGCGCTTGGCGTGAGAGCGGCTTTTTTACATGTTGCATCTTGGGACGGGATGCTTTTCGGCAGAGAATTTCGGTGAAGTAAAGGTGAATCGGATGGAAAAACTGAAAAAAATACGCAAGCTCGATTGGTTCATTCTCATCGCGGCGGTCTGGCTCATATCTACGCTCGACTACAATAATCTGCAGACCATTGACATCGCTTACCTCGTTTCGATGGCGCTGTGGACGGTGTTCCTCATCCTGCGCGTCGTCTTTGATCTGCCGCGCGAAAAGAAGAATGGCGTCGGTGAAGAATAAAGGCGTGTATGTGCTGAAATCTGCGGTTATGCAACGGACGATAGGAGAATCTTCATGAGAAAAGTGATGCTTGTACTTGCGGCGTTCGTTGTTGTCTGTGCCCTTTTGACGGGATGCGCGGCGGGACAGCCGAGTGCGGCGGGCAAGACGGACTCGGCGCAGGCGAAAGACGGCGCTTTGGAAGTCAAGGTGCTCGATGTCGGACAGGGAGACGCCATCCTTATACGGACAGCGGAAGAGGTTATCTTCATCGACACGGGAGATGTCGACGAACATCCAAAGCTCGAAGCAGCGCTCAAAAAGGAAAATATCAAGACGGTTGACAAGCTCATCATCACGCACCCTCATGCCGATCATTTGGGCGGAGCTTCCGTCATTTTCAAGAACTGCGAAGTCAAGGCGGTTTACGACAACGGCGAGCCGACGACGACGAAACTCTACCGTGACTATTTGAAAACCATCAAGGCGAAGGGCATACCCTACAAGGCGCTTGTTGACGGCGACGTGCTCGACTTTGGCGGCGGCGTTTCTTTCCGCGTTCTCGGTCCGACGGCTCAGATGGTGAAGGAGGGCGGCAAGAAGAACGGCAAGCCGAATCTCAACATCAATTCGATCGTCGGCAGACTCGAATACGGTGACTTTACCATGCTCTTTACGGGCGACGCAGAAAAGGAGACGGAGAAGGCTGTGCTCTCGCATCACAGCGCTGCTGAGATCAAAAGCCTTGTCCTCAAAGCGCCGCATCACGGCAGCAAGACTTCGTCGACGGCGGCGTTCTTAAAGGCGGCGGCGCCCGAAGCGGTCGCCATCTCCTGCGGTGCAGGCAACGAGTATGGGCATCCGCACAAGGAAGTCCTCGAAAGATACAAGAAATTCAACATCAAGGTCTATCGCACCGACCAAGGCGGCACGATCGCCGTGATCTCAGATGGCAAGACCTATAACGTGAAGGAGGAGAAGTAAATGGCATTTGCCGTCATTGACCGTTTCGAAGCGGATAAAGCGGTTCTTCTCGTGGGCGAGGAGGAAAAGAAGGTTGTTTTTCCAGCAGATGAGTTGCCTGTTGGGCTTTCTGAGGGCGACTATATCCGATGGGATATTTCCTTTGATGAAGAGCGTACGAAGGAGGCGCGTGAAGAAGCGGCGGCTCTCTTGAAGGAGCTCAAGGGAGAGTGAGCGCGGTGAAGGGCGGCGTATGTGCGCCGATTTTTGCCGTTGGAGTTTGACGCTCTTCTGTGTTTTGATAGGAGTGGTTTTTTTGTTTCAGCGATTTTTTTGGGTTTGCAGTCTTTTTTTGCTGATCTTTTCGCTTGCTGCGCCGCAGGCATACGCTGCGCGCCTGCATGAGATTCATGATCTTCAGACGCAAGTCATAGAGGAAAATGGGCGTGCGGTCCTGCGCATTGAGATCGGTATGAATCGAGAGGATATTTCTTATACAGTGCAGAAGGATCCCGCCAAGCCAAAGCATTTGATCGTTGCTTTGCAGGATGCGCAGATCGGCGCTGCGCCGAAGGACGTGACGCTCGATGGCGCGCTCGGTCGCTTTATGACGCTGCGGCCTGCGGGGCAGCGTCATGTAGAGATCATGGTGGCGCTCGCCTCTGATGTGGATGAGCAGAATTACGCGGTCTATACGCTGCCTGCCGACCGCAGTGCGAAGAAGCCGTATCGCCTCGTCATCGACGTCATGACGCCCGTCGCCGCACCTGTGCCGGAACCTTTGACAGCAGACGGTATCGAAGGCGTTGCGGGACATACGATCGTGCTCGATCCCGGTCATGGAGGCAGCGACTCGGGCGCTGTCGGTCCGAGCGGCGTGCGCGAAAAGGATGTAGCGCTCCAAGTCGCGAAGAAGGTACAGCGCCTCTTAGAAGGCGCGGGCGCACATGTGGTGATGACGCGTACGACAGATCGCGACGTCTATGGTCCGAATGCCACGTCGGGGCAAGAGCTGCAGGCACGCGTCGATGTGGCTGAACGTACGCCGGGAGCAGAGTTGTTTTTGAGTATCCACTGCAACGCATTTTCCAATCCTGCGGCGAAC
Organism: Selenomonas sp.; assembly: GCF_057272215.1. NCBI lineage: Bacteria > Bacillati > Bacillota > Negativicutes > Selenomonadales > Selenomonadaceae > Selenomonas > Selenomonas sp. The sequence goes on from NZ_DBHIUY010000005.1 coordinate 147,048, forward strand.
GGTACGGAGACGTATTCCTATTACGATTCCGTCGAGGGCGGCAGACTCGCTTTTCTTTTGCAGAAAGAGCTTCTTGAAGCAGGCGGTCTGCGAGATCGAGGCACGAAGGAAGCGAACTTCTATGTGCTCAAGCACTCAAGCATTCCAGCATCTCTCGTGGAGCTTGCTTTTATCTCAAACGAGCGTGAAGAAGCTCTTTTGACTTCGGATGACTTCCAAGATAAGATGGCGTTTGCCATAGCGAAGGGACTCAGTCGTTTCTTCATCGGCGGATAAGCGCAGAAGTTTACGGCTGTGCGTGACGGCTGAATATATTCTGAAAGGTTAGCGAAAAGAAAGGCGGTTTCTTTAGAATGAATATCATGAAATCTATGCTCGCCCTCGTCATGCTCTGCACACTCCTTTTTGTCTCGGGCTGTGAAAAGGACAATGCATCGAAGGATGGTGCAGCTCCGGCTTCGGAGAAGGCGGCGGTCACGGAAAAAAAAGACGCAGAAAAAAAGGACAGTGCGGCAAAGGCGGCAGAAAAAATCAACATCAAAGTTTACTATCCTGACGACAACGGTATGAAGCTCATCGCAGAGACACGCACGATTGAGACGAAGGGCGATAAGTACAAGGCGGCAGTGGAATCGCTGCTTTCCGGAGCGAAAGCAAAGGGGGCAATTACCATCATCCCCAAGAAAGCGAAGATCAAGAGTGTCGAAGTCAAGAACGGCATCGCGACGGCCGACTTCAATGACGATCTCATCAAGAATTTCACCGGCGGTTCGACCGGCGAAGAAATGCTTGTCGGCTCTATCGTCAATACGCTGACCGAGTTCCCTGAAGTCAAATCGGTGCAGATTCTCCTCGACGGGAAAAAGGTTGACTCTCTCGGCGGACACCTCGACACATCTGCGCCGCTCAAGCGCATGACGGAGCTTTTGTGAGAGCAGTAGAAAAAGACAAAAACAGGCAGAACCGTAAAAAAATGTCGGCTCTGCCTGTTTTTTTATTTATACCTTACTTCTCGCCGCGCTTTTCACGCAGATAGGCGTCCATCGCCTCCGCTACATGTTTGGCGTCGTTGACGACTTGGACGACGTTGCACGGACCGAGGACGACGTCACCGCCCGAGAAGACGCCGGGGCGGGTGGTGGCGCCGGTCTCATCGACCTCGACCAAGCCCTTTTCGTTCGTCTCTATGCCCGTGGTCGTGCGCACGATCTTGTCTTTCGGATCTTGGCTGACGGCGATGACGGTGCTGTCGGCAGGACATAGGACAGGATCTCCCTCTCCCGTCAGTTTGCCTTCTTCGTCGAAGTGGCGGTCGCGCATCAAAGGTCCTTCCTTCGTGATGGAATCGACGCCTTTGCAGAACTCGAATTCCACGCCGTCCGCCTGCGCGTACTCGAATTCGCGCACGCTGGCGGCGACATTGTTGCTGCGCGAATAGACCGTGACGTAGCGGCAGCCCTTGCGGATCGCGGTGCGCGCGACATCCATAGCGGAGTTGCCCGAGCCGATGACGGCGACGCGGTCGCCGAGATCGAAGGAATCAGGATTTTGCAGATAGTCGACGGCGAAGTGGCAGTTGCCGAGGCTTTCGCCCTTGACGCCGAGGCTGCGCGGACGCCAGACGCCGGAACCGATGAAGATGGCGTCGTGCCCGTCGGCAAAGAGCGTGTCGAGCGTCAGAAGGCCGCCGATCGTGCGGTTGGGACGGATGCAGATGCCGAATTCGCGCAGCTTTTTCTCATAGCGGTCGAGGATGCTCAGCGGCAGACGGAAGTTGGGAATGCCGTAGCGCATCATGCCGCCGATCTTGTCCATGCGCTCGAAAATCGTCACGTCGTAGCCCTTCTGCGCGAGTTTGATGGCGACGGTGATGCCGGCAGGCCCTGAGCCGATGACGGCAACGGTCTGCCCCGTCGAAGGCGCACGCTCCAAGGCGACGCGGTCGAAGTAAGTATTCGAGATGTAGTGCTCGATGCTGGAGATCTGGATGGCAGATCCTTTGCGCAGTTGGATGCAGTTGCCCTCGCACTGCTTTTCATGGTCACAGACGAGCGAGCAGATGATGCTCAGAGGATTGTTCTCGAAGAGCATGGCGCCCGCCTCGTTGATGCTGCCTTCGAGAAAGAGGCGGATCATCTCGGGGACGTTCGTCTGCACAGGACAGCCCTTGATGCGGCACAGGGGCTTTTTGCACTGGAGGCAGCGCCGTGCCTCGTCAATGACATGGATTGCCATGAAGATCACCTATCCTTTGCTGAAAATGCGCTTTGCGCTTATTTTACAGCAACGACGGGATCTTTTCTGTTGCTTTTATCACATTTTCTCAAGAATGATGACAATTCATTCATTGGCGGCGTGGGCAGCGGAGGATTGTCTTGCATTCGCCGTCTCGTTGGAGAGACCGAGCCGCTGCAGAAGAGCCATGTCCTCGGCAATGGTCGTGCCCGAGGTCGTGAGCATGTTGCCCGTGATGGAAGCCGACGCGCCGTAGAGGAAGGCGGGCGTGCCGTTGTCCTCGATGAGCTTGCGTCCCGCGCCGAGGCGGATGTTTGCCGTCGGGTTGATGAAGCGGAAGAAGGCGATGGTGCGCAGGATCTCGTCGCTCGTCAAAGGCGTTCTGCCTTCAAGCGGCGTGCCGGGAATCGCCATGAGGGAGTTGATGGGGATGGATTCGATGCCGAGTTCGGCGAGGCTCACCGCCATGTCGAGGCGGTCTTCCCACGTCTCGCCCATGCCGATGATGCCGCCCGAACAGACGCTGAGGCCTTCGCCCTGTGCGAGACGGATCGTGCGGATGCGGTCGTCGTAGGTGTGCGAGGTGCAGATCTCGGGAAAGAAGCGGCGCGATGTCTCGATGTTGTGATGGTAGCTCGTGACGCCCGCGGCGCGAAGCGCACGGAACTGTTCGCGCGTCAAAATGCCGTGCGAGGCGCAGAGGTCAATATGGAGCTTCTTGCGCATGGCGCGGTAGCAGTCGAGTGCGGCGTCGAACTCCCTGCCCGCGAGCGCTCTGCCCGAGGTCACGATGGAGAAGCGGTTGACGCCCGCATCCTCGTTGGCGCGTGCGTTGGCGATGATCTCTTCCTGTGCGAGAAATGCGTATTCCTCGACGCCCGTCCTGTGGTGCGCAGACTGGGCGCAGTACTTGCAGTCCTCGCTGCAGTGACCGCTGCGCGCGTTGATGATCGTGCAGAGGTCGATGTGTTTGCCGCAGAACTGCCGCTGCAGATCGTGTGCGCCCTGCTGCAGCGCTTCAAGCGGCGCATCGAGGAAGATGGAGAGGTCGTCCTCGCGCTTGATGCGGCGGCCGCAGAGAATCTCTTTTGTGAGTTTTTTGACGGCGGTTTCCTTTGTCATGGCATTTGCCTCATTTCTTTCAAAAGTTTGCATTCCTTCCTATTATATTTCAGACGGCACCTATAGTCAACTGATGCTATGATGAAGGTTTACGGTAGGGACCGCTATTGCGTCCGCGCTTGCTGCAAGGTATAATGAGAAGAATACACGAGAGAGGAGTCTTTCTTTGCAACAGGTTTTGGAGGAGAAGATCGCCTTTGCCGATCAGCGCGAGGCGACGGCGCTTCTCGGCGAGCGCGACGAGTATCTGCAGGTGCTCATGGACAATTTCGACTGCCGCTTCATAAGCCGCGGCGATACGCTTGTGATCGACGGTGAAGCGCAGATCGTGCGGGCAGCGGCGCAGGTCGTGCGCGAACTGCAGTACCTGCACTGGCAGGGTACGACACTCACGATGCACGAGGTGCGCTACAGCGTGGGACTTGTCAAGCGCGGCAAGGGTGAGGCGCTGCACAGCCTTTTCAGCGACACGATCCTCGTGACGAGCCGCGGTCGTCATGTGCGCCCGAAAACGCTCGGCCAGCGCATCTACCTCGACGCCATCCGCAAAAATTCCATCACGTTCGGCATCGGACCTGCAGGCACGGGAAAGACATATCTCGCCGTCGTCATGGCGGTGGCGGCGCTTCGTGCGAGGATGGTGGAAAAGATCGTGCTCACGCGCCCCGCTGTCGAGGCGGGCGAGCGGCTGGGCTTTCTGCCCGGCGATCTGCAGGAGAAGGTCGATCCGTACCTGCGCCCGCTCTACGATGCGCTGCATGACATCCTCGGCTTTGACACTTACCAGAAGCTCCTCGCCAAAGGCGTCATTGAGATTGCGCCGCTCGCCTATATGCGCGGACGCACGCTGGAGGATGCCTTCGTGATTCTTGACGAGGCGCAGAATACGACGCCGAGCCAGATGAAGATGTTCCTGACGCGTCTGGGCTTCGGCTCGCGCATGGTCGTGACGGGAGATTTAAGCCAAGTCGACCTGCCGCGCGGCGTGTTCTCGGGACTTTCCGAGGCGAGCCGCATCCTGCGCGATGTGCGCGGCGTGGGCGTCGTCCGGCTGGAAGCGCTCGACGTCATCCGTCACGACGTCGTCGCACGCATCGTCGAGGCGTATGACCGCGCGGACAAGGCGCGTCGGGATTCTGAGAAAAAGTCGGCGGCGCAGGAAAAGGCTGCGGCATCAGAGCGAGGGGAGGCGGACGCATGAACATCCTGCTCAGTCACGAGGTGGAAGACCTGCCCATCGATGAGACCCTTGAAGCAGAGATTCGGCGCGCTGTGGAAAAAGTCGGCGAGCTTTACGATGCGGCGGACGCCGAGGTCAGCATCACCTTGACGGACGATGCGCACATCCATGCGCTGAACCGCGAGTACCGCAGGGTCGATCGTCCGACGGACGTGATTTCCTTTGCGCTCAATGAGAGCGAGGAGCCGGCGATCGCGGGCGGACCTGCCGTCAACGTCCTCGGCGACATCGTCCTTTCGATTGAGCGCGCCGCGGCGCAGGCGGCGGACTACGGGCACAGCCTGCGCCGCGAAATCGTCTTCTTGACGGTGCACGGCATGCTGCATCTCCTGGGCTACGACCATGTAGAAGAGGCGGAACGGCAGGAGATGGAGGAGGAGCAGCGCCAGGTGATGGCGGCGCTCGGCGTGACGCGCGAGGAAGCGGCGAAAGGCTCTGCAGAATGCACGGAGCAAATGACAGCGAAAGGGGAGAACGATGGAAAAGGCAAAGCATAGATCGGGCTTCATCGCTGTCGTTGGGCGGCCGAACGTCGGCAAGTCGACGCTCATCAACAGCCTCATCGGGCAGAAGATCGCCATCATGAGCGACAAGCCGCAGACGACGCGCACGCGCATCCTCTGTATCCTGACGGAGCCGGACGCGCAGATCGTCTTTCTCGACACGCCGGGCATCCACAAGCCGCGCCACAAGCTCGGCGAATACATGGTGCGTGCAGCGGAAAACACCTTGAAGGAGGTCGACGCCGTCTTCTTCGTCGTCGATGCGACGGAGAAGATGGGCCCGGGCGAGCGCTATATCTTAGAGCGCCTGCAGGCGACGAAGTGTCCGTGTATCCTCGTCGTCAACAAGCTCGACCTCATCGAGAAGCCCGCCGTGCTGCCGATCCTCGAAAGCTACATGAAGGCATATCCGTTTGCGGGCGCCGTGCCCATATCGGCGAAGGAAGAGGTGAACCTCGACTCGCTTCTGGCGGAAGTCAAGAAGTATCTGCCCGAAGGACCTGCCTACTATCCGGAAGATATGGTGACAGATCAGCCCGAGCGCCTTATTGTGGCGGAGCTCGTGCGCGAGAAGGCGCTTCTCGCGACGCGCGACGAACTGCCCCATGCCATCGCCGTCGACCTCGATGAGATGAAGGAACGCCCGAAGGGAGGCTTCTACATCCGCGCGACGATCTACGTGGAGCGCGAGTCGCAGAAGGGCATCGTCATCGGCGCGAAGGGCGCTCTTCTGCGCGAGATTGGCGCACAGGCGAGGAAGGACATCGAGATGCTTCTCGGCGCGAAGGTCTTCCTCGACCTCTGGGTCAAGGTGAAGAAGGACTGGCGCAACCGCGAGGGCGTTCTGCACAACTTTGGCTTTGAATGAGAGGAAATAGGGAAAGGGCGGCAGCAGGATGAACAAGGTATCGAAACGCTTTATTAACGGTCTTATCCTTCTCGTGCCGCTGGCCATCACGGTTTTCGTCGTGACAGAGGTGCTGAATTTCACGGAGATTGTGCTTGGCAGGCATTTTCCCGTCTATTATCCGGGCATGGGCATCGTGACGGTGCTGCTCGTCATTTATCTCGTGGGCTGGCTCTCGTCGTACTGGTTCATGAAGCGTGTGATTTCCTATGGCGAATGGCTGCTCGGCAAGATTCCCGTCGTGAAGTTCATTTACAACAGTGTCAAGCACCTTTCGACCGCCGTTTTTGAGTCGAACAACATGTTTGACCACGTCGTGCTCGTGCCGTTTCATCAGTCGCGGGCGCTCGGCTTCGTCATGGCAGAGGTGCCGGCGGTCTTGCGCGAGAAGCTCGGCGACGACTACGTCTGCGTCTTCGTGCCGTGGAGTCTCAACATGACCTCGGGTACGAACCTCTTCGTCAAGAAGAGCGACGTCATCTATCTCGACATCAGCAACGAATCGGCGCTGCAGTACATGCTGACGGCGGGCGCCGTCATGCCGCAGCGGCAGTCGTCGGGAGAGATGCAGGATGCGGGATCTGTGACGCGGTTGGCGGATGAGGTCGTGGCGGCGTCGCAGGAACAGGTTTCGTGTGCAGGCGCAGGGAAACGTGCGAACGAGGGAGCCGAACCGCATGGCACGCCGCAGCGCTGAGGCGCTCGTGCTCGCCACGAGGAACTGGGGTGAGGCGGACAAGATGGCGTCGCTCTTGACGCGCGAGTGTGGGCGCGTCGAGGCGGCGGCGTTCGGCTGCCGCCGCCCGAAGAGCGCACTTGCGGCAGGGATGCAGGTGTTCAGCCATCTCGACGTGGATCTTACGGAAGGCGGCAGGGTCTGGACGGTGCGGCAGTGTTCGCTCAAGGGGCGATTTCGCCGTCTCTCGGAAGACCTCTCGGTCATGGCATACGGCTCCTTCGTGGCAGAACTGGCGCTTGCGCTTTTTCCCGAACACGAGCCTGCGCCCGACGCTTTCGACCGTCTGCTGCAGATTTTCTGCGCTTTTGAGGAGCGCAATCCGCGCCTCGTGGCGCTGGCGGCGGCGTATCAGCTCCTCGCGCTCGCGGGGCTTTCACTTCATCTTGCAGGCTGCGTCCACTGCGGTGCGCCCTTTGAAGAGCCGATGTCCGTCGACATCGGCGAGGGCGGCGCATTGTGCGCGGATTGCCGTCAAGAGGATATGCCGCTCTTTTCTGCCGAATGGAAGGCGTTCATTGAGAAGCTGACCGCTCTCGACTGGCAGGCGTTTCTCTCGCCGCAGAAGGCGGCAGATGTGCGCGCTTTGGCGCCGTTTTCCGTCAGAAAGCAGGAACTTCTGGCAGCGGAAAGTCTGCTGCTCGCTTACCTGCGTGCGCTTTTCGGCAAGCCGCTGCGCTCGCTCGCCTTCATCGCACAGATCGGCGGCGTTTGAAGCGTCTGCTGCTTGCCTGTGGCGAAGGTATGAGGAGCGTTTCGCGATAGTTTTTGGCAATATATCTGGAGGGGGATTTTTCCGTGGCAATTCTGGTTTGCGGCGGCGCCGGCTACATCGGCTCTCATGCCGTTCATCAGCTCATTGAAAAGGGCGAAGAGGTCGTCGTCGTTGACAATCTGCAGACGGGTCATCGCGGTGCGATTCACGCACGGGCGAAGTTTTACGAAGGCGATATCCGCGACCGCGCCGTGCTTGATGCGATCTTCACGGAGAACGAGATCGAGGCTGTGATTCATTTCGCGGCGAACTCGCTCGTGGGCGAGAGCATGGAGAAGCCGCTTCTCTATTTCAACAACAACGTCTACGGTATGCAGGTTTTGCTCGAAGTGATGGTGCGGCACGGCGTCGACAAGATCGTCTTTTCCTCGACGGCGGCGGTCTATGGCGAGCCGAAGCGCGTGCCGATTTTGGAGGACGATGCCACAGAGCCGACGAACACCTACGGCGAGACGAAACTGACGATGGAGAAGATGATGAAGTGGGTCAGTCGTGCCGACGGCGTTCGCTACGTGTCGCTTCGCTACTTCAACGCGGCAGGTGCGCTCTCAGACGGCTCGATCGGCGAGGATCACAAGACGGAGACGCATCTGATTCCGCTGATCCTGCAAGTACCGAACGGCAAGCGAGCGCACATCACGATCTACGGCGATGACTACAAGACGCCCGACGGCACCTGTCTGCGCGACTACATCCACGTCGTCGACCTCGCCGATGCACATGTGCTCGCACTCGAATACTTGCGGAAGGGCGGCGAGAGCGACATCTTCAACCTCGGCAACGGACAGGGCTTCTCGGTCAAGGAAATGATCGCTGCTGCAGAAAAGGCGACGGGCAAGAAGATCGCGGCAGAAATCGGCGCACGCCGTGCGGGCGACCCCGCGCAGCTCATTGCTTCCAGCGACAAGGCGCGCCGCATCCTCGGCTGGCAGCCGCACTTCACCGACGTGGAAGAAATCATCGCGACGGCATGGAAATGGCACGAGAAGCATCCCGTTGGATATGGGGAGTAACTTTCTGGCTAAAGTGCGTAATCAGTGCTATAATGATGACAGAGCGTGGAAGGGAAACCGTTTTCACACAACAAGGAGAAATCCTAATGCCAGAGAATCCAGGAGCTTCCTATCAAAATCCGACATACGATCAACATGCCAAGCGTCTGCTTTCGCAAAGAACGATCATGGCACGTCTCTTGAAGCGAACTGTGCCGGAGTTCGAGGACGCTGCAATCGCTGACATCGCAGAAAAATATATCGAGGGCACGCCGCAGATCAGCGAGATTCCCGTGGACAGGGATAAGACGAATACCGTAAGAAACAGGAAAGATTCGCCGAAAGAATTCCTTGGTGATGCCACGGAAAATATCGGCATCACGGAAGGCTGGATTCGCTTCGATATACTTTTCCACGCGAGAGTTCCCCAATCGGGTGAACGCATCACCTTGATTATCAACGTTGAGGCACAGCGGACACAGAAAAGAGCGAAGCTGGGCTACGCACTCCTGCGCCGAGCCGTCTACTATGCGAGCCGCTTGATTTCTTCGCAGAAAGAAACGGAATTTACAGGATCATCCTACGATGAAATCAAGAAAGTCTACAGTATTTGGCTTTGTATGGACTCCCCAAACGGCAGGAGCGCCATCAATCGTTATGACCTTGCCGAGCATCATATTCTGCACCATCATAAAGAAAAGCGTGCTGACTATGATTTGATGAGCATCATCACGGTTTATCTTGGAAATGAACGACAGCAGGACGAGGATTGGCTTATTCGATTCCTGCAGATCTTGTTCAAGGACACGGAAATATCTCCGGCAGCGAAGAAGCAGCTTTTAAAAGATGAATTTGATATGGATATAAGTGCAGATATAGAAGAGGAGATGAGGACAATGTGCAATCTGAGTACAGGCATCTATGAACAAGGCATGGAACGTGGCATGGAGCGCGGCATGGAGCGCGGCATGGAGCGCGGCATGGAACGTGGGCGCGAGGAAGGAAAGGTTGATATTGTCCTGGAAATGCTGCGAAATAAGCTGCCGCTTGAAATGATCGCAAGTATGTCGAAGTTTTCTTTGGAAAAAGTGAAAGAACTTGGCAAGATGCACAGCTTGCTTTAATTCGTGGAACTTTCGTGTTCTGCTGAAGCTGGTTCTGATATGTATAAGCTACACGCACAAACGTCCACTTCGTGGACATTGTGCGCCGCCCTTACAGAAGCCTAGCCAATCGGTCTGCACCTTCGGCTTGACCGCTTGGGGCTTCATGGTAAAACCGCTCCGCTACTGCTCGGACGAGTAAGGAAAGGAGCGGTTTTATGTGTTTGATACAGAATGATCTTTCGCCCTTGTTCTCTTCTATGGGAGATCCTGTTGTGTCTGCATTTGGGTACGATATATTCCCTTTCCGCGCCAATCGTTGTATAATAGGATGCAGTGAGCAAATCCAATCGAAGAAAAGGAGCGAGTCTTATGTATACGCTTTCCAGCACGGAATTTCATGGTATCAAGCCGCAGATCGATGAGGAGGCTTTCGTCGCGCCGCAGGTGTTCCTTTCGGGCGATGTGCGCGTCGCGAAGTACGCGAGCCTTTGGCCGGGCGTTGTTGCGCGCGGCGATGTGAATTATATCTCCGTTGGCGAGTGCTCGAATGTGCAGGATCTCGTCTGCCTTCATGTGGCGGATGACAATCCGTGCATCATTGGCGACTATGTGACGATCGGTCACAGCGCCGTCGTGCACGGCGCGGAGATCGGCAACCATGTCCTCATCGGCATGAATGCGACGGTTCTGACGGGCGCGAAGGTCGGCGAAGGCTCGATCATCGCCGCAGGGGCGCTCGTGCGCGAGAACGAGGTCATTCCGCCGAACTCCCTCGTCGTCGGTATGCCGGGCAAGGTCGTGCGCACGATTGACCGCATCAAGACGATTCATGCGCAGGCGATCAAGTACAAGTGCGAGTGGGCGATCGAGTACGGCGTCTATCCTGAGATCGGCGGAGAGAAGTATCACGGCGAGCATATCATCTGACGTTTGCATGAAGCTCTCTGTTAAGAAGAAAAACTATGAATCCATGCTGGGAATCTCGCTGCGCTTTGGGGATTTGCAGCATGGTTGTATGTGAATACTTCACAGCGCAGATTAGACGCATCATGAGCTAGTGGGTGAGATTTTTAGCATGGGTGGCATGGAAACGAGGCGTTTCAATCCTTTCGCTCGTTTATTTTTCCGCTTATGACTATGCTTGAGGAGAGAATAGGATGTTACGAACACTGATTTGGGGGTTGGATCAGCCTTTTACTGCACCCGTGATTGGGCAGTTGCATGATGTGGGTGTGTTCTGTATAAAAAAGTGGATCGTTGGTGTGGATGAGAGAAGGATGCCGTTCTTTGCACAGAGGGAAGGCGTCGAAATCATTGAGGATAAGTTTGACCTGAATTTTCGGCAGGAGGACGTAGATCTTCCACCTGCTTGGTTGGATGAGAAGATACGCCACTATTTTCCCGTGATTTTACAAAATTTTGCCCGTGAGGCGTTCTATTTTCGAACTCCTGTCTATGAGTATATGAACATTATACAGCTTTGGGTACGGTATTTTTATACACTGCTCTCTCGGAATCAAATTGAGTTGGTTGTTTTTGCCGACATACCGCATGATGGGTTTAGGAGTATTTTGTACCCTTTGTTACAGGCGATGGGAATACGCATCTTGATTCTGGTACCGTCCGGTCCTTTTGGTACGTTTGCATATTGTTTTTCCATAGAAGATTATGGCCGCTTTGTTGATGTTCCGATATTCCGCACGCCACGTGCTGAGGAGATTGAGATTCGGCAAGAGTATAAAAAAGACCTGTTCTATATGAAGGGGAAACATGCACCGAAGCAAGGGCATTCTCTACAATATCACTGGAGAGAGGTATCTTCGCCGAAGGCGTTCATACAGCGCAAGAAGACGATTTTTAGACGGTCCCTTCAAAAATACAGCAACCTTCACGAGTTCATTTTTAAAAAAATTGCGATATGCGCGATGGACTATTACGAAAAGAAGCAATACCAGACGAATGCAACACGCAGTGTCGATAAAAATATTGATCTGAATTGCAATTATGTATATTTTCCGCTCCATCTTCAGCCGGAGATGACGACAGATGTATTAGGAGGAATATACTACGATCAGCTGCTCGCTATCGAAAAGCTGCGTGTGATGTTGCCGCCGGACTGGATGATTTATGTTAAGGAAAATCCGAAGCAGACAAAACTCATGCGGCTCGGTTGTTTCTTCAAGCGTCTGAAGCTTATTCCGAATGTCAAATATGTGGATCGCTCCATTGATACCTATGCTCTTATGGAACATTCCAAATTTGTTGCTACCATTACGGGGACGGCGGGGTGGGAGGCAATCAGTGGAGGAAAGAACGCTCTGATTTTTGGTCGCATATGGTACGAGTCGTTTCCCGGTGTATTTCGTTATCATGAAGGGTTGCGTGCAGAGGATATCACATCATATGTGATCGATCATGATGCTTTGAAACAAGCCTTGTACCGCTATTTGGAAAAGACCGTGGATGCCGTTTATTCGACGGAGGTTCAGGAGGCTATGCCGGTGTTTGACGCGAAGGAGAATGGTGAAAGGCTGGAGAAGTTTTTTCGCTTCATTGTGCCCTATATGGAAGAGCATCCTCCACAGGTAGCGGTGGGAGGAAGGGAGTAAGATATGTTCAACAATAAAAATATCCTTGTCACGGGAGGGACTGGATCGTTCGGGAAGATGTTCATCAAGATTTTACTTGAGAAGTACCAGCCCAACAAAGTCATTGTATACTCACGTGACGAACTCAAACAGTTTGAGATGCAGCAGATGTATAACGACAGATGTATGCGTTACTTCATCGGTGATGTACGAGATGGGGAGCGTCTGAAATATGCGATGGAAGGCGTGGATTACGTCGTTCATGCGGCGGCGCTCAAGCAGGTGCCGGCAGCGGAGTATAATCCGATGGAGTGCATCAAGACGAATGTGAACGGTGCGCAGAATGTTATCGATGTAGCGCTCCATGCAGGTGTCAAGAAGGTCATTGCGCTTTCTACGGACAAAGCGGCAAATCCGATCAACTTGTATGGCGCGACAAAGCTATGTTCGGACAAGCTTTTCACGGCGGCGAATAACTTTGTCGGTGCAAAGGCGACGCGGTTCGCTGTCGTACGCTATGGCAACGTGGTTGGAAGCCGCGGCTCAGTTGTGCCGTTTTTTAAACGGCTCATGGCAGAGGGGGCGCGAGAGATTCCCGTGACCGATCCGCGTATGACGCGATTCTGGCTTCGATTGGAGGATGGTATTGCGTTCGTGTTCAAGAGCTTTGAGCGAATGAAGGGCGGCGAAATCTTCATTCCGAAGATACCGTCGATGCGGATTACTGATCTCGCACAGGCGATCGCACCGGGGGTGCCGGTCAAGGTTATCGGCATTCGTCCGGGGGAGAAGCTGCATGAGGTGATGTGTCCCTCAGACCTCTACTATGAGACGTTGGAGTTTGCAGATCACTTTGTTATCATGCCCTCTACGCAGGAGCGGACGGTGGATTATACACATAATGCGATCGGCGAAGTCGGTGCACTTGTGCCAGATGGCTTTGACTATAATTCCGGCAATAATCCACACTTTTTGACGGTGGAGGAGCTACGGGAGATGAATCCATGATTTACTATGGAAAACAGGATATTAACGAGGCAGATATGGAGGCGGTCGAGACGGTGCTGCGCTCAGATTTTCTGACCCAGGGACCTGTGATCGAGCGTTTTGAGCAGCGCGTTGCACAGTATTGCGGCGTGAAGTATGCGGTGGCTGTCTGCAATGCGACTTCTGCGCTTCACATCGCTTGCCTTGCAGCAGGTCTTGGGAAAGGCGATCTCCTCTGGACGAGTCCGATTACCTTTGTCGCTTCAGCGAACTGCGCACGCTATTGCGGTGCAGATGTGGATTTCGTCGATATTGATGAAAACACCTATAATATGAGTGTCTCTGCATTGGAGAAGAAACTGCAGGAGGCGAAGCGGCGGGGCAGGCTGCCCAAGATCGTCGTTCCTGTACATATGGCAGGGCAGTCTTGCGATATGCGTGCCATCAAGAAACTGTCGGATGAGTACGGTTTTATACTGCTTGAGGATGCTTCACATTGTATCGGCGCGGACTATGCCGATGCCAAGGTGGGAAGCTGTGCCCATTCGGACATGGCGGTGCTGAGTTTTCATCCGGTCAAGATCATCACGACAGGCGAGGGCGGGATGGTTCTCACGAATGACAATGCCCTCTATGAACGGCTTTGTCTCTATCGCAGTCACGGCATTACGCGTGATCCAAAGCGCATGACCAAGGAAAGCGATGGGGATTGGTACTATCAGCAGGTGGCTCTTGGCTTCAACTATCGCATGACAGATATTCAGGCGGCGCTTGGTGTGAGCCAGATGAATCGTCTGGATGAATTCGTTGTGCGCAGACGTGCTCTTGCGGCGCGTTACGATGAACTGCTGCGCGATCTTCCTCTCAGAACACCTTTTGTTTTGGATGGAGCGCAGCCATCGTGGCATCTGTACATCGTCCGCATTGACTTTGATCGTGTACATAAGACGAAGCAGCAAATCTTTACAGAAATGCGCACGCGGGGCGTTGCTCTAAATTTGCACTATATCCCCGTGCATACGCAGCCTTATTATGAGACGCTCGGTTTCCATACAGAGGATTGTCCGGCGGCGATGGAGTACTACCGTGAGGCGCTGACGTTGCCGCTCTATCCATGTATGACGGATGCAGAGCAGGAAATGGTCGCACGGGCGCTGCATGAGGTATTGATTGACGGCTGAATGCGGCAGCGCTGATTGGAGCAGCCGTGTTGGAAAGCAGGAGGAATTATGGCGGCGAAGCTCTGTCTAGGAACGGTGCAGTTCGGTATGCACTATGGTATTCACAATACATTGGGGCGTCAGCCGACTGAGGAAGAAGTCTTTGGTGTACTGAATGCTGCGCTTGATACAGGTATTCGTATGTTTGATACTGCAAGCGCATACGGCACGGCAGAGGCTCTGCTCGGTCGCTATGGTTTGGCGGCACGCGGCGGGCGGATTATCTCAAAGCTGCATCCTGCAGAGGGGGGAGAGCGGCGCGATGTGCGAAACGAAATCCGGCGTTCCCTTGTGCGTCTTGCCGTGTCTAGGCTTTACTGCTATATGTTGCATCGCGTAGAGGATCTGGATGACGCCTCTGTTATGGATGCGATGGATGAGGCAAAGGCGCATGGATGGACGGATACGATCGGTGTGAGCATCTACAGCCCCGAGGATGCCGTGCGAGCGGCAGAGGATTCCCGCATTGATATCATACAGGTGCCCTACAACGTCCTCGATCAGCGTCTTGACGACGGTGACTTTTTCAAACGTGCCAAGGAAAATGGGAAGGAAGTATTTGCGCGGAGTACGTTTTTGCAGGGGCTTCTGCTCATGCATCCTGCGGATGCAGAGACAAAGGTTGCGGGGAGCGGTGTGTATGTGGAGCAGTTTCAATCAATGGCGGCAGAGGATGGATTCCTCCCGCGTGAGGCGGCGATGCTCTACGCGCTCTGTCATACGGGTATTTCCTATGTTGTGTTTGGTGTGGACACAGGTGCGCAGCTACGGGAAAATACTGCGCTGCGATCAAAGTGTCCCGCATTTTCGGCAACCTATCAAAAATTGTATGGTGCGTTTCGTGATGTAGATGTGAATATACTTGAGCCGCAGCGGTGGAAGAAGGTATCCTAAATGGAAACAGAGCTCTTGCGTTCGTGTATGCAGCGTGTATTTGCAGAAGAGGGTATCGAGGTCGTTTTTGACATGGAAGATACAGGAAAAAGCGATAAGGTTAGGGTGTGGATTCCTTGTGACAGCGCGGCAAAAGGATGGGGAACTGATTGGCGCGGCATTCTATGAGTTTTCGCGTGATGAGGCTGTCTATAGCGTAGCTGCGTATCGGCGTGACCTGTTTGATCAGCCGGTCAGTCACGCCGTACACAATCGGGCGATCCAACATATGCAGGAGCTTGGTCTGAAGTGGTATCATATCGGCATGCGTGCATACCCAGGTGATATGATAAAACCGACGGATAAGGAACTCTCAATTTCATATTTCAAAGAGGGATTGGCCACGCATGCATTCTTTCGCATGATACTTGATGTTCCTGTATATGGTTTTCCGGTGAAAAAGGACGGATTATTTTGATACTTGCTATTTTACAAGCGCGCTGTTCCTCGCGTCGGCTGCCGAACAAGGTTTTGAAGCCGCTGCTTGGACGCCCGATGATTCTGCGTCAGATCGAGAGGCTCTCACACAGTCGCTATATGGATAAGGTCGTTCTTGCGACGAGTACGGACATGAGCGATGACGGATTATATGATGCTGTTCATAAGGCGAGGGTCAGTGTTTATCGGGGGAGTCTTGATGATGTTCTGGGACGGTATTATGCCTGTGCGAAAGAATATGGCGCAGATCATATCGTTCGCGTGACGGGGGATTGTCCCGTGATTGACTGGCGTGTCACTGACGATGTGATTGCGCGGCATCTTGCCGAGCATAATGACTATACGCACATGACGGAACGTTTTCCGGAAGGTCTTGATACAGAGGTGATGACCTTTGCTGCTTTGGAACGTGCTTACCGTGCAGCGACACGTTCCTCTGAACGAGAGCATGTTACACTTTATTTCCGAAACAATCCAGAATGTTTTCGTATTGGCGCTGTGGATTGTGCAGAAGACTATGGGGATATGCGCTGGACTGTGGATGAGCCGTGTGATTTTGCGCTCGTTGAGACGATCTATGAGCAGCTTTATCCAACCAACAACGATTTTGCCATGCAGGATATACTGATGCTGTTCAGTGAGCATCCGGAACTGCGAGAGCTCAATCAAGGGGTTATCCGAAATGAGGGGCTACAGAAATCTCTGGCAGAGGATACGGAGTACATAGGGTAAATATGGGAGGCACATCTATATGAAGATCAATCAGAGAAGCTTGGAAAAGTCGGATGAGCTGTGGCAGAGGGCGCAAGACACCATTCTTTCGGGATGTCAACTCTACAGCAAAGGTCCGGAGACGCACATCAAGGGCGTGTCTCCCATCTATATCGACCACGGCAAAGATGGGCACGTCTGGGATCCGGACGGCAACGAATACATTGACTATGATATGGGGCTTGGTCCGATCCTTCTTGGCTATCAATACAAGGCGGTGGATGATGCTGTCATGAAGCAGCTTCATCGCGGTATGGGCTACTCCCTCGTTGCGCCCGAAGAAGTGGAGTATGCCGAACTGTGTGTGAAGCATATCCCGAGTGCGGGAAAAGTGCGCTTCCTCAAGACGGGATCCTCGGCGACGGAGGCAGCTGTACGCATTGCGCGCTGCTATACGGGGCGCAAGCACATCGTGCGCGGAGAGTATCACGGCTGGCATGAATGGACGACGGCGGCGGAGAATGTTCGTCAGGGCGGCATCCTTCCCGAAGTGCGACAGTTCGTCCATAAATTCGACTATAACGATTTGGCAAAGGTCGAAGAGTATTTTGAAACCTATCCGGGGGAAATTGCCGCTGTCATCACTGAGGCGGTCGAGGTCGAGCCACCGAAAGAAGGCTTCCTTGAACAGTTGAAGGAACTCTGCCATCGGAATGGGGCGTTGCTTATCTTTGATGAGGTTGTCAACGGCTTCCGTTTCTCGATCGGTGGGGCACAGGCATATTTCGGGGTGACGCCTGATCTCTCGACGTTTGGCAAGGCGGCGGCAAACGGTATGCCTCTTTCCATTGTTGCGGGATGCAAGGGCATCATGGATGAAGTGGACAAGAAGATCTTTATCTCTACTACCTTTGGCGGTGACTGCCTGTCTCTTGCCGCCGGTATCGCCGTGATGAAGGAACTCGAATCCGGTGAGGTTACAAAGAAAATCTGGGAAAAGGGGAAATATCTGCAGGATAATTTCCGCTGTCTTGCCAAGGATATCGATGTGCCGATTGATCTCAACGGTTATCCCTGCCGTCTGAATCTTGAATACACAGACTATGATGGGAAAAAGGATTGGCTCTACAACTCCATCTTTATGCAGGAAAGCGTCAAGCGCGGCGTCCTCCTTGGCTGGCACATCTTCCCCTGTTACTCGCATACGCAGGAGGATCTTGACTTCACGCTCAATGTATTTGAGGATGCGATGAAAGTTTATCGCGAGGCGCTGAAGAGTGGGCATCCCGAAACTTATATGGAGGGGCAGCCGCTCAAGATCGTTCTGGGGTGATGCTCTATGTTGGAACAGATCGGATGGATGTCATGAACTGTGTTGTAGCGATTCGCGTGGACTCATCCGAGCAGATCGGAAGCGGTCATTTGATGCGATGCCTGACACTGGCGGAGCGACTGTGGAAGGATGGCGCCGAGGTTCATTTTATCTCGCGTGATCTCTCTGGGAGTCTGCACCGCTTGGCTACGGAGCGCGGATTTACCCTGCATCTTTTGCCGCAGCATGAGATGTATCCAAATCTCATAGGGTATGCGGCATGGCTTACGGTGCCGCAGCTGGTGGACGCAGAGGAGACGGGAGCGATTCTGTCGCGTATGCAGCCTGTCAGCCGTCTCGTCGTCGACAGCTATGCGCTGGATGTGGTATGGGAGCAAAAACTGCGTCCTCTTGTGCGTGAGATCTTTGTCATTGACGATCTCGCGAACCGCCCACATGACTGCGATGTACTTCTCGACCAGAACTTCTATCGTGAGATGCGGCATCGGTATGATGGACTGGTGCCTCCTGCCTGTAAGCTTCTGCTCGGTCCATGCCATGCTCTCCTGCGCGAGGAGTTTTATGCGGCGCGGGAAAAGATTGGTGTACGGGATGGTGTCCTGCGCCGCATTCTTGTCTTTTATGGCGGCAGTGATGTGACAAGGGAGACCGAAAAAGCAATCCGCGCACTCATTCAGCTGCAGCTTCCTTCCGTCGCTGTGGATGTTGTCGTTGGCGGGAGTAATCCGTGTCGTGCATATATCAAGGAGCTTTGCGACGCACATAGATTCCTTCACTATTACTGTCAAGTTTCCAATATGGCAGAGCTAATGGCAAATGCGGATCTTTGTCTCGGTGCAGGCGGTACGACAACATGGGAGCGCTGTTTTCTTGGATTGCCAACCATCGTTACAGCGATTGCTGAGAATCAGTTTGAGATCTGTCGAGATTGTGCAGAGGCGGGATATATCTATTATCTCGGGCGATGGGATGAGGTGACGGTGGGGGATGTTGCGGCGGCTGTGCAGAAATGTATCATGCCGCAAGTTCTGCAGGAGATGCAGCGAAGCTGCAGATTGGATGTGAATGATTGTGATAGATGAAGGAAAGCTATCCCTGCGTCCTGTTGAACTTTCGGATGCAAATATGCTTTTTCAGTGGCGTAACGAGAAGGAGACGCGTGCAAATTCGCTTCATAGTGAGAAGCTCGTCTATGAGGATCATGTCCGATGGTTGAAGAGTGTACTCGGGACAGCGAAAGCGCAATATTTTTTTATCTTAATGGCGAATTTTGTGCCAGTTGGTCAAATTCGTTTGGCAGTTGAAAATAAGATGGCTCTGATCAGCTACAGCATTGATGCAACTCATCGAGGCTCTGGGTATGGACGTATGATATTGAAGATGGCAGAAGACAAGTTGAGAGCGCAACGTGTGTGTCTGGCTCTCGTCGGTTACGTCAAAGAGGAGAACGTTGCTTCTCAGAGAGTCTTTGCATCGTTACATTATCATGAGAGTCGTGAAAATGATCTTCTTCGATATGAAAAAACTGTCGGGTGAACGGATATTATATAGGGAGGATGCATTATGCAGAGAAATACCCCCTTTATCATCGCAGAGATGTCGGGCAATCATAACCAGTCGCTTGAGCGTGCTCTTGCCATCGTCGATGCGGCAGCTGCTGCAGGAGTCGATGCGGTCAAGATTCAGACCTATACTGCAGATACCATGACGCTTGATATTGATACGGGAGAGTTTTTTATTGCGGATCAAAACAGTCTGTGGAAAGGTGAGTCACTCTATCGGCTTTACGAGAAGGCACATACTCCGTGGGAGTGGCATAAACCGATCTTTGATCGCTGCAAAGAGCTTGGGATCATTGGGTTTAGTACGCCCTTTGATGATACATCTGTCGATTTTCTTGAGGAGCTCGACGTACCGTGCTATAAGATTGCATCTTTTGAGAATGTGGATCTTCCGCTGATTCGGAAAGCTGCACGTACGGGCAAACCCATGATCGTATCGACGGGAATGACGACCGTATCGGAGCTTGCCGACCTTGTTCAGACGGCAAGGGACAACGGCTGTACGGAACTGACACTGCTCAAATGTACAAGCAGTTATCCATCCTCTCCCGAGGGGACGAATCTTCGCACGATTCCTCACATGCGTGAGCTCTTCGGATGTGAGGTGGGGCTGTCCGATCATACGCTCGGCATTGGCGTCGCCGTGGCAAGCGTCGCAGTTGGTGCAGCTGTGATCGAGAAGCACTTTACTCTGTCTCGTGCCGATGGCGGTGTTGATGCTGCGTTCTCACTCGAACCGAATGAGATGGCGCAGCTCGTGCGTGAATGTCGTGCTGCCGCACTTGCAATGGGTGAGGTGCGCTATGAATTGGCAGAGCAGGAGAAGAAGTCTCTGCAATTTCGGCGCAGCCTATACATTACAGAGGACATGAGAGCGGGAGAAGTTCTGACGGAGAAGAATCTGCGCCGCATCCGCCCCGGACAAGGGCTTTCGCCAAAGCATTATGATGCACTGATCGGGCAAAAGGTAAGGTGCGATGTAAAGCGCGGAACACCGATGTCATGGGATTTGTTGGGCTGAGACTGGTTTACCATGAAGCCCCAGGAGGTTGAGCCTGAAGGTGCAGATCGCTTGATTAGGTTTCTGTAAGACATGAGGAACTATGTATAGAGCGCCTCTCTGATGATGTCATTACAGGAAACTTTTGCGAAGAACACGACCTGACGCAAAGCATGAGCAAGGCTGGATGCCCGTATGATAACGCCCCTATGGAGCGCTATTCCAATACGCTGAAGAACGAAGAAATTTATCTTCACGAGTATCAAGATGAGGAATCTCTATATCGCGCAGTGGAATAGTTTGCTTATACCACATACAACCATGTACGTTCGCATTCTTATAACGGATATCGTACGCCATTCGAGGCGATATATTCGTCGTAAGTTTATTGGACACTCATGTTACAAAAATATTTGACCACAACAGTCGGTGTCTTTAGATGCTGACTGTTGTGGTCATAATTATATTGATGATGGAAAGTTATCCTTCGTGTCGCGGCATGAGATCGGCGGCGGCGAGGGTGCCTTCTTTGGCGCGTTCTGCAAATTCAGCGGTGGCGGTGAAGAGGACGTCGCTGGAGCTGTTCAAAGCCGTTTCGCACGAGTCCTGCAATACGCCGATGATGAAACCGACGCCGACGACCTGCATGGCGATGTCGTTGTGGATGCCGAAGCTTGCGCAGGCGACGGGAATGAGCAGAAGCGAGCCGCCCGCGACGCCCGAAGCGCCGCAGGCGCCGACGGTCGAAATGACGCAGAGAAGCAGCGCGGTCAGCATGTCTACTTCGATGCCGAGGGTGTGCGCGGCGGCGAGTGAGAGGACGGCGATCGTGATGGCGGCGCCGCTCATGTTGATCGTTGCACCAAGCGGAATGGAGAGGGAGTAGGTGTCCTCAGAAAGTCCGAGACGCTTGCATAAGGAGAGATTTACAGGGATATTTGCCGCAGAGCTGCGTGTGAAGAAGGCATAGATGCCGCTTTCTCTAAGTGTCGTCCAGACGAGTGGGAAGGGGTTGCGGCGGATGTGCAAAAAGACGATGAGAGGGTTCATGATGAGCGCGACGGAGAAGAATGCCGCCAATAGGACGGCGAGGAGCTGCGCATAGCCGATGAGCGCCTCAAGACCGCTTTCACCGATGGCATTGGCGACAAGCCCGAAGATGCCGAAGGGGGCGAAGCGGATGACCCACTGCACGATCTTCGTGACGGCTTTGGCGAGATCGGCTATTGTTTCTTTCGTCGAATCGTTTGCTGAGTGAAGCGCAACGCCGGCGAGCACTGCCCAGGCGAGGATGCCGATGTAGTTCGCCGTCACGATGGCATGCAGCGGGTTGTCGACAACGCTCAAGATGAGGTTGTGCAGAACTTCGACGATGCCGCTCGGCGGCGATACTTCAGATGAGGCGACTGCGAGATGGAGCGTCGTTGGGAAGAGAAAGGAGTAAGTGACGGCGACCAAGGATGCGAGGAAGGTGCTGATGATGTAAAGGCGTACGATGGGGCGCATGGAAGCGCTGGCGTCAGCGTTCTTCTGCGCCATAGCGTTCATGACGAGCACGAATACGAGGACGGGCGCGACGCCCTTGAGCGCTTTGACAAAGAGATCGCCGAGGATGGCGATCGCAGGTACGACCTGTGGCATGGTGACGGCAACGATGATACCGAGCACGAGACCGATGGCGATGAGTTTAATCAGGGCAGTTTCTTGATATTTTCTGCCGATAGAGCCTAGCAAGGAAATTCCTCCTTTGATGATAAATTACACGCACAAACGTCCGCTTTGTGGACATTGTGCGCCGTCCTTAATGAAAGATATCCAATCCGTCTGCGCCCTTTGGGTTTGACTTCTTGGACTTTCATGTTAAATGGTTGCAGAGTACTTTGATAGTATATTATAAAGAAGGAGAAGTTGCAAGGTTTTTCTGTCTTTATGTATCTTTACAGTGGACACAGATAAGAAATCCTTCTTCTAGGAAGCTATAATACGATGAAAGAATGCCCGAGATTTGAGGATGATAAATCTCGGGCATTCTTTTGTGCTTAAGGAAACCCGGATAAAATGAAGTCACCCGGATGCGATGCGCTCTTAAGGAATCACTGATAAATTCAGCCGCCCATCTTCACACATCTACGCTGTCCTCTCGTCGTCGACAAATCCTCGACGTAGCTCTGCTACGCCTGCGGTTTGTCTCCTAGATAGGCACAGCGCATCTGTGCAAATCTGGGCAACTTCATTTTATCAGCGTTTCCTTAAAGCGAAATCACTTGATTCATGCGCTCTAAGAGCGGCAGATCGTGTGTGATGACGATGAGCGTGCCGCCCCTTTTGTCGAGTTCTGCGAGTATGGCGGTGAGGAGTTTTGCACCGCGTGCGGCATCGAGCCCTGCAGTCGGTTCGTCGAGCAGCAGCAGGGGAGCGTCGGCGGCAAGCGCCAGAGCGGTTAGGAGGCGGCTTCGCTGTCCTCCTGAAAGGCGTGATGCGTTTTCTCCAAGCGGTTCGTCAAGACCTTGCGGCAAAGCTTGGACGACATCGGCGAGCTGCGCTGTTTCGAGCGCCTGCCATATAGCCGTTTCCGTGATTTCTTCGTGCAGACGCAGGAAGTTGGCACGTACGGATGTACGGAAGAGGTAGCTGCCCTGCAGCGCAGCGCCGAAGAGGGAGCGCACCGTGTCTGCGGTCAGAGCTGTATATGCCGTACCGTTGAAGCGAATGGTACCGCTGTCAACTTCCCATAGACGCAGCAGCAGGCTTGCGAGAGTGGTCTTGCCGGCACCGCTCTCACCGATGATCGCTGTATGTTCGCCGCGTCTTATGCAAAAGGAGAGATCTTTTAGGACGGGAAGGTTTTTTTGATAGCCAAAGCTGATGTTCTGCGCTTCTAAGATGGGGGTGTCATTTTCGGTGCATGGCTGAATCGCAGCTTCTTTTGCCTGTACGCCATTTGATTGTGCCCTATGTATGCCTTTGGGCAGGATGTTTGCTGCCGCCTGTATGGCGGCGGTTGTGCCGAGTGCGGCAGCAGGCAGGGCGCGGTATTCGGCGAGGGCGGTTTCCAGGACGAGCGCCCATACAGCATATTCGATGCCGCTGATCGCACCTGTTTGGACAGAGGGGAGGAGAAGCAGCATGAGCGTGACCCAGAGGCTGACGCGCAGAGTATCAAGCAGTGTGAAGAGCCATTCGCGCTTTTGAAGCTTTTCATCTTGTTTTCTTTGGAAGATTTGGGCGGCAGAGTCGAGGGTTCTGTGGGCATGGGGAACTGCGCCTGCAAGGTGCAGTTCTGTGCGTCCATCGACGAGATTGAGAAGCGTGCTGCGGTAGGCGGCGCTCTCGGTGCGCAGGTGCTCTTCTTTAAGCATGAGATGCGGCAGACTAAGATGCAGAAGGTAAAGCGCTGCGACAAGACCTGCGCCGAGAGCGCTCAATGGCAGGAGAGAGAGAGAGGTGAGGAGTGTGAGCAGACCTGCGAGCAAGGGCGGCGGTACGGTGCGCAGGTAGAAGTCGCGCAGTGTTTCGCAGCCTGTCAGAAGATCATGCAGAAATTCACCCTCACGCATGGTTCCCTCTCGGAGCGGCAGTTTTTCCACGGATTGACGGTAGGTTGCGAGCTGCAGCTTTTCGTAGCAGGCGAATGCGAGGCGATGGGAGAGCAGGCGGTCGAGGTAACGAAAGACGGCGCGCGATACGCCGCAGGCACGCACGCAGGTGATGCCGAGTGTCAGCGCGGAAAGAGGCGGCGCGAGTGCGGCGCTGGCGATGATCCATGCAGCGGCGCCGATGAGCGAGAGGCCGGAAAGCACGGCGAGAAAAGCGGCAAGGAGCGCGGGAAGTCCTTTCGCGGGGGAAGCCAAGCGCATAAGACGTAAGATTTCAGTCATTCGGCATTCCTCCCAAATCTATGACGTGGTCTGCCCAAGCGATGAGCGCGGGGCGATGCGAGGCGAGAATCAAGGTGCGGCGGTGCGAGAACGCCTGGATGGCTCTGAGAACAGCCGCCTCCGTGTCTTTGTCAAGCCCCGCCGTGATTTCGTCCAAGATTACGAGGGGACGCGCTTGGAAAAAGGCTCGCGCAAGACCCAAGCGGCGACGCTCGCCGGCAGACAGCGGATGCCCGCCTGCGCCGAGCGGTGTGTCAAGTCCCATAGGCAGTGCGGTGAGAAAGTCGCCGAGCGCAGCCTGTTCAAGTGCGGCACGCAGGGCGTCTTCCGTTGCTCCCTCTTGCCACAGGCTGATGTTCTCGGCAAGCGTTGCGTTGAACACATGCGTTTCCTGCGGCACATAGGTGATGAGTGAGCGCCGTGAGGCGGCAGAGAGGTGCGCGAGGTTGTAGGTTTCACCGTTGCCTGCGCCGTCCTTCAGGAGAATCTTTCCTTCCGTAGGCGTGAGAATGCCTGCGAGCAGACGCAGTACCGTCGTCTTGCCTGCGCCGCTTGCGCCGATGAGCGCCGTATTCTTTCCTGCGGGGAAGTCGAGGTCGAGATCAGTCAAGACGGATTCTTGTGCCAATGGATAATGGTAGGTGAGCTTTTCGGCGAGAAGGCGAGGCGGTACGAGCAGCCGCTCGTGCCTGCCGTCTGCAGCTTCATCGCGCGGTGCTAGCCACGGGTCGAGCGCTTCCGCAGCCGTGCGTGCATCCATTGCTGCGTGAAAGGCGATGCCGCCTTCCCGAAGGGGTTGGTAAAAGAGCGGCGCAAGAATCAGCACGAAGAATGCTGTGTGAAAATCGAGCTGCCCTTCGATGAGCCGCAGGCCGATGGATACGGCGATGAGTGCGATCGAGAGCGTCGTGGTGAGTTCAAGCGCGAAAGATGAAACGAAAGCGAGCCGCAGGACGCTGAGAGAGGCTTCGGAAAAGGAGCGGCTGCTCTTTGCGAGATGCGTTCCTTCTGCCTCGGTGCGGCGAAAAATCTTCAAGGTCATCGCTGCACGGATCATCTCACCGAAGCCTGTCGTCAATGCCTCCATCTTTGACCATTGACGTTCGCTTGCACGCCGCGTCGCCTTGCCGATGAGCATGAGCAGGAAGGGCGCGATGGGAAGCGTCGCGAGGAAAAGGATCGCCGAGAGCGGGTCGAGTACGGCGCTGACGATGAGAATGGATGGTACGAGGACAGCAAAGGAAATCGCTGTCGGAAGGACGGTGCGAAACCACGGGGTGAGCGCGTCGACGCGCTCTAATGTCAAGGTTAGGATGCCTGTCGTATCGCGCCCTTCTGCGAGAAGCGCACGGTGCAGCGCCTTGCGGCAGAAAAAACGCGCGCTTGCGGAAAGACGATTTTCCAGGTGTCCTTTGGGAAATCGCAGGAGTGAGGCGATGAGAACGCACAAAAACAGCATCAGAAAATCTGATGCTGTTTCGTGCAGTCCCGCGCCATTGAGGAAAACTCCGTTGACGATGGAAGCCGTTTCCCATGCCGCGGCAATGAGGAAGATGCCCGAAAGCACTTCGAGCAAGGCGCGGCCAAGAACGATATGCTTTTTTTCCTTGAGTGTGTGAAAAAGCAGGTTTTTCTTCATGGATCGCTCAATAACCGTGGTGGTTGGCATCGGAAGCCGTCACACGCTTGCGGAAGATGTAATACGTCCATATCTGATAGGCAAGCACGACGGGCACGAGGCAGCCGGCGGCAAATGTCATGATCGTCAGCGTGTAGGGGGTTGACGAGGCATTGTAGATCGTCAAGCTGAATTCGGGCGAAAGACTCGACACCATGAGGCGCGGGAACAGCCCGAGGAAGAACGCAACGACTGTCAGAGCAACGGCGAGACCGCTGCAGACGAAGCCGGCAGTCGATGCCTTCTTTATCACGTTCGCATAGGATGCAAGGAAGACGACAGCAGCCAGAATGAGCGCACCGGCGGCGAAGGGATTCGCATAGAGGTCGGTGTAGACGTATGTGAGTCCCATGCAGAGGACAAAGAATACGACAGCGAGTGCGCCCGCTTTTTTCGCCACGTCCTGTACGCGCAGAATGAGATGCTTGTCTGCAAGACGCATCGTCAAAAATGCCGCGCCGTGGAAAGCAAAGACAAAGACGAAAGCGATGCCGCCGACGATGGAGTAGGGCGAGAGCAGACCGAAGAAGCCGCTCGTATACGTCATGTTTGCGTCGATCGGAAGCCCGGCGATGAGATCGGTAACGGCGACGCCCCAGAGGAAAGCGGGCACGACGCTGCCGAAGACGATGCACTTGTCCCAGCCGCTGCGCCAAGCGGCGGAATCCCTGTGACCGCGCAGTTCAAAGGCGACGCCGCGCAGGATGAGCGCGACGAGCATAAGGAAGAGCGCGAGGTAGAATGTGCTGAACATCGTCGCGTAAAGATGCGGAAAAGCCGCGAAGCTCGCGCCGCCCGCCGTGATCATCCAGACTTCGTTGCCATCCCATACAGGCAAAATCGTACGCAGCGTGATGCGGCGCTCTTCATCCGTCTTGCCGATGAAGGGCAGCAGCATACCGACGCCGTAATCAAAGCCTTCGAGGAAGAAGAATCCTGTGAAGAGCACGACGATCAGGACAAACCATAAGATGTTCAAATCCATTATGCTTCACTCCTTTCCGGCGAAGGGCTGGTTTTGATAAAGCGGACGGCAACGCCCAGTGCAAAGACGATGAGCACGAGATAGATGAGCGTGAAGCCGATGATCGTCAGCCAGATATCCGTCGCGGTGAGGTTCGGAGAGACGGCGTCGACCGTCTTTTGAAGTCCGACGACGATCCAAGGCTGACGGCCGGATTCGGTGACGAACCAGCCGACGGAGTTGGCGATGAAAGGAAGCGGCAGGCTGTAGAGCAGCACTTTGAGCATACAGCGTTTGTCGGCGAGCTTGCCCTGCCGCGCGAGAAGAAGCGCGACGCCCGTGATGAGGATCATGAGACCGCCTGCGCCGACCATGATGCGAAACGCCCAGAAGAGCGCCGTGACGTTCGGTACATAGTTATCGGATCCGTACATCGCCACCGCTTCTTCCTGCAGATCGCGGATCCCCTTGATCTCACCGGCAGGCGTGTTGTAGACCATGAAGGAGAACATGGCGGGGATGGTGATCTCAAAGTCGTTCTGCATCTTGTCCTCGTTGATGATGGCAAAGACGGCAAACGGCGCGGGATCTTCCGTCTCCCAGAGAGCTTCCATGGAAGAAAGCTTCATGGGCTGTACTTCTTTGAGATACTGCGCGTGCATGTGTCCTGCAAAGGCGACGCCCAAAAGACCGATGAGCGTATAGGTCAAGATGGGTTTCATCGCCTTCGTGAAGAGATCAGCGGCGACGCCGCCCTGCAGGATCTTGTAGGCGGTGATGGCTGTGAGCAGGACGCCCGCCGTCGACATGCCAGCGAAGAACGTGTGCGTGATCTCGCCGATGACATAGTGATTTGAGAGAAGCGCGCCAAAGTCCGTCATGACAGCGCGGCTGCCCTCAATGGCGTAGCCTGTCGGATGCTGCATAAAGGAGTTGGCGACGATGATCCAAAGGGCTGAGAGGTTGCTGCCAATAGCGACGAGCCACATCGCTAGACAGTGCAGTTTCGGCGAGAGCCTGTCCCAGCCGAAGATCCAGATGCCGAGGAACGTCGACTCAAGGAAGAATGCAGAAAGCGCCTCC
This sequence comes from Selenomonas sp., assembly GCF_057272215.1. Lineage (NCBI taxonomy): Bacteria > Bacillati > Bacillota > Negativicutes > Selenomonadales > Selenomonadaceae > Selenomonas > Selenomonas sp. Next base: position 175,039 of record NZ_DBHIUY010000005.1, read on the forward strand.
AAAGCGAGCGGCGCACCGAAGATGTCGCCCATGAAGCGTGCGTACTCCGACCAGTTCATGCCGAAATGAAACTCCTGCACGATGCCGGTGACGACGCCCATAGCGAAGTTGATGAGGAAAACCGTGCCGAAGAAGTGCAGCAGTTTCCTGCTTTCGCGCTTCCACTGCGCGTCTTGTGTGCGGACATGACAGGTTTCCAAGAGTGCAAGGAAGAATGTCAAACCCAGCGTCAGAGGGACGAAGAGAAAATGATACGTTGAGGTGATGGCGAACTGCCATTGAGATAGGACAGCCGTACTCATAAATAATACCCCTTCCTTTCAGAAAATAATTATTTTTTTGTGCGTTCATTATAAAACATAGGACGCCAAAAAACAAGGCATAAATATATCGGTGAATTTAAATTTTAAGATAAGGAAATTTCCATAAAGCTTAAAGAAATTTTTATCTGTGAACCCCGCGCGGCGTTCATGTGGATTTCTTCAGTAGTCAAGCGTATGCGGCGTAAATTTGAAGCTCCTGAGGTACGTTGGCGCGAGCGTAGATGCAATGATGCCGCCAAGCATGGAGAGAACGGCGAGGAGCGGTAAAAAGCGCAGATCGCCGAGGAAAAAGAGCGAGGCGTGCAGCAAGACGACGGCGAGGACGGCGGCGAGAAACGAGAGCGCGAGTGCGAGGCGCACCGTCGTGATCGTGCGCTTCGCGAGGTGGATGAGCTGGGGAATGTGTGAAGCGTCGTTCGAAGTGATGAGGATGTCGGGGTCGATTTCATCGTCGTTCATAGCGAGGATGACGTCGGCTCTTTCGGCGGCTTCTGCATCCTGCTTCTTGGCGGCGAGCAGGGCGACGGTATGCCCGTGCGTCTGCAGCATCTGCACCTCTTTTGCCTTATCGGCGGGGCAAAGATCAAAGCGATAGACGGTAAGACCGGCATCTTTTGCCACGCGTTTTGCCGCACTTCGGCAGTCGCCCGTTATCATGACAGTCTCTATGTTGAGAGCTTCGAGGAGGCGGATGGTTCGCGGCATGTCGGCGCGAAGTTCATCGGAGAATACGAGGATGCCTTTGGCGCTCTTGCCTGTGGCGAGATAGACGGCAGTCTTGCCGCGCGCGGCGAATTGGTCGCCCTGCACTGTGAGGGAGCTGCTGACTTCGACGCCTTCCTCTTCGAGCCATGCGCGTTTGCCGAGCCGCACGGGTCTGCCGTTGATCAGCGCCTCGACGCCCTTGCCCGGGATGCTGCTCGATGCTGATACGCGCATGAGGCGTGCGCCGCGGCTGACGGCGGAAGCGACGAGGACGCGTGCAAGCGGATGGGCGCTGCCGTTTTCTACGCTTGCAGCAAGTCCGAGAATTGTGCTGTCGGAGAGCCCTTCTCCGACGATGGTGGCGAGGAAGGGTCTGCCTTGCGTGATGCCGCCGCTTTTCGAGATTGCGATGGCGCTGACGTGCTTGAGCGTGTCAAAAGCGGCGGCGTTTTTTACGCGAATCTTCTGTGCGCGGCATTTTTTGAGCGCTTCGGGTACGGCGAACGGAGCGGCGAAGAAGAGCGCGGCGGGGCAGGCGAAGAAAAGGACGGCGAAGAAGAAGATCGTCGTGTGGATGGCGTCGAGTCCCATCGTTTGCCAGAGAACGGCGTCGGCGATGGCGAGGAGGAGACCGAAAGCGAAAAAGCGCAGAGCAGCGCTGTCCGTGATGGCTAAAAGCGGCGTTGGCTTCGGGAGATCGGGCGCTTCTTCAGACGAGCTCTGCTCGTTCGTTGGGAGAGGCTTTTCCTCTTCTTCGAGCGGCTCTTCGCCGCGCACGCGCCGTGCCTCTTGCTCTGCAAGGCGGCGCTCCTCGGCGCGCAGCGCTTCAAGCTTGCGGTAGCGTTCCTCGGATTCCTTGCGCCGCCGCTCTTCTTCCTCGCGCTTTTGGCGTTCAGCTTCGTGTTCAGCCAGCATCTCTTCAGCGCCCGGCGGCACGACGCCCGCATCGTCAAGCGCCGTCTCCCGCGCCTTGAGCCGCGCCTCAAGGTACTTGCCGCCGAGTGTGCAGGTCAGGAGTATGCCGAGCGGCGTGAAGAGCAGCTGATGAAACAGCATCTCGCCCGTCAGCGCCATCTGCACCGTGAGGAGCAGACTCGCCGCGATGGCGCTGACGGCGCTGATGGCGACGAGCGAGTCGGCAGACGGCGCCTTGAAGAGCATCTTGAAGCCGCGGCGCATGATGTCCTTGCAGGCGATCAGCATAAAGACAGCGAGCACGAACTCTACGCCTGCGAAAAGGAGCGGCTCTTCGTCGGGGGAGAGCGGTCCGAGGTCAACGCCGAATGTGACGGCGGCGAGCAGTCCGGGGGAGAAAGCGAATGCCAAAAGTGTCAAGGTCAAGACGATGAGAAACGAAGTGCGCAGTTTCTTCTTGGCAGAGGCGTTCTCATCCTGCACAGTCGAGTTTTCTTCCATACGAATTCCTTCTTTCGCCGAGGTGTAGTTTCCGTGGACGGATTCTTTTCTATACTTGATTCGCCCTTTTGTTGGTTAATTCCTACCAAAATTTTCTCTAAGACTTGCTGGAAAGAAGAAAAATTGATAGAATTTAAAGGCGGCGCATCTGTGTGAATACGGATGCCTGCATTTATTCGTGATTCCTTGCAACAGCATACTATACTAAATGAGGTAAGGCAAAACCACTTTCACAAGATATTTTATGGAAAGGATCGTGCATTTCATTTGCTGAAACTTTTGGCTCGGGCGAAGATTAACTTGACGCTCGATATTTTGGGAAAACGTCCGGACGGCTATCATGAAGTAGAGATGGTCATGCAGTCCGTCGCCTTGGCGGACGAGGTGCGGCTGGAAAAGACGGCGGCGGGCGTTTCCTTAGAGGTTGAGGGCGCGGCGCTCGCGGCGGACGAGAGCAATCTCGCGTGGCGTGCGGCGGCGCTCTTTTTGCGCCGTTTTTCGCTTGCGGGCGGCGCAGCGATTCATCTGAAGAAGAAGATTCCGATGGCGGCGGGACTTGCCGGCGGTTCTGCGGATGCAGCGGCTGTGCTCATCGGCATGAATACGCTTTTTGCACAAGGTTTAGACGAAGCGCAACTCGCCGCACTTGCCGCTGAGATCGGTTCCGATGTCCCTTTTTGCCTCAGGGGCGGCACGCAGCTTGCGACGGGGCGCGGTGAAGTGCTGCGTCGGCTCAAAGATTTGCCGCCGTTTTTCGTCGTACTCGCCAAGCCGCCCATCGATGTGTCAACCGCTTGGGCTTATGGACGCTACGATGTTCAAAAGGCGGTGCGGCATCCGCATACGGAGAGAATGCTTGCCGCCGTCTCTGCAGGAAATCGCTCTTTGGTATGTCAAGAGTTGTGCAATGTGCTTGAAAGTGTTACCATAGAGGAGCATCGCGAGATACGCGCCTTGAAGGACATCATGACGGCGGGCGGCGCTCTCGCCGCCATGATGTCCGGCTCGGGACCGACGGTCTTTGCACTGATGGAAAACGAGAAGGGCGCGCAAAGTTTGGCAAAAAAGCTGCGCGAAGAAACGGACGCTGAAGTCTTTTGTACAAAAACGCAGGGGGCGCATATACTTTGAAATGCGAAATTCGTGCGGGGGGAAACTGATGGGACAGAAAACGAAGCTCGCGCCGATTCGCCTCGACAGCTACCAGCCTTTGCGCGAAGTGGTCGCCGAGGCGCTGCGCAATGCGATCAAAGACGGTACGCTCTCTCCGGGGCAAAGGCTCATGGAGATCCAGCTTGCCGAAGAGCTTGGCGTCAGCCGTACGCCTGTGCGTGAGGCGATAAGAAAGCTCGAACTTGAGGGCTATGTCGTGATGATGCCGCGCCGCGGCACCTACGTCGCGAGCCTTTCGATTCGCGATGTCAACGATGTCTTTGAAATACGCACGACGCTCGACTCGCTCGCCTGCGGTCTTGCCGCAGAGCGTATCACGGAGAGTGAGCTTGAGAGCTTGCAGCGGCTTCTCGTCGCCATCGGCAGTCATATCGAGGAGGGAAATATGGAAAAGATCGTGGAAACGGATATGCGCTTTCACGACCTCCTCTATCAGGCGAGCCGCAATACGCGTCTCGTCGGCATCATCTCGAATTTGCGTGAGCAGCTCACGCGCTTTCGCTCTGCTTCTATGTCGTTTCCGGGCAGACTCAAGGAAACGCTTGAAGAACACAGAGAGATCGTCGATGCTATTGCGCAAGGCGACGTGCAGGGGGCAAAGCAGGCGGCGGAGGCTCACATGGAGCGGGCGGAACGCACACTTCTTCTGAGTATGGAAGCAGCGAAGCGCGAGGTTGATTGATCTGCTTGGATTTGGAAATTTTGGGAAATAACAAATGTATGATGTATACATGTTTTTTGAGCAATGGAGGCTGAACGAATGGCAGATTTGACAACGGTCATACTGGCGGCGGGCAAGGGGACGCGCATGAAATCGTCTTTGCCCAAGGTGCTGCATAAGGCGGGCGGCAAAGCGATGCTCGCGCATGTGCTTGATGCCGCGAAGGAAGCGGGGGCTGGACGCAATATCGTCGTCGTGGGTTTCGGCGGCGAGACGGTGGAAAAAGCGCTTGCGGGCGAGGCGGAATTCGTCAGGCAGACGGAGCAGCTTGGCACGGGACATGCCGTCTTGCAGGCAGAGCCGCTCTTGCGCGAAGAAAAAGGTACGGTGCTCGTCCTCTGCGGCGATACGCCGCTTTTGACGGGAAATCTTCTCAAAAAGCTCGCGAAAGAGCACGCAGCGTCCGGCGCCAAAGCGACCGTTTTGACTGCCGTAATGCCGGATGCAGCAGGATATGGCAGAATCATCCGTGCTGTGGACGGTACGGTGGAAAGAATCGTCGAGCACAAGGATGCGACGGAAGAGGAACGCGCCGTGCGCGAGATCAATTCCGGCATCTACTGCTTTGAAGCGCCCGCGCTCTTTGCCGCGCTGAAAAAAGTTGGAAACGACAATGCGCAGGGGGAGTACTACCTGCCCGATGTGCTTGAGATTCTTCGAAAGAAGGGGGAGAAAATCTTCGCTGTCGCCGCTGACGACTACGAGGAAACGCTGGGGGTCAATTCGCGCGCCCAGCTTGCATCGTCGGAAAAGATTCTGCGCCGCCGCAAGAATGAAGCGCTTATGGCGGCGGGCGTGACCCTTCTTGATCCCGATGCGACCTACGTCGACGCCGATGTCGTCGTAGGGCGTGACACCGTCATCTATCCCGGCACATGGCTTGAGGGTGCGACGGTCGTCGGCGAGGGCTGTGCGATCGGTCCGCAGGCGCGTTTTCAAAATGTGCGGGTTGGTGCGAACGTCACAGCGCATTTTTGCTATGCACACGAATGTGAAATTGCAGACGGTGCGACGCTTGGTCCCTACGTTCATATCCGTCCCGATACGAAGATCGCCGCGCACGTCAAGATCGGCAACTTCGTCGAAGTCAAGAACTCGTCCGTCGGCGAGGGTACGAAACTGCCGCACCTTTCTTATATCGGCGACGCGGATATCGGTGCGGGCGTCAACATGGGCTGCGGTACGATCACCGTCAATTACGACGGCAGAAAGAAGTTCCGCACGAAGGTCGGCGACGGCGCTTTCGTCGGCTGCAATTCGAACCTTGTCGCCCCTGTCCATATCGGTGACAATGCCTACATCGGCGCAGGTTCGACCGTCACGAAGGATGTTCCCGCAGGCGATCTTGCCATCGCACGCGCCCGCCAGAAAAATATTGCGGGCTGGGCGGACAAGCGCAGAGAACAGTAAGAACGTCGCACGCTGCGGCTGTTTTTTAAAGGAAGAAGCATCTTTTGCAAAAATGGAGGCTACCAGAAAATGACAAACCTTGATAACCTATGTATCATGACAGGCAATGCCAATCCGGAACTCGCGAAGAAAATCGCGGCGCATATCGGCGTGCCGCTTTGCGATGCATACGTTGGCCATTTCAACAACGGGGAAACGCAGGTGATGATCAGCGAAAGCATTCGCGGCAAGGATATTTTCATCATCCAGCCGACCTCGCAGCCGGTCAATGACAACCTCATGGAGCTCCTCATCATGACGGACGCCTGCAAAAGAGCTTCCGCACACAGCATCACCGCCGTTGTGCCGTACTATGCTTATGCGCGTCAAGACCGCAAGACGCGCGGACGCGAGCCGATCTCGGCGAAGCTCGTCGCGAATCTCATGGAGACGGCAGGCGTATCTCGCGTCGTGACGGTCGATCTTCATGCCGGGCAGATTCAGGGCTTCTTTGATATCCCTGTCGATCATCTCGGCGCAGCGCCTGTCCTTGCGTTGTATTTTCAGGAGCGCGCACTCGAAAACATCGTTGTCGTATCCCCGGACCTCGGCGGGGTCACGCGCACACGCAAGCTCGCTGATCGTCTGCACGCGCCCATCGCAATCATCGAGAAGCGCCGCCCGCAGCCCGGTGTGGCGGAGGTCATGAACCTCATCGGCGATGTCAAGGGTAAGACCGCAATACTCATTGACGACATTGTCGATACGGCAGGCTCTCTGTGCGAGGGCGCCAAAGCTCTCGAAAACCTTGGCGCGAAGGAAGTCTACGCCGCCTGCTCCCATGCGATTCTGACGGATCCTGCAATCGAACGCATCAATGCTTCGGCGCTTAAACAGCTGATCGTCACGGATACGATTCCCCTGGGCGATAAGACGTCGGATAAGATCGTCGTGCTCACGCTGGCAGACGCCATCGGCGACGTGCTCATCAGCATACAGGAGCATCGCTCGGTCAGCCATCTGTTTCGCTGAGATGGAGAGGGCGTCATGGAAGTAAAGGCATATCATCGCGTGAATTTTTACGATACCGATGCTATGGGCGTCGTGCATCATGCGAATTATATCCGCTGGTTTGAGATCGGCAGGGTTGAGTTCCTGCGTACGCTCGGCATCACCCTGGGCGATTTGATGGACGCCGGCTACGTTTTTCCGCTGACCGACGTCAGCGCGAAATTCGTAGCATCCGCGCATTTTGACGATGAACTCGTCGTCGTTACACGTCCGACAGCGTTGACGAAAGTCAAGATGGCGTTCGATTACGAGGTGCGGCGGGCGACGGATGATCGCTTGCTCGTTCGCGGACACACGCAGAATGTTTTTACGAGCAGGGAAACGGGGAATATCGCGAAATTGCCTGCGAAATTCTACGAAAAACTCCAGCTTGCGTTGGCAGGGGAAGATGCACCGAAGGACGCGAAAAATCTTTGAGGAAGCGCTTCATTTTATCAGCGTTTCCTCAAAGAGGGCTTTGGGAGGTTTTGGGATTTGTATATTGCAGTAGGTATTGTTCTTGCCGTGGTACTTTTTTTCATCATCGCGGTGAAGCTCTTCTTTGCCCGCGAGGGTTCGGAGGAGATTGTCGTGAAGCTCACGGAGCGCACGCCCCTTGCGGTCACGGCGCAAGATGACGTGAGTGTGACGCTCGTCACGAAACTTGAGTTCGCCAATGTCGGCAAGCAGATTGGCACAATCATGGACGCTTTTGTGCGTCCGCTTCTTCCGTATGAGCAATACGACGGCATCGAGGTGCGCGGCAGAGCCGAGAGAGAGGGCGCGCCGCGTGAGGACGATTACTTCGAGGCGGTGCTCATTGAGGAGGGCGAGAGCATCTTCGTCAAGGCGTATTTGACGCTTACCGCACGAAAAGGCATGAGCCTTGAAGAGGCGGTTTCGCACATGGTTGATTTTTCAGCGGAGCTTATTTACCAAGAAACGGGCAGGACTCCTTGGAGATATTCGAAGGCGACGATTCCCGTGCGGGCGCAGGAAGTCGCAGCGCTTGTCAGCGTGACTTTGGCAGACGATTGAGGAGGGGCGAATATGAAAGAGAAAGTAGAGATTCTGCCCGTTCCCACGCGCATTTTGACGGACAGGGATGACATCGTCGACTGCGCGGAGAAGTATACGCGCGGCAAGATCGGCAAGGATGACGTGATTTCCGTGGCGGAAAGCGTCGTCGCCATCACGCAGGGGCGCATCGTGCGTCCGGAGGATCTGAAGATCTCACGTGCCGCGCAGTTCTGCTGCCGTTTCATCCCGGATGTCGGCAGTCTTGCCAGTCCGCATGGTATGCAGTCCTTGATGGACGTCGAGGGAAAGTGGCGCGTCGTCGCCGCGCTCTTCGCGGGATCTTTGGGCAAGCTTGTGGGAAAGAGCGGGCTTTTTTACAAGTGGGGCGGCGAGCAGACGGCGCTTATCGACGATGTGACAGGTACGATGCCGCCTTTTGACAAGCATATCGTCTACGGACCGCGCGATCCTGAGGACGTCGTCGCGCGTCTCAAAGAGAGGCTCGGCTGCTTCGGCGCCGTCATCGCCGACGTCAACGACCTCAAGCGTTCGCGCATCGTCGGTGTGACGGACGGCACGAGAGGGGAACTTGTCGCGAAGCTTCTCATCGACAATCCATTCGGCAATGCGTCGCAAAAAACGCCGATCTGTATTATAAAAAACTTCCGGCAGTATCAGGATGGCTGAGATGGGGCAGGGCTTGACGCCCTGCCTTTTTACGAATAAGGAAGGAGAGAATTATGCGTCATGCAGAGAATACGCGGACGTGCCGCTGACGCACTGCGCCCCTTGAAGATTACGCGCGGTTTCCAGAAGGGACCGGCAGGTTCGGTGCTCATCGAGATGGGACGCACGCGCGTGATATGTGCGGCGTCCGTCGAGGACCGCGTGCCGCACTTTTTGCGCGGTACGGGTACGGGCTGGATCAAGGCGGAGTATGCGCTCTTGCCGAGCGCGACTTCGACGCGCACGCCGCGCGAGGCGTGTCAAGGCCGCCAGTCGGGGCGCACGCAGGAGATTCAGCGTCTCATCGGGCGTTCGCTGCGCTCCGTCGTCGATCTCGCTGCGCTCGGTGAGCGCACGATCGCCTTGGACTGCGACGTCATTGAGGCGGACGGCGGTACGCGCACGGCAGCGATCACGGGCGCTTTCGTCGCGCTCGTCGAAGCGTGCGCGAGTTTTTATGAGAAGGGTAAGACGTTTCCCGTCAAGGATTTCCTCGCGGCGGTCAGCGTCGGCATCGCGAAGGACGGTGCGCCGATTCTCGATCTTTGCTACGAGGAAGATAGCGCGGCGCTCGTCGATATGAACGTCGTGATGACGGGAGCCTATGATTTTGTCGAGGTGCAGGGCACGGGCGAGGGACGTTCCTTCTCACGCAGGGAGTTGGCGGATCTCCTCGCGCTGGCGGAAAAGGGCATTGACGAATTGATTGCAAGGGAGAAAGACGCGCTCGGCGGCGAGCTTGTCTGGAAAGTGGGGCGAATCGGATGAAGAAAATCGTAGTCGCTACGAAGAACGAGGGTAAGGTGAGGGAAATCCTTGCGGCTTTTCAAAAGCTTCCTGTGGAGCTTTTGACGCTCAAGGATTTCGGAGAGCTTCCCGATGCGGTTGAGGACGCTTCGACCTTCGAGGGGAATGCGCGAATCAAGGCGCGTTTTTATGCGCAAGAGACGGGGTGTGCGTGCCTCGCTGACGACTCGGGGCTTGAGGTCGAAGTTTTGGGAGGCGCCCCGGGCGTTCACTCGGCGCGTTACTCGGGGCGGCATGATGATGCGGCGAACAACGAAAAGCTCGTGTCGGAACTTCAAAAGAAGGGCGCTGTCGAATCCGCGGCTGCTTTTCGCTGTGCGCTCGTCCTCTATGATGCGGACGGCACGGAGCTTATATCGGAGGGAACATGCGTCGGGCGCGTGCGGCAAAGCCCTCGCGGTACGGGCGGCTTCGGCTACGACCCGTATTTCTACCTCGCGAGCGGCAAGTCGTTGGCGGAGCTGACGGTTTCCGAGAAGCAGGCGGTCAGTCATCGCGGTGCGGCGCTTCGCCTCATGGCAGCGCAGCTCAAGGAGAAACTGGTATGAAGATCGGCGTCATGAGCGACAGTCACGGCGATCGGCGTGCCATTGACCGTGCCGTAGAGCGTGCGGGCAAGGTTGACCTGTGGCTCCATGCGGGCGACTGTGCGCCCGATGCAGCGTACCTCGCACTCGTTTCGGCGGCTCGTGTGGAAAATGTCGCGGGCAATACGGATTGGCCGGATGGCAAAACGCCCGACGAGATCATTGTCGAGGCGGCGGGACATCGGATCTTTCTCACACACGGTCATATCTACGGCGTGCGCTCCACCTTGGAGATGCTCGTCGAAGCGGCAAAGGCGGGCGGCGCAGATATTGCCGTTTACGGGCATACACATGTGGCGCAGGACGTCTCAGGCGAGGTTTACGTTCTCAATCCCGGCAGTGTGGCGCGTCCGCGTGATGAGGCACGGCCGTCCTTCATGCTTGTCGAGCTTGAGGCGGGGAAGCCGCCGCAGGTTGAACTTATCCGCATGGGAAGAGCTTGACGACAGGAAGGCTTGCCGTCAAGCGAACGGCAGGAACATCGGGGGAGAAATACGGTCGCTTTTTCTCCTGTTTTCGGTGTGCAAAAAAAGCGAACAGGATTCATCTTTTTCCCGCAGAAACTCAAGAAACTCAAGGGTTTCGGTGTTGAATGTGCGATGAAAATATGATATGATGGAGCTATGTGAGTATTATAATTTCTTATGGGAGGGTTTATCTTGCGTACAATCGAAGCGAAACAGATTACGGAAGCCGTTGCCGAGATGTGCAAAGAAGCTGCCTACTATCTGCCGGACGATGTCTATGAGGCTTTGAAACGCGGGCGCGATGCAGAGGAGTCGCCGGTCGGACGCGACGTGCTCGACCAGATCATTCGCAATGCGGAGATCGCTAAAGCCGAGGATCGCCCCATCTGTCAGGACACCGGCATGACGATCGTATTTCTTGAGATCGGTCAGGATCTGCACATCGCAGGCGGCGATCTCGAAGAGGCGGTCAATGTCGGTGTCGCCAAGGGTTACACGGAAGGGTATCTGAGGAAGTCCGTCGTCGCCGAGCCGCTTTTCAACCGCAAGAATACGCAGAACAACACGCCTGCCGTCATCTATACGAGCATCGTGCCGGGCGACAAGCTCAAGATCACGGTCGGACCCAAGGGCTTCGGCAGTGAGAACAAGTCGGGCGTCAAGATGCTCGTTCCTGCGGACGGCGTCGAAGGCGTCAAGAAAGCCGTGCTCGACATCATCCTGCACGCAAGCTGCAACCCCTGTCCGCCGATGGTCGTCGGCGTCGGCATCGGCGGCACGATGGACCGCGCCGCCTACTATTCGAAGAAAGCTCTTGTTCGCTCCATCAACGAGCGCAATCCTATGCCCGAGTACGCGAAGCTCGAAGGCGAACTGCTTGAAATGATCAACAAGACGGGCATCGGTCCTCAGCTCGGCGGCTCCGTATCGGCTCTCGCCGTCAACGTCGAATGGGGTCCGACACACATTGCGGGACTGCCCGTCGCCGTCACGATCTGCTGTCATGCGATGCGCCACAAGGATCGCGTCCTTTAATTGCTCGGGATGGGAGGATAAGAAAAATGGCTGAAAAGATTCGTATTGAAACACCGTTCACGGTGGAGCAGTCCAAGAAACTCAAGGCGGGCGACAGCGTGCTCATCACGGGCACGATCATCAGCGCGCGCGACGCAGCGCACAAGGTCATGTGCGAGGCTCTGGCGCGCGGCGAAAAGCTCCCTGTGGACTGGAAAAATGAGATCGTCTACTACCTTGGACCTACACCGGCAAAGCCGGGCGATCCGATCGGCTCGTGCGGGCCGACGACTTCCGGCCGCATGGACGCCTACACGCCGACGATGCTTGAGCAGGGCATCACGGGCATGATTGGCAAGGGATCGCGCGATCCGAAGGTCATCGAGTCGATGAAGAAGAACGGCGTGACGTACTTCGTTGCTGTCGGCGGCGCGGCGGCTCTGATTGCCAAGTCGGTCAAGAAGTACGAAGTGCTCGCCTATCCGGAACTCGGTCCGGAGGCTGTGGCGCGTCTGACCGTCGTCGATTTCCCGGCGATCGTCGGCATCGACTGCGAGGGAAATAACTTCTACGAGATCGGCCAGGCGCCGTATCGTAAGTTATAGGAAGCGCTGATAAAATGAAGCCCGTCAGCTTGGTGCGGATTTTTCGTCTTATCAAGCAGGCAAACCGGACGCAGAGCGGTGCTCTGTGGAGGATTTGCCGACGCGGAGAGGGCGGAAAAAACGCGCCAAGATGACGAGGCTGAATTTATCGGCGATTCCTGTAGGAAGTGCCGCACCTCGGCGCTTTCAGTATATGCCCCCGTTTGAGGCGGGGCGCAAAGAATTTATAGGAGGTATAGAATGATTAACACAACTTTTTACGCCCGCCGCCTGCATTCTCTGGTCGGTCTGCTGGCACTCGGAGGATTCCTCATGGAGCACATCCTCACCAATGCTTCGGCTCTGGGCGGCGCCGAAGCTCTGAACGGCAAGCTCGCCATGATGGAGCTGATCCCGAAGCCGATCTTTCTCGGACTTGAAATCGGCGCCGTCGCCATCCCGTTCCTCTTCCATGCGATCTACGGCATCTACATCTGCATGCAGGCGAAGAACAACCCGACGAAGTACGGCTACCTCAACAACTGGAACTTCGCTTTCCAGCGCTGGACGGCATGGTTCCTGCTCGTGTTCCTCGTATGGCACGTCGGCTACCTGCGCTGTTATGTCAAAGGTGTCCTCGGCACGCCGATCACCTACGAGCTGATCCAGAGCTACATCACGAGCAGCCCAATCGTCTTCGTTCTCTACCTCATCGGTATGCTCGCGGCGATCTTCCATTTCACGAACGGCATTACGACCTTCCTCATGACGTGGGGCGTCGTCAAGGGACCTCGTGCGCAGAAGATGACGGGTCTTTTCTCCATGATGCTCTGCGTGGCTCTGAGCCTCGTGACGATTGCGTTCATGGTGAGCTACTTCGTTCCCATGCATTGATCGATTGTTTGTGAAGTATAGATAAGGAGAGAACCTACATGGCTGAAAAGAAAAAAATCATTATTGTAGGCGGCGGTCTCTCGGGTCTCATGGCGGCCATCAAGGTCTGTGAGCTCGGCGGCGAAGTCGACCTGTTTTCCTACTGCCCCGTGAAGCGCTCCCATTCGCTGTGTGCGCAGGGCGGCATCAACGCCTGCATGGATTCGAAGGGCGAGCATGACAGCGTATACGAGCATTTCGATGATACGGTCTACGGCGGCGACTTCCTCGCCGATCAGGTCGCTGTCAAGGGCATGGTCGAGGCGGCGCCGAAACTCATCAAGATGTTCGACCGCATGGGCGTCCCCTTCACGCGCACGCCCGAAGGCAACCTTGACCTCCGCAATTTCGGCGGTCAGAAAAACAAGCGCACCTGTTTCGCCGGCTCGACGACGGGGCAGCAGCTCCTCTATGCGCTCGATGAGCAGGTTCGTCGCTGGGAAGTCAAAGGCGGCGTCAAGAAGTATGAGTTCTGGGAATTCATCCGCATCATTAAAAATAAGGACGGCATCTGCCGCGGCATCGTCGCGCAGAACATGAACTCGATGGAGATCAAGTCGTTCCCCGCCGATGTCGTCATCCTCGCGACGGGCGGCCCCGGTCAGGTGTTCGGCCGCTGCACGGCTTCGACGATCTGCAACGGCTCGGCTGTTTCCGCTGTCTACCAGCAGGGCGCGCACATCGGCAACCCCGAGTTCATCCAGATTCATCCGACGGCGATTCCGGGTTCCGACAAGAACCGCCTGATGAGCGAGGCGTGCCGCGGCGAAGGCGGACGCGTCTGGGTCTATCGCGACGGCAAGCCGTGGTACTTCCTTGAGGACATGTATCCGGCATACGGCAATCTCGTGCCGCGTGACGTTGCATCGCGCGCTATTTTCAAGGTCTGCGTACACATGGGTCTCGGCATCAACGGCGAGAACCGCGTTTACCTCGACCTCTCGCATATCGATCCGCACTACTTGGAGCGCAAGCTCGGCGGTATCCTCGAAATCTACATGGACTTCGTCGGCAAAGATCCGCGCAAGGTGCCGATGGAGATCTTCCCGTCCGTCCACTATTCGATGGGCGGCATCTGGGTCGACCGCCTGCATCACACGAACATCAAGGGCCTCATGGCATCGGGCGAGTGCGACTACCAGTACCACGGCGCGAACCGCCTCGGCGCGAACTCGCTCCTTTCCGCCGCTTACTCCGGCACGGTCTCCGGTCCCGAAGCCATGCGCATGGCGAAGGCCGGCGAGCTTGGCGACGCCCTCACGCAGGCAGAGCTTGACAAGGCGCGTCAGGAAGTCGTCGACCAGTTCGAAGGCATCCTCAAGATGGACGGACCTGAGAACGCGCACAAACTCCACCACGAGCTTGGCGATCTCATGTACAAGTATGTTTCCATTGAGCGCGACAACAACGGTCTCGACCAGTGCCTCGTAGAACTCAAGGAAATCCTCAAGCGTTGGGACAACATCGGCTTGACGGATCGCGGGCATTGGGCGAACCAGGAAGCCATGTTCGTGCGCCAGCTGCGCAATATGATCCTCTACGCGATGTGCATCACGAAGGCGGCTCGCTGCCGCGACGAGAGCCGCGGCGCTCATGCTAAGATCGCCCTCGACGCGAACGGCAAGCGCATGATGGACGGCGACGAGCTCGTATTCATGCCGCGTGATGACAAGAACTTCATGCGCATCTCCATCGTCGACTACGACCCGAAGACGGAAGAGCCGATCGTCAGCTACGACGAGTTCGATCATTCGCTCATCAAGCCGCGTGCGCGTAACTACGCCGTAGCGAAGAAAGAGTAAGAGGAGGAGATAGCAAATGGCAGAACAGAAGAAAGTAAGATTCATCATAGAGCGTCAGGATGGCCCTGACGCCAGCCCCTACAAGCAGGAATTCGATGTCGACTATCGTCCCGGCCTCAACGTCGTCGCGGCTCTGATGGAGATCCAGAAGAACCCTGTGACGGTCGACGGCAAGACGGTCGCTCCCGTCAACTGGGAGTGCAACTGCTTGGAGAAGGTCTGCGGCGCCTGCATGATGGTTATCAACGGCAAGGCGCGTCAGGCCTGCTGCTCGCTCATCGACGAACTTGAGCAGCCGATCACGCTCGCGCCGGCGCGCACGTTCCCCGTCATCCGCGACCTCCTCATCGATCGTTCCGTCATGTTCGAGAGCCTGAAGCGCATTCATGGCTGGATCGAGATCGACGGTTCGTGGGACAACCCCGACGCCCCGCTGCAGAACCCTTACACGGCGGAGACGACGTATGAGATCTCGCACTGCATGACGTGCGGCTGCTGCCTTGAGGCGTGCCCGAACGTTGGCCCGCAGTCCGACTTCATCGGTCCTTCGCCGACCGTGCAGACGCTGCTCTTCAACCTTCATCCGATGGGCAAGTTCGACGAGCCGAAGCGCCTCGAAGCCCTCATGGGCAAGGGCGGCATCACGAGCTGCGGCAACAGCCAGAACTGTGAGAAGGCTTGCCCGAAGGAGATCAAGCTCACGAAGCACCTCGCGCAGCTCAACCGCGACGTCAACAAGCAGGCGCTGCGGAATATTTTCAACAACTAAAGAGGGGAACGACGGCGAATCTTTCGCCATCGTCCCAAGATAAAAGGAGCGCACTTCCCGATTTCCGGGGAGCGCGCTCTTGTCTTATGAAAGCATCATGGTTTTTCCCTAGAGAGAAACAGCTCATGCCTGCGGCACTGTCGTTGCCTGCGTCAAGACATCCTTGATGAATTGGTTCAAAGACACATCGTGCCTCGTCGCTTCCAGTGCCAGCTTTCGATGAAGATCGCTCGGGATGCGGATGTTGAAATTGCCTTTGAATTCCTTATCGGGATTCTTTTGAATTTTTTTGCAGATATCCAAATAATTGTCAATGCAATGATGGAAAGCATCTTTCAGTTCAGCGACGCTCGCGCCATGAAAGTTCAGTGAGTCGTTGATGCCGAACACTTCGCCGATGAAGAGCGCGTCTTGTGCATCGAACGAGATTTTCGCATGGTAGCCTTTGTACTCCAACAGATTCATGATGAATCCTCCTTAAATTTCCTCGATGTCTTTCAAGAACGCAAGGACTTTCTTGATTTGATACCGATAAAGTTCCTTTCTGGGATGCGGGCCGTCAAACTGCAGGATGCGCTTGCTTGCCGTATGAAAATAACCGATGCCGGAGCCTCTTCCGCCTTGGAATTTTTCACAGCCGCATTTCTTCATCAGGGCGTCGAGCTCACGCACCGTGAAATTCGCGGGTGCGGGTTTCCTGCAGATCTTTTCAAGCAGTATATCTTTTGTAGGCATGGTTTCACCTCAAGGAGATTATAGCAGAATGGAGTGCTGTATGCAACTATGATTCAGTTGCTTTTGCTCGGTCACTTCTGAGAGGCTATGCGGGTTTGCATCGAGCAATTAGCTAAAACGCGAACGCAGGCACTTACGGGAAGCGAAAGGCTGAAATATTTCTTTCAGATTCCTTGACAAGCCGTCGAACGCTCTGTATAATACTATTTGTTGCCGCTCATAAGGCAGCGATGTCGGCCCGGTAGTTTAGTTGGTTAGAATGCCGCCCTGTCACGGCGGAGGTCAGGGGTTCAAGTCCCCTTCGGGTCGCCACTTCATGCGGAAGTAGCTCAGTGGTAGAGCACCACCTTGCCAAGGTGGGGGTCGCGAGTTCGAGCCTCGTTTTCCGCTCCATACGGCGACATAGCCAAGCGGTAAGGCAGGGGTCTGCAAAACCCTCATTCCCCAGTTCGATTCTGGGTGTCGCCTCCAAAACGATAGGTGAAGGAAGCACAGATTTTCGGTGATTCCTTAGGACTGCTGCAGAGATTCTGCGGCAGTCTTTTTTCAAATATAACGGTGTGGGAGGATGTATTTTGTCGCAGGAAGAATTGAAGAAGGAAATAGAGAAGAGGCGCACGTTCGCCATCATTTCGCATCCGGATGCGGGAAAGACGACGCTGACGGAGAAGCTCTTGCTCTACGGCGGAGCGATTCACCTCGCAGGCTCGATCAAGTCGCGCAAGACGCAGCGCCATGCCGTGTCCGATTGGATGGAGATCGAGAAGCAGCGCGGCATCTCCGTCACGTCGAGCGTGCTGCAGTTCGACTACGAGGGCTGCCGCATCAACATCCTCGATACGCCCGGACATCAGGATTTCAGTGAGGATACGTACCGCACGCTGATGGCGGTAGACAGCGCCGTCATGATTCTCGATGTGGCGAAGGGCGTCGAGGCGCAGACGAAGAAGCTCTTCAAGGTCTGCCGCGAGCGCCATATTCCGATCTTCACCTTCGTCAACAAGCTCGACCGCTTCGGCAAGGCGCCGCTCGACCTCATGGCGGAGCTGGAAGATGTGCTGGGCATTCGCTCTTATCCGATGAATTGGCCCGTCGGCACGGACGGCAATTACAAGGGCGTCTACGACCGCGCGAAGCGTGAGGTCGAGCTTTTTGCCGCCGACGCTAGCCACGGGCAGACGGAGCGCGTCTCCGTCTGCGGCTCGATCGATGACGAGGCTTTCATGGCACAGTTGACGGACGAGGAGCGCCGGACGCTCGCCGACGATATCGAGCTTCTCGATGCGGCGGGCGAGGACTTCGACCGCGGGAAGGTCGATCGCGGCGAATTGACGCCGACGTTCTTCGGGTCTGCCATGACGAATTTCGGCGTCAAGAATTTTCTGGAGGAGTATCTGCGCCTCGCGCCCGCGCCTGCGCCGCGCATTTCGTCCGACGGCGTCATCGAGCCGACGGACGAGCGCTTCTCGGCTTTCGTGTTCAAGATCCAGGCGAACATGAATCCCGCGCATCGCGACCGTCTCGCCTTCATCCGCATCGTATCGGGCGCGTTCGAGCGCAACATGAGCGTCTGGCACGAAAAGAGCGGCAAGCTCATCAAGCTCGCGCAGCCGCAGCAGTTTCTCGCGCAGGATCGGCAGATCATCGACGAGGCGTTTCCGGGCGACATCGTGGGGCTTTTCGATCCCGGCATCTTCTCGATCGGCGATACGCTGACGGACGCCTCGCACAAGTTCAAGTACGAGGATTTCCCCGTGTTTCCGCCCGAGAAGTTTGCGCGCGTCTCGGCGAAAGACACGATGAAGCGCAAACAGTTCGTCAAGGGCGTCGAGCAGCTCACGCAGGAGGGGGCGATCCAGCTCTTTGTGCAGGAGGGCGCGGGCGCGGACGCCTACATCGTCGGCACGGTCGGCACGCTGCAGTTCGAGGTGCTCGAATACCGCCTGAAGAACGAGTACAATGTTGATATCGTCTTGCAGATGCAGCCATACGAGGTCGCGCGTTGGATGACATTTGCCGATGGGCGCGAGATCACGCCTGCATCCTTGCGCGGCGCAGACCGCGGCATGTTTGTGCGCGACCGTCGGGGCAATCCCGTGCTGCTCGTGAGCAACGAATGGGCGCTCGGCTGGATCACGGACAACAATCCCGATCTGCTGCTTCACGCCGTACCTGCCGATCAAAACGAAGCGTAGGCGCTGCCATGACGAAGACTTCATGAAATACAAAGGAATGTATGCATAGAAAAACATCCTCTCGTGTCAGGGCGAGAGAATGTTTTTCTGTTTGCTGTCATCTGCTTTTGTGCGGATCTGTTGAAGACGATAATTTCCAGCCGACGGCAGCTTTGCGTGCTGCGATAAAGTCGGCGTAGATGCCGTGCGCGGCAATCAGCTCTTCGTGTGTTCCGCGCTGAACGATCCTGCCGTCTGCGACGACGAGAATTTGTGCGGCATTTCGAACGGTGTTCAGTCGATGGGCAATCATGATGACGGTCTTGTTCTGCGTCAGCGCTTCGATTGCCTGCTGCAGCCGATCCTCGTTCTCCGGATCGACATTTGCCGTCGCTTCGTCGAATATGATGATGGGCGCGTCCTTGAGGATGGCGCGGGCGATGGAGATGCGCTGTTTTTCGCCGCCCGAAAGATTCGCGCCGCCCTCGCCGACCACTGTTTCGTAGCCGTCCGGCAGCTGCATGATGAAATCATGGCACGCTGCCTTTTTTGCTGCTTCAATGACCTCTGCGCGGGTCGCCTGCGGGCGTCCGAAGCGGATGTTGTTCTCGATCGTGTCGCAAAAGAGGTTGACGCGCTGAAAGACAATGCTGATCTGCGCCATTAGAGATTCAAGCGTATATTCTTTGATATTGTGACCGCCGATGGAGATGGCGCCCGCATCGACATCCCAGAAACGTGCGATGAGATGGCACAGCGTCGTCTTGCCGGAGCCGCTCGGTCCGATAATCGCCGTCAGACTACGCGCGGGAATCTTTGCAGAGATGTCGCAGAGGAGAGGCTTTTCGCCGTAAGAAAAGGATACATGGTCAAATGTGATGTCATGATGTGCGGGCGCAATATCTTTGCCGTCCGCATCGAGCTGCGGTATGGCGTCCGTTTCGTTCGCCTCGTCGATGGAGGCGCATACGGCGCGAAGCAGGGCAAGCGCGCTGCCTGCGGACTCGATCTGCTTATAGGCGATGAAGGAGAACACGATGCACATGACTGTGTCCAGCAGCGTCATTGTTCCCGTGAGATGTGCATAGAGGGCGGCGGCGATGATCAGAACGCTGAAAAAGCGCAGCGTGAGTTCCTGTGCCGCTATATAGGGAGTAAAGAGCCGCTCCATTGCAAGATTGGCGCGTTCGCTTTCGGCAAGCGCACGGCGCACACGCGCATCTCCTCTGCCTGTGAGATTGAATGCCTTGATGACGTGCATACCGTGCAGCTGCTCAAGCACGGCTTCAACGAGCAGCGCCTGCGCCGCCTGCCGTTTCGGTGCGAGCAGACGCGACTTTGTCTCCATAGTCGCCGTGATCCATAGATAGACGGCGATGCCGATGATGAATACTGCGCCGATGCGCCAATCGAAGATGAGCAGCATCGGGATGAGGACGAGCGTGTTCAGAAAACCTGTCAGCGTGTGGACGAGCACCCTGGATGCCGTTTCCTCTACATCACCGAGTACCGTCGTTGCGACCCCCGTGATCCGCCCGAGACTGGTTTCGTTGAAATAACCCATTGGGACGCGCTTGAGATGCTCACCGATGGCGATGCGCTTGTTCGCTGCCATGAAGTAGCCCGCATGGACACGCTGCAGCTGCGAAATGTATTCGGCTGCGGATCTGCCGAGGATGCTGACGGCGAGGATGGCAAGCGCCTGTATC
This sequence comes from Selenomonas sp., assembly GCF_057272215.1. Lineage (NCBI taxonomy): Bacteria > Bacillati > Bacillota > Negativicutes > Selenomonadales > Selenomonadaceae > Selenomonas > Selenomonas sp. The sequence goes on from NZ_DBHIUY010000005.1 coordinate 195,143, forward strand.
GCCGTATCCGTACCATTCGCGTGCTCGATAAGCCCCTTCAAGACGACGTAGAGCGCCGCAATCTGCAGGGCGTGGAACACGGCGTAGAGCACGCCGAGCAGAACCGAATAATTGAGGTTTCTTTGTTCCCTGCCGGCAAACGCCCAGATTTTTCGGAGTGCGTCAAGCATTTTCTTCACCATCCTTTGCACGGATATGCGCCTGCCACATGCTGCGGTATGCTGAAGAGTCCGAAAGGAGCTGTGCGTGCGTTCCCTTTGCTGAGACTGTACCATCTGCGATGAGGAAGATCGTGTCTGCGTCGGTGATGGTGGAGAGGCGGTGTGCGATGATGATGACCGTCTTGCCCGTGATCAGCCGGGCAACGGCACGCTGGATGATCGCCTCATTCTCCGGGTCAATGTAAGCCGTCGCTTCGTCGAGTATGACGATGGGCGCATCCTTCAGCATGGCGCGTGCAATCGCAATGCGCTGCCGTTCGCCGCCCGAAAGGTGGCTGCCGCCGCTGCCGACGACGGTATCGTAGCCGTGTGCGAGCCGTCGGATGAAATCCGCGCAGCCCGAAAGCTCTGCCGCACGCTCGACTTCCGCATCGGTCGCCGAGATCCTGCCAAGACGGATGTTCGCGCGGATCGTGTCGTCGAAAAGATAGGTATCCTGCGCGACGAAGGAAACCATATCATAGAGATCGGGCAGCGGGATGTCTTTCAGATCGCGCCCGCCAATGCGGATCATGCCGCTTTTTACATCCCAATATCCGGCGATGAGACGCGCAAGCGTAGATTTTCCGCTGCCGCTTTCTCCAACGAAAGCATTCAGTGTTCCGCTTGGGATCATGAGGCTGATATCGTTCAGGACGTTTTTCGTTCCATCGTAGCTGAAGGAGACGTGATCTGCGATGATGTCTGTCGTCTCAATGGGGCGCGATTCCACCGCATGGCGCTGCTCCTCGGCAGAGAGAAACTCGTCGACAGCATCGACGGTCGTGCCGACTTTTGCCAGCGCGTCGATGAAGTTGAGTGAGGCAAGCAGTGGACCTGCAATTCCGAGGGAGAGGATGATCGTCTGGATAAAGACGTCCATCGGCAGCGTGCCGTCTTGATATAAAAGCCATCCCACGGGCAGTACGGTAATCAGTATTGTCGGGGAGACGACTTTCCCGAGGGACATAGGCAGCTGGCAATGCAGCATCCAGCGATAATAATAGGAAGCGTTTGCAAGCACCTTTTCTGAAAACTTTTCGTAGGAAGCTGCGCCTTGGTTGAATGCCTTGATGACTTCGATACCGCCGATGTACTCGACGACAGCGGCGTTCATCTCGTTCGTCGTCTGTACTGCGCCCGCATATTTTTCCTCGTAGTCGCGCATGACAATCGCCATAAAGATCATACCGACGGGAATGGAGACGAGCGAGAGAAGCGCCATGCGTACGTCGAGGATGAGCAGATAGACGAAGATGCACAGGGGACCGAACGTATTCGCTGTCAACTCCGGCCATAGATGGGCGATCGTGCGCTCCATGCTTTCGACCTGATCGACGATCGTATGCTTCATCGAGCCGCTTGCGTGATGGATTACGACGCCGAGCGGGAGCTTGGGAAGCTTTTCGAGGATGCGCGTGCGGATGTCGCGCAGCACTGCGAATGCCGCGCGGTGCGACAGCGCAAGAGCCTGTGCATATAGGATGCTGCGCAGGGCGTAGCCGACGAAAGCGGCAAGGCATAGGATGAAATAGAAATGCGGTGCTGCCGGCGTTTCTGAGAGAAGCGCTGTAATCATTTTTGCCGCCGCCCAGTAGGGGACAATCCCCGCGAGTACGCCGATAGCCGCCAGTGCGATCGCCATGCGCAGCCGTCTGTGCTCCGCAGCGGCGAGCTGCCATAGCCGCCGCATAGGGCTTGTTTTTTCCATAGGAAATCCTCCTAAAGAGATTTGATTTTATTATCAATTATAAAGCGGCTTGAAGTGCGTGACAAGCGGTAATTTTCTCTTATCTTTGTATATTTCTCGTGGGAGCAGGGATTTGACTGAGAGGACTGCGCCCACGCAAAGGAATCATCGCGTTGCCGATCTTGAGGGGAATGATGATTCTCAAAGCGGTTGGTTTGTGTTATACTAGGCAATGGCGCAAGCATCCCTTGGATGTTTCTGTCGTTGCCTGCAGAAGCGTTGATCGATTCAGCCGCCTGTGCTGAAACATCCGCGCTTCCTATACCGAACAAAGGCATGTCGCACCTTTGTTTTTCTTCCTATGGTGCCGTCGGCGACAGCGGCGGAATGGAGTTTATTATGAACGTACTGGAAAAAGCGCTTCATTGGAAGCATACGCAAAAGATCATCACTTTTGTCATCATCCTCAATGCCGCAGTATTGGGCATATTGACGGATCGGACGCTGTCCCCCGAAGAAGTCTTGTTTCTGGAAGCGATCGACAAAGCCTGTCTGGTGATTTTCACCGTCGAGTTGATTGTAAAACTGCTCGTTTATCGGCGAAATTTTTGGTCAGAGGGCTGGAACATCTTCGACTTCGTCATCGTCCTCAGCTCCATCATCTTCATCTCATCCAGCATTTCGGTCATACGAGCCTTCCGTATCTTCCGACTGCTCAAGGCACTCGCGGAGTTCCCCGAGCTGCAGATCCTCGTATCGTCCATGCTCAAGGCGATCCCCAGCATGACGTGGGCGCTTCTGCTGCTCTTCATCGTATTCTATATCTTTGCGGTTTTCGGCAGCACGATGTACGGCGATACGTTCCCCGAGCTGTTCGGCGACATCGGCGGCTCCATGTTCACCCTGTTCCAAGTCATGACCTTTGAATCATGGGCGACCGCTGTGGCAAGGCCGATCATGGCAACGTACTCTTATGCATGGGTATACTTTTTGGTGTTCATCCTTCTTACTGCCATTACGCTCTTGAATGTCATGGTGGGCATCGTGGTCGAAGCCGTCGGCACCATTTCAGAAGCGGTCAAGCAGAAGCAGGCAGCCGATGCGGCGGAAAACGCACCTTCCGAAGTGCGCGAAGCCGACGAAGTGGAAGCAGAAATCCGTATGCACCTTGCGCAAATCGAGGAATTACTAAAAAAGCGCTGCTAAGCTATATAAAATGAAGTCGCCCGAATTCATTTTACAATTAACCTTTGCATTTTATCCATCCCCCACAACAAAAAAAGACAGCCCACAAGCTGCCTTCGTATGCTATAATATACTCGGTGCTACCAAGACGGTAGGCGGTCGATTCTTAGCCCCTGAAAGGGGGCGCTGCTTATGGAACTGTACGATTTTTTATCGTTGATGTTCATGGTGACGATTTGCGTCGTTGCTTTAAAAGCAAAATAAGAATCCCCCGCCACGAGCGACCAACTTAGGCGGGGGATTCTCTCTCACTGTAGATTGGGGCTGACCGTCTACCGGTAGCACCTTTTCTATGTCTATTATACGACATAGCCCCCGCCGCGTCAAATCGCCTGCGCGTAGTCCGTCACAGCCCTGCGCAAATGCGCGGGCGGCTTCATTTATCGTTGATGTTCATGGTGACGATTTGCGTCGTTGCTTTAAAGGCAAAATAAGAAAACCCGCCTGACCCTAGCAAGTTTAGGCGGGTTTTCTCACTATTCTTGAGCGGGGCTGACCGTCTACCGGTAGCACCTTTTCTATGTCTATTATACGACATAGCCCCCGCTACGTCAAATCGCCTGCGCGTAGTCCGTCACATCTCTGCGCAAATTCGGGCGATTTCATTGATAAAAGACGCCTTAGAACAGCTGCCCGTACCCATGCTTTCGCGACCTCTTTCCTATAAAATACCACCACTTTTTGCAATTTGCTTGCTTGCCATATAAGCGTTGTATTATGGTATAAAAAATATAATTTCGAATCGGTTCCATAGAGAGGGAGAATGCCATGAAACGCATAGAAAGGCAGCAGCTTTATCGCGCCGTCGTCTGCGCCATTTTCGCAGGCGTCATCGCCGCGCCCTTTGCCGAAGAGACGGCTTACGCGCTGCCCGTCGAGGGCACGAACGCAGCGGCGAATGCGGGAACGGCGGATATTTCCACCGCCGATAAAACCATGAACATCGCGGGCAAAAGCGATCACAACATCCTCAAGTGGGAGGACTTCTCCGTCGAAAAGGACGAGATGGTAAAATTCGACGGCGGCGCCAAGACAAAAGACTATCTGAACCTCGTCACAGGCGAGGGCGCGTCGAACATCTACGGCAAAATCCAGGGCGGCAGGAACGTCTACCTCGTCAATCCGCACGGCATCCTCTTCGCCAAGGGATCTGAGGTCAATACGGGTGCGCTCTACCTCTCGACGGCGAATCCCGCTGATATTGCGGCGGCGACGAGTACATTCAAGGCAAACGGCACAAGCCCCCTCTCTGCGTCTGCGCAGACGGGCAACGTGCTGAACCTCGGCACGGTGCAGGCGAACAGCCTCTATATCGAGGGCAAAAACGTCACCGTCCTCGATACGAATAACGTGACGGACGAGCATGGAACGCCGCTTCGTGGTACGATCGGCGGTATAGGGACGAAGGCGAAGGTTCGGATCTACAGCGAGCAAACACCGCACATCGGCTACAAGGTCGCCAATACAACGACGATCAAAATCAACGTGAATGGCAAAGATGAGCAGTATACGGTTTCCGACTATGCGAATCCGAGGCTCATCGCATCTGCATCCGTGCGCGCGTGGGATGTGAAGAAGCTCAATGGCGGCGGTGATCATTCCGGCTATGACTATATGCTCGTGCATGACGTCTACGAACTCCAGAACATGGATGCGAGGGTGGACATGAGGCACGGCAGATACATGCTCGCGCATGACATCGACGCGCGTGCGACACGCAGTTGGTATCCGTCGACATACATGGGTAAGACCTACTACCGGGGCTTCCTGCCGGTTGGACGCGTAGACGAGGGAGAAGGCTACAGCAATCCCTTTAAGGGACGATTTGACGGCGTCGGGCACAAGATCACGGGACTTCACATTGAGCGAAGTATGGTCGCTGCCGGGCTGTTCAGCCGGGCATGGGGGGCGGTCATCGAAAATGTTTCCATCTCGGAAGGGTATGTGGAGGGAACTGTTGGGTTCGGTGGCTTTGTGGGAAATGCAGAGGCGGGGAGCATCATTCGGAACGTCTCCTTTAGCGGCAAGGTGTGCTTCGCTGGCGCTGATTCGATTGGCGGCATTGTGGGATGGGGGAGTAATTTTACCATTGAGAACGCCTGCAACAAGGGGACGGTCAGTGCAGAAGCGTCAGAGAAGATCGGCGGCATTATAGGATCGGGGGAACGAGTTACCCTTAAGAATGTCTGCAATGAGGGGACGGTCACAGGGAAAGCGCAGGTTGGCGGCATTGCGGGATGGATAAAGGAAAGTACCGTGCAGAACGCTCTGCATACGGGAACCGTGCAGCGAATGGCATCCGCATGGGATGGCAGTAGAGCGAAGAGCGTCGGCAGCATTGTGGGGACGGCGGACAACAGCCGGATTCGCGGTGCCGTATGGAGAGAGGGGGGGTTCACGGATAAGATGGAAACCTTCCCAACGGACCCCCCATCGGAAGCCCGTGCGGTCGGCGAATTGCTGAATCATTCTACGGCGGAGTACGTCAAGAAACGCAGCATGGAGCAGATAAAGCAGGCGGCGACCTATCAGGACTGGAAGGACGATCAGGGGAAAGCCGTCGTCTCCGGCGAGGGCGGCAAGGGGACGCCGTGGCGCATCTACGAGGGACATACGACGCCGCTCCTCACGGGACTGATGCGGGGGACGAAGTGGGTCAAGAACGCTGAGAAGGTCTACGATGGCGCCGCGCTGACCGGTACAGACCATATCCGCTTCGATGCAGAGAAAAACGTCGGCACATACCATGCGTACAGCGAAACGTATGACCTCATCGGCGGCGCCTACACGATCAAAAAGCGCACGCTGACCCTTGCCGATGTCGCGGCGCAGACCAAAACCTACGACGGCAAGACAGACGCAGACGCATCGAAGTTCCGCGCGAGGCTCACGGGTGTCGTCAATGGCGAGGAAAACCTTGTATCGGCGACCGTCGCAGGCGCGGCGTACAACAGCAAGGATGTCGCTTCGGCGAATCGCATTGACTACACAGGCGTCACGCTCCACGGTGCGGGCGCGGGGAACTACACCATCGCGGGTACCGCGCAGGGCGCGGGCAGGATCACGCCGAAGCAGCTGAATCTCGCCCTTGCAGGCGGCGCACGCTTTGACAAGACCTACGACGGCAATGCGAACGTCACGCAGACGCTCACGAAGGGGACGCACTACACCCTCACCGGCTTTGTCGGCACGGAAGGGACAGGCATCGGGCTAAGCTCCGCCACAGGCAAATACACCGATAAGAACGCAGGCGCGGGCAAAAACGTGCGCTTTGACGGACTGCGCCTGACGGGTGCGGGCGCGGACAACTATGCGACGGACAAGACCACCCTCACGGGAACGGGAACCATCGCGCCGCGTGTGTTGACCCTCGGCGCGGTCGAATCGCAGACCAAGACCTACGACGGCACGAGAGCCGCAGATGCATCGAAGTTCCGCGCAGGACTGAACCATGCCGTCGCGGGGGACGACATCACAGCCGCCGCCGCAGGTGCGGCGTACAACGATAAGAACGTCGCTCGGGCGAATCGCATCGACTACACAGGGCTGACGCTCACGGGAACGGACGCGGGGAACTACACACTCGCCGCCACGACCGCACAGGGGGCGGGAGCCATCACGCGGCGTGCGCTGACGCTCGGCGCAGTCGCGGCGCAGAGCAAAACCTACGACGGCAATACGGCGGCTGACGCATCGAAGTTCCGCGCGACGCTCGCGGGTGTCGTCGCCGGCGAAAAAAACAGCGTGAGCGCAACCGCCGCAGGCGCGACGTACAACAGCAAGGATGTCGCTGCGGCAAACACCGTCCACTACACGGGCGTCGCCCTCACGGGAACGGGCGCGGGGAACTACACCATCGCCACGACCGCAGAGGGCGCGGGCACGATCACGCGGCGTGCGCTGACGCTCGGCGGCGTGATGGCGCAGAGCAAAACCTACGACGGCACGACCTCGGCAGACGCCGCGCAGTTCCACGCGACACTCGGCGGCTTCGTCGCCGGCGAAGAAAACAGCGTGAGCGCAACTGCCGCAGGCGCGGCGTACAACGACAAAAACGTCGCTCGGGCAAACACCGTCCACTACACAGGCGTCGCCCTCACGGGAACGGGCGCGGGGAACTATACCATCGCCACGACCGCGCAGGGGACGGGAGCCATCACGCCGCGTGCGCTGACGCTCGGCGCAGTCGAGGCGCAGACCAAGACCTACGACGGCACGACAGCCGCAGACACAGCGAAGTTCCGCGCGAGACTGAACAATGCCGTCGCGGGGGACGACATCACAGCCGCCGCCACAGGTGCGGCGTACAACGATAAGAACGTCGCCGGCGCGAATCGCATCGACTACACAGGGCTGACGCTCACGGGTGCGGACGCGGGGAACTACACACTCGCCGCAGGAGCCGCAGAGGGCGCGGGCACGATCACGCGGCGTATGCTGACGCTTGACGATGTCGCGGCGCAGACCAAAACCTACGACGGCAATACGGCGGCAGACGCATCGAAGTTCCGCGCGACGCTCGGCAATGTCGTCGCTGGCGAAGAAAACAGCGTGAGCGCAACCGCCACGGGTGCGGCGTACAACGACAAGAACGTCGCTCGGGCAAACACCGTCCACTACACAGGCGTCGCCCTCACGGGAACGGGCACGGCGAACTACACCATCGCGGGTACCGCAGAGGGCGCGGGCAGGATTACGCCGAAGCAGCTGAATCTCGCCCTTGCAGGCGGCGCACGCTTTGACAAGACATACGATGGCACGGCGAACGTCACGCAGTCCCTCACGAAGGGCGGGAACTATACCCTCGACGGCTTTGTCGGCACGGAAGGGACAGGCATCGAGCTAGGCTCCGCCACAGGCAAATACACCGACAAGAACGCGGGCACGGACAAAAACGTGCGCTTTGACGGACTGCGCCTGACAGGCGATGGCGCGGGCAACTATGCGCTCGACAAGACCACGCTCACGGGAACGGGAACCATCACGCGGCGTGCGCTGACCCTCGGCGCGGTCGAGACGCAGACCAAGACCTACGACGGCACGACAGCCGCAGACACAGCGAAGTTCCGCGCGGGACTGAACAATGCCGTCGCGGGGGACGACATCACAGCCGCCGCTGCAGGTGCTGCATACAATGACAAGAACGTCGTCGGCGCAAGTCGCGTCGACTACACAGGCGTTGCGCTCACGGGTGCGGACGCGGGGAACTACACACTCGCCGCCACGACCGCAGAGGGGGCGGGAGCGATCACACACCGCACACTGACCCTCACCGCCGATGAGAAGCACGCCGTGCAGGGGCGTCGGATGCCCGCCTTCACGGGGCGTGCGGACGGCTTTGCCCACGGCGAGGACATGAGCGTATTCGCCCCGGGCAGTCTCACGTTCAAGAGCGCCGTCGCCAATACGGACACCGCCGGCAAATACGCCGTCACAGGCAGCATTGACGGCGTGTCGGGAGGCATCCTCGGCAACTACCGCATCACGCAGGCGGCGGGCAACGCACGCGCGTTCATCATCCACGTCGCGCCCGGGGTGAGCGGACTCTTCGCCTCGCTGGTGCAGGGCGCAAAGCCCGTATTCGACGACGGCTTCAGCCAGACCGTCGACATCTTCGGCACTGCGCGTCCCATCCGCGTCGCAACGCTCGGCATCTACCGCTTCGATGCAGAGACGGATTTGGAAAACCGAGGTATGCGCCTTTGACGTGCGTGCCGCCGATGAAAGCAATGGAAGACTTGCCGAGGAAGCGCTGAAATCTAGGGAAGCGCTGATAAAATGAGGTCGCCCAGATTTGCACAGATGCGCTGTATCTATCGAGGAGACAAACCACAGGCGTAGCGGTGCTACGTCGAGGATTTGTCGACGACGAGAGGACAGCGCAGATGTGTGAAGATGGGTGGCTGAATTTATCAGTGATTCCCTAGCATTTCCGAACATATAAGAAACCTGTCCAAAAGAAAGGACGAAGCAATATGAAAACAGCATCGAACAAACAGCTGCGCCGCACCATCCTCTGCGCCATCTTCGCGGGCGCACTCGCCGCGCCCTTTGCCGCGCAGACGGCGTATGCGCTGCCCATCGAGGGCGCGAACGCCGCGACGAACAAGACCGAGGCGAATATCACTACCGCCGACAAGACGATGGACATCATGGGCAAGACCGCGCACAATATCCTCAAATGGGAGAACTTCTCCATCGAAAAGGACGAGAAGGTGCGCTTCGATAACGGCGCAAAGACGAAGGACTATCTGAACCTCGTCACGGGCGAGGGCGCGTCGAACATCTACGGCAAGATCGAGGGCGGCAAAAACGTCTATCTCGTCAACCCGCACGGCATCCTCTTCGCCAAAGGCTCTGAGGTCAATACGGGCGCACTCTACCTCTCGACGGCGAATCCCACAGACATTGCCACAGCGACGAACGCATTCAAGACAAACGGCACAAGCCCCCTCACAGCGACCGCGCAGATGGGCGACGTGCTGAACCTCGGCACGGTAAAGACGAGCAAACTCTACATCGAGGGCAAGAACGTCAAAGTCCTCAACACGGATGATGTGAAGAACATGGCGGGCAATGCGCCGCTTACGGGCAGCGCGGTCACCATCCGCAGCGAGGAAACGCCGCATATCGGCTACGATGTCGCCAATACCACGATGCGGAACTTTACCGTAAACGGCGTAACTTCATCGAAGACGGTCTCCGACTATGCGAGCACGAATGTCGCGCATCATGCTGCATCTGCAAAATCGCGCGGATGGGATGTCAAAAAGCTGAACGGCACCGATGCGCATACGGACTATGACTATATGCGCGTGCATGACGTCTACGAGCTGCAGCACATGGACGCGAAGAAGGTGAATGCAGGGTTTACCGGGTCGGATAAGAAGATTATCGGCAGATATATGCTCGCCGGCGACATCGACGCGAGCGAGACAAAGAACTGGACCGAGGGCTTTCAGCCGATTGGCAGTTCTGATAATAGCATGGGGGCCTTTACGGGACGATTTGACGGCGCTCGGCACACGATCACGGGGCTTACCATTAATCCACCGGACGATACTTTTGGGGAGGTTTCGCGCGGGATGTTTGGATACATTGAGTATGCGCGCGTCGAGAATGTCTCCCTGAAGGATGCCTCCGTGTCGGGAGCGGAAAGCGTCGGCGGCATTGTGGGAACTGCAGTACGGTCTACCATACGGAACGTCTCCTTCAGCGGTAGGGTCTATGGAAGCGGTACTGCGGTCGGCGGCATTGTGGGAACGCTAGAACAAGGAGGAAGTAGGATTGAGAACGCCTACAATGAGGGCACGGTCGAAGGGCGCAAGGCTGTCGGCGGCATTGTGGGATATGCGCCTTTCAGCGTCACCGTTCAGAACGTCCGGAATGCGGGCAAGGTCATAGGAAATGAGATGCTCGGCGGCATTGCGGGCGTGGTAGAGGAATACAGCAGCCTTCGGAACGCCGTGCAGACGGGAACCGTGGAGCAACGATCGGGACAGACGGATTCGCACGTCGGCAGCGTTGTGGGATTTTTGAAGGATGCCACGCTCAGCCATGCCGTATGGAAGGAGGGCAGTGCAAAGGATGGGAGCGGCACTTTGATCCGGAAGGGCATCGGCAGAGAGCAGGGAAATACTACAGTGCGCGATGTCAAAGAGCGCAGCTTGGACGATATGAAGAAGGCGGCGACATACGCGGAATGGGGCAGCGACGTTGCCACCGAGGGCGGCAAGGGTGCGCCGTGGCGCATCTACGACGGCAAGACCTTGCCGCTGCTCAAGGCATTCCTCAAGACGAAGCATCTTGCAAACCGCGAGAAGGTCTACGACGGCACGGCTCCGACGATTGCGGGTCTCGCCCCCGGTATCACATGGGCGGCAGGGAAGGATGCCGGCACATATCATGCCTACAGCGAGCAGTATGACATCACCGGCGGCGCGTACACAGTCAAGCCGAAGGAGCTGACGCTCGGCTTTACGAACGGCACGCGCTTTGACAAGACCTATGACGGGGGGAGCGATACCGCCGCGCGGACGCTCACGAAGGGGCAGCACTATCGTCTCGATGGCTTTGTCGGCAACGATGGCTCAGATGTCGAACTGGCGGGTGCTGTCACGGGCAAGTATGCGGACAAGAACGCAGGCAAGGATAAGGAAGTGACGTTCAAAAATCTCGCGCTCACGGGCACGGGTGCGAAGAACTATACCATCAAAAAGGCGCAGGGCGTGGGGACAATCACGCCGAAAGAGCTGACGCTCGACCTCGTGGGCAGTACGCGCTTTGACAAGACCTACGACGGCAATGCAAACGTCACGCGGGCACTCGCGAAGGGGACAGACTATACCCTTGACGGCTTTGTCGGCAGCGAGGGCACGGGCATCACGGTCACGGGCACAGGCACATACACGGACAAGAATGCCGCCGCAGACAAAACCGTCACGTTTAACGGGCTGACGCTCACGGGCACGGGCGCGGGCAACTACACGCTGAACAAGACCACGCTCACGGGCATAGGCACGATCATGCGGCGTGCGCTGACGCTCGGCGCAGTCGCGGCACAGACAAAGACCTACGACGGAAATACATTGGCAGACGCATCGAAGTTCGGCGCGGTACTGAACAATGCCATCGCGGGTGACAAGGTGACGGCGACCGCCACGGGTGCGGCGTACAACGACAAGAACGTCGCCGGGGCGAATCGCATCGACTACACAGGCGTCGCCCTCCGTGGTGCGGATGCCGGGAACTACACGCTCGCCGCGACCACGGCGCAGGGCGTGGGCACGATCACAAAGCGTGCGCTGACCGTTGATACCGTCGCGGCGCAGAGCAAGACCTACGACGGCACGACCACCGCAGATGCGTCGAAGTTCCGCGCGACGCTCGGCAATGTCGTCGAGGGCGAGGAGAACAGCGTCACCGCGACCGCTGCGGGCGCGACGTACAACGACAAGAACGTCGCGGGGGCAAGCAAGGTCAACTATACGGGTGTTCAGCTTACCGGCACAGGCGCGGCGAACTACAGCCTCGCCGCGACAACGGCAGAGGGCGCGGGCACGATCACGAAGCGTGCGCTGACCGTCGGCACAGTCGCGGCGCAGAGCAAGATTTACGACGGCAAGACAGCCGCAGACGCATCGAAGTTCCGCGCGACGCTCGGAAATGTCGTCGCGGGCGAGGAAAGCAGCGTGACCGCGACCGCCACGGGCGCGGCGTACAACGATAAGAACGTCGCGGGGGCAAACACCGTCCACTACACAGGCGTCGCCCTCACGGGTACGGGCGCGGGCAACTACAGTATCGCCGACACCGCGCAGGGTGCGGGTACGATCACGAAGCGTGCGCTGATGCTTGGCGAAGTCGGGGCGCAGAGCAAGACCTACGACGGCACGACCTCGGCAGAAACAGCGAAATTCCGCGCGGCACTGAACAACACGGTCACAGGCGACAGCGTGACGGCGACCGCCACAGGTGCGACGTATAACGATAAGAACGTCGCGGCGGCAAATCGCATCGACTACACAGGCGTCGCTCTCGCAGGTGCGGACGCAGGCAACTACAGCCTCGCCGAGAACACGGCGCAGGGCAAGGGCACGATCACGCGGCGCACGCTGACCGTTGGCACTGTCACGGCGCAGACAAAGACCTACGACGGCACGAGAGCCGCAGACGCAGCAGCGTTCCGCGCAACACTCGATAACGTCGTCGCGGGCGAAGAAAACAGCGTCACGGCGACCGCTGCGGGCGCGGCATACGACGACAAGAACGTCGCCAAGGCAAGCAAGGTCAACTACACAGGCGTCAAGCTCACAGGCACAGGCGCGGGGAACTATACCATCGCCGACACCGCGCAGGGGGCGGGCACGATCACGAAGCGCACGCTGACCGTTGATACAGTCGCGGCGCAGACGAAGATCTACGATGGCACGACCGCCGCTGACGCATCGAAGTTCCGCGCGGCGCTCAGTAATACCATCGCGGGAGACGATGTCACAGCCGCCGCCGCAGGTGCAGCCTACAACGACAAGAACGTCGCAGGGGCAAATCGCATCGACTACACGGGCATTGACCTCCGTGGTGCGGATGCGGGGAACTACAGCATCGCCAATACAGCGCAGGGAGCGGGCAGTATCACGCACCGCGACCTCACGCTGACCGCCGACGCGGCAAGTGTCACGCAGGGAGAGCCGCTGCCTGCTTTCACAGGCAAAGCGCAGGGCTTTGTCGATGGTGAGGACGAGCGCGTATTCGGTGCGGACGGCTTGACGTTTGAGAGTACAGTGAAGAATACCGAAACGCCCGGCAGCTACGGCGTCACAGGGCGCATCGGCGGCGTCACGGACGGCGTCCTCGGCAACTACCGCATCCGACAGGCGACAGGCAATGCGACGGCGTTCACTGTCAATGCCATGCCGACCGCAAACGGCATCCTTGCCGCACTCGTGCAGGACGCGAAGCCCGTCTTTGACGATGGCTTCGGCGACACCGTCTACCTCTACGGCACACTGCGTCCCATCCGCGCCATGACGCTCGGACTCTACCGCTTCGATGCAAAGAATGATTTGGAAAACCGAGGTATGCGCCTTTGACGTGCGTGCCGCCGATGAAAGCGACGGAAGACTTTCCGAGGAAGCGCTGAAATCCAGCATTTCCGAACATATAAGAAACCTGTCCAAAAGAAAGGGCGAAGCAATATGAAAACATCATCGAAGAAGCAGCTGCGCCGCACCATCCTCTGCGCCATCTTTGCAGGCATCGTCGCCGCCCCCTTTGCCGCGCAGACGGCGTATGCTCTGCCCATCGAGGGCGCGAACGCCGCAGCGAACGCAGGAGAGGCGAATATTTCAACGGGCGGCACGGTCATGGACATCGTTGGCAAGACCGAGCACAATATCCTCAAATGGGAGGACTTCTCCATCGACTCGGGCGAGAAGGTACGCTTCGATAACGGTACGCAGACAAAGGACTATCTGAACCTCGTCACGGGCGAGGGTGCGTCGAACATCTACGGCACGATCGAGGGCGGCAGAAACGTCTACCTCGTCAACCCGCACGGCATTCTCTTCGCTAAGGATTCGCAGGTCAATACGGGCGCACTCTACCTCTCGACGGCGAATCCCACAGATCTTGCCGCAGCAACGACCGCATTCAAGGCAAACGGCACAAGCCCGCTCTCCGCGACCGCACAGATGGGCGACGTGCTGAACCTCGGCACGGTAAAGACGAGCAAACTCTACATCGAGGGCAAGAACGTCAAAGTCCTCAACACGGATGACATACAGAACACAGACGGTACGGCACTCACGGGGACGAACGTCAAGATCCGCAGCGCCGAGACCCCGCATATCGGCTACGATGTTGCCAATCGAGCGACGGCGAACTTCGACGAGAGCGGCGGTTCTGTGTCGCATAGCTTCTATGACTATGCGCATCCGAACACCTCGAAATCTGCAAGCGCACGCGGATGGGATGTAGCGAACCTTGGCGGCACGGCGCATACGGACTATGACTATATGCGCGTGCACGACGTCTACGACCTGCAGAATATCAATGCGAAACGGGATGGCAGATACATCCTCGCGGGTGACATCGACGCGACGGCGACAACGCATTGGAACAGCGGCAAGGGCTTTCAGCCGCTTGGAGATGGGAGCAACGCATTTACGGGACGATTGGACGGTGCGGGACACACGTTGCGGGGGCTGTATATCAATCGTCAGGATGACATCAAGATCGGGCTGTTTGGCAGTGTCAAGTGGGCGACCATCGAAAATCTTTCCCTCCGGGATGGCAATGTGAAGGGGGACTATATGGTCGGCGGTATTGTAGGATATGCAGAGAGGGCTGTCATTCGGAACGTCTCATACGCCGGGACGGTCGACGGAACGTATACCATCGGCGGCATTGCAGGACAGGTGTCGGGCGGCAGCATTCAGAACGCATGGAATGCGGGCACGGTCAGAGGGGATAGCTCCGTCGGCGGCATTGCGGGAGTGGCGAAACGAGGCAGTACTTTTCAGAATGTCTGCAACACGGGCGCTATCAGGGGGTCTGTGGCTCAAAGCGGCGGCATTGCGGGATATATAGAGAACAGCAGGCTTCAGAATGCATGGAATGCGGGGACGGTCAGAGGGCGTCGGAAGGTCGGCGGCATTGTGGGAGAGGCGAACGGCGGCAGCATTCGCTATGCCGTATGGAAGTCGGGCAGCGCAGGGCAGGCGGTCGGTGAATCGAAAAATGGGGCTGACGTGACGACGGATGTCAAGGTCGCTCCCGAGGCGGATATGAAACTGGCGGCGACATACACGGACTGGAAGGACGAGCACGGCAACGCCGTCGTTGCGACCGAGGGCGGCAAGGGCACGCCGTGGCGCATCTACGACGGCAAGACCATGCCGCTGCTCACAGGACTGATGAAGGGCACGAAGCGCCTTGCGAAAGTCTATGACGGCAATGTCTTTGCGACAACGGACCCGCACATCACCCTCGTCCATACGGGGAAGGATGTCGGCACATACGATGCCTACAGTGACCAGTTCGGCTATGACCTCATCGGCGGCGCGACCATTACGCAGCGCGTGCTGACCATGAGCGGCGTCGCGGCGCAGAGCAAGACCTACGACGGCACGCGCGACGCAGACACCGCGCAGTTCCACGCGGCGCTGAATAACGTCGTGAGCGGCGAGGAGAGCCTTGTCACGGCGACCGCCACGGGCGCGGCGTACAACAGCAAGGATGTTGCGACGGCAAATAAAGTCAACTACGCGCTTGCACTCAGTGGTACGGGCGCGGGGAACTACACGCTCGCCGCGACCACCGTGCAGGGGGCGGGCACAATCTCTCGCCGTGCGCTGACCCTCGGCACAGTCGCGGCGCAGACGAAGACCTACGACGGAAATACATTGGCAGACGGATCGAAGTTCCATGCGGCGCTCGGAAATGTCGTCGCGGGCGAGGAGAACAGCGTGAAGGCGACCGCCACGGGTGCGGCGTACAACGACAAGAACGTCGCTGCGGCAAATACCGTCAACTATACGGGTGTTCAGCTCACAGGCACGGGCGCGGGGAACTACACGCTCGCCGCGACCACGGCACAGGGATCTGGCACGATCTCGCAGCGCGAGCTGACCGTTGGCACCGTCGCGGCGCAGAGCAAGATCTACGACGGCAATACCTCCGCAGACACGTCGAAGTTCCAAGCGACGCTGAATAATCTCGTCACAGGCGAGGAAAGCAGCGTGACGGCGACCGCTGCGGGCGCGACGTACAACGACAAGAACGTCGCCGGGGCAAATAAAGTCAGCTACACGGGAGTTGCGCTCACAGGTACAGGCGCGGGGAACTACAGTATCGCCGACACCGCGCAGGGCAAAGGCACAATCACGAAGCGTGCATTGACCCTTGGTACAGTCACAGCACAGACAAAGATCTACGACGGCACGACTGCGGCAGACGCAGGGAAGTTCCACGCGGCACTCACCAATGCCATCGCGGGCGACAGCGTGGCGGCGACCGCCACGGGTGCGGCGTACAACAGCAAGAATGTCGCGGCGGCAAGCACCATTGGCTACACAGGTGTCGCCCTCTCAGGTGCGGATGCGGGGAATTACAGTCTTGCCGCGACGACGGCGCAGGGAGCGGGCACGATCACGGCGCGTGAGCTGACCCTTGGCACAGTCGCGTCGCAGAGTAAGACCTACGACGGTACGAGAGCCGCAGACGCATCGAAGTTCAGTGCGGCACTGAACAATGCCGTCGCGGGGGATAATGTAACGGCAGCCGCTGCAGGTGCGACGTACAATGACCATAATGTCGCTGCGGCAAGAACCATTGACTACACGGGTGTCTCACTCGGAGGTTCGGATGCAGGGAATTACAGTCTCGCCGCCACAGCAGCGCAGGGTGAGGGCAGGATAACGCCGAAGGAGCTGAATCTCGCGCTCACGGGCGGCGCACGCTTTGACAAGACGTATGACGGCACGGCAAACGTCGCGCAGTCGCTCACGAAGGGGACGAACTACAATCTCAACGGCTTTGTCACGGGCGAGGGCACGGGCATCGAACTTGATACCGTCACAGGAAAATACGCCGACAAGAATGCCGCCAGAGATAAAGCCGTCACCTT
>NZ_DBHIUY010000006.1:0-125257 GCF_057272215.1 Selenomonas sp.
CGAAACACTTGATATTTCAAGTGTTTCGTGACAAATTCCCCGTTTCCTTTTATAATGATAAAAGAGAACTTCTATTTCCCAAGAAAAGGAGCTGCTGCCATGAACGCCATACCGGAAAACCTTACGCTCGCGACGCGCGAAAAGATTGACCGCGTGCTTGAGGCTCATTCCTACGACCCGACGCAGATCGTCGGCATCCTGCTCGACGTGCAGGATCTCTTCGAGCGTCACTATGTGCCCGAGTCCGCCGCCTACTATGTGGCGGAAAAATTGCCGCTGAAAATTTCTTTGATCTACGACTGTCTGACCTTTTACGCGAGCTTGTCGCCCACGCCGCGTGCCAAATACCCGATCGAGATCTGCGACTCTGTCGTCTGTCGCATCAACGAGAACGAAACACTTCTCTCGGCGCTCAAGAGTCTCCTTGGCATTGACATCGGCGAAGTCACCTACGACGGACGCTTCACACTGGAAAAGACGCCATGCTTCGGCGCTTGTGACATCGCGCCCGCCGTGCGCGTCAACGGCGAAGTCTACGGACACCTCGACAGCCGTGAAAAGATCGAGGATCTGCTCCATACGCTGCAATAACAAAAAGCAGCGAACTTCATAGAACGGAAACGGAACACACCCGCACGAAAGGAGACTATATGAGCAAGGTTTCTTTCATGACAAAGAACTTCCATCGCTACGACCCTATGTCCATCGAATCGTACTTGTCGATCGGCGGTTTCAGCGCACTCAAAAAGGCCGTCACAATGGACGGCGAGGACATCGCCGCACTTCTCTCCGAAGCGCAGATCAAGGGGCGCGGCGGCGCCGCCTATCCTATGGGGCGCAAGTGGTCGCAGGCGCGTGCCGTCAAAGGCGAGCACAAGGTCATCATCTGCAACGCCGACGAGGGCGAGCCATGCACCTTCAAGGATCGCGAACTCATCACGAACGACCCCTTCAACCTCATCGAAGCCATGACGATCGGCGCTTGGAGCATCCGCGCACAGGACGGCTACATCTACCTGCGCGAAGAGTACGCGCACCTTCGCGCACGCCTCAAGAACGCCATTGAAGAAGCCGAGCGCTGCGGCTTCCTCGGCAAGAACATCCTCGGCAAAGAGGGCTTCAACTTCCGCATCCACCTCTATTCGGGGGCGGGCGCTTACGTCTGCGGCGAAGGCACGGCGCTCATCCGCTCCATTGAGGGCAAGGCGGGCAGACCGCGCATGAAGCCGCCCTTCATCAAGCAGAGCGGTCTTTTCGCGCTGCCGACGTGCGTCAACAACGTCGAGAGCCTTTCCATCGTGCCGCATCTCCTGTTGGACGACAAAAAAGAATACATCGGCTACGGCTCGGGCGAATCCCTCGGCACAAAGCTCGTATCTGTCGGCGGCAACGTCAACCGACCCGCCGTCTTTGAGATCCCCTTCGGTACGACCGTGCGCGAGATCATCTACGAGCTTGCGGGCGGCATCCAGGGCGGCCGCCGCATCCGCCTCATCCAATTCGGCGGCGCGTCAGGCAAGATCGCTGACGAAGCCATTCTCGACGTCCCCTACACCTACGACGACCTCAAGGCGGCGGGCGTCACGGTCGGCTCGGGGGCAATCCTCGTCGTCGATGAGCGCACAAGCGTCCTCGATTTCCTGCGCATGACACAGGCGTTCTTCTCGCACGAAAGCTGCGGTCAGTGTACGCCGTGCCGCGAGGGCGTTCTCCACATCAAACTCATCTTGGAAAAGTTCGCGCAAGGCACCGCGACGGAAAAGGATCTCGAAAACATGAAGATGATCGCGCGCATCATGCCCATGTCCGCCCTCTGCGGCCTTGGCGAAAGCGCCGAAAACGCCCTTTCCGCCGCATTCAAGCTCTTTCCCGAAACATTCCGGATCGGAGGCGTACACTGATGGCAGAAGAAAAAGAACTCGTACACCTGAAAATCAACAACATCCCCGTCGAAGTCCCCAAAGGCACGAAGATCATCGACGCCGCACGCAAGGTACACATCAACATCCCGCACCTCTGCTACCACCCCGATCAGCGCGTCAAGGCTCGCTGCCGCATCTGTTCCATCGAGGTTACAGGCAGCCGCCGTCTCATGGCGGCATGTGCGACCGAGGTCTGGGAAGGCATGGAAGTCCATACGGACACGCAGATCGTGCGCGACACGCAGATCGCCATCCTGCAGCTCATCCTCGCCAACCACAACCAAGACTGTCTGAACTGTCCGCGCAACCACCGCTGCGACCTGCAGGAACTTTGCAGCCGCTTCAACATCGGTCACACGGGGCTTCCCATCGTCGTCGAAAACCGAGAGGACGCGGCGAACAACCCGAGCATCGCCCGCGACCCGACGAAATGCATCAAATGCGGTCGCTGCATCCGCGCCTGCAAAGACGTACAGGGCATCGAAGCCTTGAACTTCGCAGGCAGAAGCGACAAGATCACCGTCACGACCGCCTACGACAGCCCGTTGGAAGCGACCGACTGCATCCTCTGCGGTCAGTGCAGCCTCGTCTGTCCGACAGGCGCGATCACGGAAAAAGACGACACGCAGCGCGTCCTCGACGCCCTGCAAGACCCGAAGAAGCACGTCATCGTGCAGGTCGCGCCCGCCGTGCGCGTCTCCTTGGGCGACGAATTCCATCTGCCGCCCGGCGCCATCGTCACGGGACAGATGGTCGCCGCCTTGAAGCGCCTCGGCTTCGACCGCGTCTTCGACACGAACTTCGGCGCCGACCTCACGATCATGGAAGAAGGGCATGAATTCATCCATCGCTTAGAACACGGCGGCACGCTTCCCATGATGACCTCGTGCAGCCCCGGCTGGGTCAACTACGTCGAAAAGCATTACAGCGACCTGCTCGATCACCTCTCGACGGCGAAGTCGCCCATGCAGATCTTCGGCGCCGTCGCCAAGACCTACTATCCGAAGCAGGCGGGCATCCCCGTCGAGGACATCGTGACCGTTTCTGTCATGCCATGCACGGCGAAGAAGTTCGAAGCGGCGCGTCCCGAGATGGGCAGAGACGGTCATCAAGATGTGGACATCGTCATCACGACGCGCGAGCTTGCCAAGCTCATTCACTATGTCGGCATCACTTTCCACGATCTGCCCGAAGAGGACTTCGACAGCCCGCTTGGCACAGCGTCGGGCGCAGGCGCGATCTTCGGCACGACGGGCGGCGTCATGGAAGCCGCGCTGCGCACCGTCTACGAAAAAGCGACGGGCAAGACGCTCCCTTCCATCGACTTCCTCGCCGTGCGCGGCATGGACGGCATCAAGGAAGCAACCGTCGACCTTGATGGACGCAAGGTGCGCATCGCCGTCGCACATACGCTCAAGAACGCCAAGCGCATCTTGGACGATGTCAAAGCAGGCAAAAGCCCCTACGACTTCATCGAGGTCATGGCGTGCCCCGGCGGCTGCCAAGGCGGCGGCGGACAACCTCTCAATACGACGAATGCACGCCGCGCCGAGCGTATGAAAGCGCTCTACGAAATCGACAAGAACCTCCCCGTGCGAAAATCCCACGAAAACCCCGAAGTCGTGCGCATCTACAAAGAATTCCTCGGCGCCCCCCTAAAAGGCAAGGCGCACGAACTGCTGCACACGCAGTTTCACAAGGCGGAGAAGCTCTACGACTTCACGAGCGCGGGAAAATAATAACGGAAGCAACAAAGTCGGAAAGAGGGGGCATTCCAAGCCCCCTCTTTTTGAAAGAAGGTCTTATTTCACCTTGCCATCCAATAAAATTTAAGGCACAATAAAGGAAGGAGGTATTATGTATCCGATTTATTTTTATCGTAACAAAAATGGAAAAGAGCCTGTTCTCGAATATTTGCAGCAGCTCTCCATGAAATCCGGCAAAGACAGCCGCATCAAGGCAAACAAAATTCAAGATTATATTGAAGCATTAAGCAAGATGGGGACACATTTAGGTCTGCCTTATGTAAAACATATTGAAGATGACCTCTGGGAACTTCGCCCTCTGCGCGACAGAATTTTCTTCGTCACCTGGCACGAAGGCAGCTTCGTTTTGCTCCATCACTTCATGAAGAAAACGCAGAAAACACCTTTGCGCGAAATAGAAAAAGCAAGAAAAGAAATCGCTGATTTGAAAGAAAGAGGTGTCCATCATGAAAAATAATTCTGCAATCGGAAAAAACTGGCAGGACGTGCGCAAGGAACTTTTTTCGACCGACGAAATCGCGGAAAGCAATCTGCGCGTCTCCCTCATCACTGCGTTGATTCAAGCTCGCCAAGAACAAGGTCTCTCGCAGAAGCAGTTGGAGGAATTAAGCGGCGTGAAACAGCCTGTGATTGCCCGCATGGAACGAGGAACCTCAACCCCGAGTGTTTCCACCATCCTGAAACTGCTCACTCCTTTAGGCAAAAAGCTTGCCATCGTTCCTTTAGAAAGTTGACCACTTCACAAGTGCCGATTCAACTGAGAAGAATTCACTAACCAACAAACAACACGAATAAAAGAGGCTAAAATACACTATGGAACCATCCCTTGAACAAGTATTCAAAGACCCATTTTACAAAATCACCTACAAGATGTCCCTGATCCTGACCGTCGGCAGGCTCATGATGGAGAACGGCGCGGACTCTGACCGCACAGCCCGCTACATCATGCGCGCGGCGGCGTACATGGGAATCCCCGCCGAACATGTCGGCTGCCATATCATGTATACGACGCTTCTCCTAAACGTCAAAAACGAGGAGCACACCTACACGGAAATCACCAAATGCCGCAAGCACAATGTCAGCATGAGCGTTCTCGCCGCCGTCAGCCGTACAATGTGGCGCGCCATGCGCGACGGCTGGTCGCTCGAACGATTCGAAAAAGAACTCGATCGCATCGAAAGCCGCAAAAGCCCCTATTCGCCCTTTGCAATCGCCATCGGTTCGAGCCTTGCCTGCGGCGGCTCCTGCCTGCTCTTCGGCGGCGACTTCATCGCCTTTTTCATCACGGCGGTCTGCGCCTTCTTCGGCTTCTATGCACGCACGATCTGCAACGAGCGCGGCTTCAACAACTATGCGGGCATCGCCATCGCCGCCTTCGTCGCGACGTCCTTGGCAGCGCTCTCCCAAGGCGTCGTTCACTCCGCGACGCCCATGCACCCCATCGTCGCCTGCGCCCTCTTCCTCGTCCCCGGCGTACCGCTCATCAATGCGGCAGATGATATGCTCAACAACTTCATCATGGCAGGCATCACGCGCGCCTTTCATACCGTTCTCATCGTCGGCTCGATGGCGTTCGGCACGGCGGCAGCGCTGCACCTCGGTCATATCACCGACTTTGCGACCATCAGCCTCAGTCCCGGCGACATCTACCTCTACCACCCGCTCGCAGCGGCGATCTCCGCCGGCGGCTTCTCCATGCTCTTCAAAGTGCCGAAGCGTGTCCTCTGGGTCGTTTCCGTCGGCGGCGCCATCACCGTCCTCCTTCGAAATATCTGCATGTTCGACTTCGGGCTGAGCCAAGCGGCAGGCACATTCATCGGCGGCGCCGTCGTCGGTCTCCTCGCGCTCAACGCCCTGCGCTGGTTCCATGTGCCGAACGTCGTCCTCCGAACGCCGTCCGCCATCCCCCTCGTGCCCGGCATCCTGCTCTATCGCCTGCTCTTCACGCTGCTCAACATCAACGAAGTCAGCACCGACATCCTCCTCGGCGCGCTTAGAAACGGCATCGAAGCCGCGACCATCCTCATCAGCATCGCTGTCAGCGTCGCCATCCCGAACATCTTCTGGTCGCGCCGGATTCGCAAAAACAAACTCGCACAGGAAAAGAAACTGCTCGCATCGAGATTCGTCGATCAGGAAGATTGAAGCAACATCGAAACACGGACTGTCTATGCGCAGTCCGCTTAAAATTATCGCAATATTCCAAACTATAATTATAGAATAACCTCAAGGCATACATTCGTTGTGCGCCCCCGTCCATCGTCTTACATGAAAGGAGATTCTCATGGAACCCACGAAAGAACATGTTCTCACACACCCCTTCTCCCAGATCATCTACAAAATGCACCTGATCCTCCTCGTCGCCCGCACGATGATGGAAAACGGCGCCGACTCCGACCGCACATCACAGTACATCATGCGCACGGCGGCATACATGGGCATCCCCGCCGAAAACATCAGCTGCCACATCGCCTACACGACCATCATGCTCAACGTCAAGGACGAGGAGCGCACCTACACGCGCTTCAGCAAGTGCCGCACGCATCGCGTGAACATGCTCGTCCTCTCCGCCGTCAGCCGCATGATCTGGCGTGCCATGCGCGACGCGTGGTCACTTGAACGCTTCGAGCGCGAGATGGAACAGCTCGATGAGCGAAAATCTCCTTACAGCGGCTTCTTGACAGCGCTCGGAGCCGGCTTCGCGTGCGCCGGCTCCTGCGCCCTCTTTGGCTGCGATCTCGCCGCCTTCTTCATCACGGCGCTCGCCGCCTTCCTCGGCTTCTATATGCGGCGCTTCTGCAACGAACACGGCTTCAACACCTATGCCGGCATCGCCATCGCCGCCTTTACCGCGACGCTCGCCGCCGTATTGCTGCAAGACCTCGAACTTTCTGCGACGCCCATGCTGCCCATCGTCGCCTGCACCCTCTTCATCGTGCCCGGCGTGCCGCTCATCAATGCGGCGAACGATCTTCTGAACCACTTCATCACTTCGGGCATGACGCGGGCGTTTGACACGCTCCTCATCGTCTGCAGCACGGCGTTCGGCATGGCGTTCGCCCTGCGCCTTGGACACGTCAGCTCGTTTACGACGGTGAGCCTCAGTCCCGGCGAGATCTACCTCTACCATCCGCTCGCCGCCGCCATCGCCGCCGGCGGCTTCTCTCTGATCTTCAGCGTGCCGCGCCGCCTGCTCTGGGTCGTCTCCACGGGCGGTGTCATCACGATCCTCCTCAGAAACATCTGTATGTTCGAGCTTGGCATGAGCCAAGCGGCCGGCACCTTCCTTGCCTCCGCCTTCGTCGGCGTCCTCGCGCTCTCCGCTATCCACTGGTTCCACACACCGAACATCGTTCTGACGATCCCATCCGCCATCCCGCTGATCCCCGGCGTTCTTCTCTACCGTTTTTTCTTCACACTCTTAAATATCAACGAAGTCAGCACCGATCTTTTGCTCGCGGCGCTTCGAAACGGCGTCGAAGCCGCGACCATCATCGCCGGCATCGCCATCGGCGTCGCCATTCCCAGCATCTTCTGGTCAAGGCAGATCCAGCGCAACAAACTCGCACAGGAGAAGAAGCTGCTCGCATCGAGATTTGTCGATCAGGAAGACTGACGGCACGATGCTCCCATGAAATCAACATGCAAAAAAGCGTGCAGCAGATTCTATTCCGCTGCACGCTTTTTATCGACCAGACTCGGTTACAAGCGCACCGTTTTGAGATTGCTAGAACTGATACAAAAGATGCGCTAAAAGACGCAAACTGAATGCCGCGCCCACTTACATCTCTCCGCCGCCCCCAATCGCCGCGTTGTGATCGTTCGACCACTTGTAGCCGAGGAACGCGCCGACGAGGTTGACGACTGCCGCCACCGACGGGTCGACCAGAATGCTGAGGATCCAGCTGACGGCAATCAGTGCAACAAAGGCAATGATGCCCTGCTTGCTGAAGCCCGTGCTGTAGAAGATACCTAGCACGAAGAAACCGAGAATTGCGCCAAGAATGGGGCTTTTTTTGCTCATGATGAATCTCTCCTTTTATACCTTAGAATGAAAGAATAATACCAGCGGCAGAAGATCTGCCGCTCATTCAGTAAATGTCGTGATGTTCCCGTCCTCGATGTTGAATACAGCCATCTCCGAAAGGGCGCTTTCGCCCGTCGGAGCAAGGAACTCAAACAGATAGCCGTATGTGCCGTCGCCAAGTTCTGCGTCCTCGACTTTGGGATGACTGCCGATTTGGAAAGTCTCGGCTTCGACGACGGTCAATTCACTATAATCGTCGGAAACCGGCTTCGCGAAATGGATCGTCGTGACCGTATCGCCCGCCTTCAAGGGCATCAGATCTTGCTCACTCGTACCATTTTCCTCAAGCTCTCGGTATGCGCCGAGGATTTGATATTCCTGCGTGTCATAGCTGTATTTGACTTGCAGATAGCACTCCTCGCCGTTAATCTTGACGGGGATGGAATAGAGGTTGTAATCGTCGCCCTCTTCGGTGATCTCGATGTAGACGGGGTGTCCGTCGAGCATCGGCCATGTGCCGCCGAAGTTGTCACGGAAAACGCCCGTGTCCCAGTCGGCGTCGATGTTTGTATCGCTGCCGAGGTGGATCACAACATTTTCATCGAGATAGAGCAGTTCGCAGCGCACCGACGAAAGGAGCGCCATTTCGCTTTCACTGAGCGTGACGGAAACGCTGCCGTTCGACGGATCGATATCGACGGCGCGGTCTTCGAGCTCTGCAAGATCACTGGCCTTAGCAAAACATACTCCCGCTTTCACCGATGCATCATCGCCGCCGCCCGCAAGGATGAGCATCAAAAAAAGAACCGCGAAAGCCTGTCCCAGTATGCGGCAAAAACGATTCATCAACATATTCCCTCCTTCGAGTTTTCTTTTCCTATTGCCCGCGCTGGACAATCCGTCTTTTCTTACTTCTCGCCGTCAAGGAACTTCTGAATCGCCTTCGGATCTTTCGGCGCCCAGTGCAGCGTCTTGCCGTCGTCGCTCTTCACCATATCGCACGGTACTTCAAGCGTCTTTTCCGTGTCGTAGGGAATCTCGTCGATGAACTTGCGCAGGACATCCATCGCTCCCTGCTGATAGGCTGGATCGTTGCGGACGTCAACGCCCTGCTGCTGTGCAAGACCGAGAACAACACCCAAAGCGACGAGATCTTCGTTCGTCTGCATCAGCTTGTCAAGCTCCGCCTTGTCGACCGGCGTTGCCGAAAGCTCGACGACGGGATGCTCGCTGTCGTCCTTCTTGACTTTCGCCTTGAGGCTCATGTTCGCCTTGCGGTCAGCGACATAGTAATTTGTGATGGCAGTCGCATTGTCCTCGGTGAGCATCATGCTCTGGAACATCTGATCCACTTCGGTCAGGAGCGCCTCGCTGATCTTATCCTTCTGTTCCTTCGTCATGCCCGTCGCTTCAGTCTTATCCGTATCGCCGTAAGTATACAGCTCGGCATAAGCAAGGACAGCCTTATCCGCCGTATCCTTCGGCTTATCGCCGCAGCCCGCAACCAAGAACATCGCCAGAACGGCAATGAACGGCAGCAACATTCTCTTTGCCAACATCATCTTCTCCTTCATGTCACACTCTCCTCTTATATTTGTTTTCGGAAAAAGTACGGCAACACGCAAAGATAGAAAAAGCCATGCTTTCTCCACCTCTCGAATTTCTTTGCCGTCTGCATTCCTTTGCAGTTGATTATGGCAAAAAAAAACACCTTCTGCAAAGAATCTGCAAAAAGTGGTTTTTTCTTGCATGAAAGTGGTCGAAGATGCGACGCCGAAAAAGCCCCGAGGGGCTTTTATTCCAAGGCTTCCGATTGCATCCTATCGGTTCAGCATATACTGCATGTACGCCACCTTGACCGCTCCATACCGTCTGCGGCTGATCGGCAGGCGCATGCCGCTTGTGAGCACGAACGCCCCCTCTTCCATGATCTCGATTCTGTCCATATTGACGATGATACGATGGTAGCACTCAAGAAAGCGTTTGTCGCACAGCAGTCGCTCCGCGCTCCATTCATAGGTGAAGGGACGCGAGAAGTGAAACGCTTGCTCTTCAAGGACAACGTGCAGCCTGCCGCCTTCGATATCGACATAGAAGATCTTTTGGAAGGGAATCTCCAAGGCGCGGCCATTGTATTCCATATTGAGGACGCGCAAGGACTGATCGCGGCGCGCAAACACATGGCGCAGGGCGGCGCGGAAAGCATCATCCTCCGCGCCCAGCGGCTTGAGGAAGTAGCCGTCGGCAAAGACGCGATAGCCCTCCATCAGATACTCCTCGCTCGTCGTCAGGAAGATGATGCCGACGTCGGCGCTCTCAGCACGCAGGCGATGCGCCGCTTCCATACCATCGATGTCAGGCATACAGATATCGAGGATCACAAGATCATACGGCTGCTTGTCGAAGCCCACCAAAAACGCTTCCGCCGAAGCAAAGAGGTCGATCTGCACGACAGCGGTTTCCTTCGACCAATACTGTGCAAGCATCTTCGCAAGATACTGCCGCGCTGCCTCGCGCACCTCTTCTTCATCATCGACAATGGCAATACGCATCGTTTTCCGCCTTCCTTATGACCCTGTCATTCATTTGACGAAGTATAACTTCTATCGTATAATACCACAAAACCATGCGTAAGGGAATCACCGATAAATTCAGCGCTTCTACAAGAAAACAGTCTGGAGGGCTTGCCTTGAACGAAAACAGTTTCAACGTCATCTTCACTACCTTCCTTTTCCTCCTCGCTCTCCTGCCCGCCGTATACCTGCGTTACCTGCCGTTTCACACCATCCTCACGCCGAAGGTGCGGCGGCGTCTGCTGCGGGGGTATGCCGTCATCTTCTTTGCCGAACTTGTCATTTCCCTGCTGCTCTTCTTTTTCGGTGTCCTGTCCTACAGCTTTTACACGTTCAAATCCTTTTATATATTCTGCGGCTTCCTGCCCTACTTTCTGCTGAACCTCTGCCTGATTCGACCGTACGTCGCGCAGCACATCTTCATCCTCGGTATGCAGTTCATTCTCAGCGCCACAGTCTCAACGGTCTCGATCTTACTCGTGCTGATATTCACCGGAGAAAGCGCTTTTTTCGACTACTTCTCCTCCTACTGCGCCTTGAATCTCACGATCTATCTGACTGTCCTGCCCATCGTGCGGCCTTTCTTCGAGCAAATTTTTCTGCGCTTTTCCACGATCAGCACCGACCGCTTCTGGGTCTACATCTGCCCGCTGCCGCTCCTCATGCTCATCCACGACATTTACTTCTCCGCCTCGGCAAAAATCCTCGCTGTCCGCCACCTCTTCCCGCGCCTCCTGCTGCTCGTCTCCGGCGTGCTCATCGCCCTCACCGCCTGGCGCGGTCTTGAGTACATCCTCCGGCAGGCGGCGACGACCGAGCGAAATCTCATGCTCCTGACGCGTATAAATTCGATCGGCGAATACACGCGCACCTTGCAGGACAAGCAGGCGCGTCTCGCCATCGTACGCCACGATCTCAGACACAACGCACAAATGCTCGCCGATCTCATCTCACGCGGCGAAGAGGACGCCGCCATGCAGCTCGTCAAAAGCATGAACGCGCAGATCGACGCGACGCGCGTCGAGCACTTCGCAGGCAATCCTCTGATCGACGCCGCGCTCTCCGTCTATGTACGGCAGGCGCGTCAAAAGGACATCGCCGTCGAGATCAAGGTCGACATCCCCGCTTCCTTTGCTGCAGAAGTCGACCTCTCGCTCGTCCTCTGCAACCTTTTCGAAAACGCTATCCATGCGGAAGAGGACGAACCGCCGTCACAGCGCGCCATCCGCATCCTTTCGCGCACCAAAGGCGCCAGTCTCTTCTTCTCTATCGAGAACCGCACCAGCGCACCCGTACCGCTCAATACAGACGGTCTACCCGAAAGCAAGGATTGCCTGCCCGATCATGGCCACGGCACACGCTCTCTGCTGCTCTTCGCGGAAAAATACGGCGCCGAGTTCTTCACGAAGCAAAAAGACGGCTGGTTCAGCGTACTGCTGCATGTGCCGGCGGTCGAGCGTATGGAACGATGAGGGAAATGACCACTTTCATGCAAGATTTCGACACTTTTTTCCGATTTGTTGAAAACCATTCATCCATCTGCTAAACTAGGGAAAAGTGAGGCTAACGCATATAAGAAGGAGATGTTTCTTTATGAAAAATTGGTTCAAAGCTTTTGCTGTCATGGCTTCCTGTGCCGTCATGCTCGGCACGGCAGGCGTCGCTTCGGCAGACGAGTACGAATACGAGGGCTATGACGAGGACGGCAACTACGTCTACGCCGTAGCGGACGATGAGGGCAACGTCGCTGCCGTAGCCGTGGATGCGGACGGCAACTACTCCGTCAGCGCCGAGGGTGCAGACGGCAGCACCTACGACGAGGATGGCTACTACTATTAAGCAAGAGCCGCGAAACGCCCGAGATATGTATGCAGCACATACATATCTCGGGCGTTTTTCATTGGATGCGTTCTCAAAGAAACGCGGCTAAGAAAGAGATCACATGGCGCTCAAGGGCAAAAAAGAAGCCACCGCAAACCGCAGTGGCTTCTTGCTATTCCCTCGCTGAAACTCAGCAGGTATGGCACTTCTCGAAGAGACCCTTCTCCTTGAGGAGCTTGACCATCGTCTCACCAATGTGAGCGACCGTATCAGCAACGGGGATGCCCGCAGCGTTCAAAGCCGCAACCTTATCCGCCGCCGTGCCCTTGCCGCCCGAGATGATCGCGCCGGCATGACCCATGCGCTTGCCCGGAGGCGCCTGACGACCTGCGATGAAGGCGGAAACCGGCTTGTCCTTCATGTTTTCCTGAATCCACTTCGCAGCATCTTCTTCCGCCGTGCCGCCGATCTCACCGATGATGAGGACAGCGTAAGTGTTCGGATCATCCTTGAAGAGCTGCAGCGCATCGATGAAGTCCGTACCCTTGACGGGGTCGCCGCCGATGCCGACGGTCGTCGTCTGACCGATGCCCGCATTCGTAAGCTGGAAAGCAGCCTCATACGTCAAGGTGCCGGAGCGCGAGATCAGACCGACATGACCGGGCTTGCTGACCGTGCCCGGCGTGATGCCGAGCTTCGCCTGCTCGGACGTCAGAAGTCCCGGGCAATTCGGCCCGACAAGGCGCGTCTTCTTGCCCTGCATGTAGCGGCGTACCTTGACCATGTCGAGGACAGGGATATGCTCCGTGATGCAAACGACGAGATCGAGATCGGCATCTACAGCTTCCATGATGGAATCCGCCGCAAAGCGCGCGGGAACATAGACGACGGAAGCCGTAGCGCCCGTAGCCTTGACAGCGTCCGCGACCGTATTGAACACGGGAACGCCCTCGACGACCTGCCCCGCCTTGCCCGGCGTAACGCCGCCGACAATCTTCGTGCCATAGTCGAGCATCTGCTTCGTGTGGAAGAGCGCGGCCTTGCCCGTTATGCCCTGCACGATGACCTTCGTATCTTTATCAATCAAAACTGACATGTTTTTGACCTCCCTTTCGATTTAAGCCTTCGCCTCAGCAACGAGTTTGACGATCTGCTCGGCGCCGCCCTCCATCGTGGGTGCAGGGAAGACGTTGGCAATCGGCGTGTTCTTCAGGATCTCGCGGCCTTCTTCGACCTTCGTGCCCTCAAGTCGGACAACGACGGGAACCGGGAGGGATTTGCCGTCTTTGGAGATGATCTTCGCCGCCTCGATGATGCCGTTCGCGATGTTGTCGCAGCGGTTGATGCCGCCGAAGATGTTGACGAAGATGCCCTTCGCCTGACCGCCTTCAAGCATGATGTTGAACGCTTTCGCGATCTTCTCCGGCTCAGAGTCGCCGCCGACGTCGAGGAAGTTCGCAGGCTCGCCGCCATAATGCTTGATGATGTCGACCGTAGCCATAGCAAGCCCCGCGCCGTTGACCATGCAGGCAACGTCGCCGCCGAGGTTGACGTAGTTGAGGCTGGCAGCCGCAGCTTCGCGCTCTTTCGGATCCTCTTCCGTCTCATCACGCAGCTCGACGATGTCGGGGTGACGGAAAAGTGCGCTGTCGTCAAAGTTCAGCTTCGCGTCAAGCGCGATGACGTCATCGTCTTCGGTAACGACGAGCGGGTTGATCTCGACCTGCGAGCAGTCCTTGCCGATGAACGCATTGTAAAGCCCCTGCATCAGAGCCGCAGCCTTGCGGATCGCAGGACCGGGGATGTTGATGGCATATGCCATGCGCGTCGCCTGGAACGGAGCGAGACCGATGACCGGATCGATATACTCCTTGATGATCTTCTCAGGAGTTTCGGCTGCGACCTTTTCGATCTCGACGCCGCCCTCTTCAGAACCCATCATGACGATGCTTGCCGACTGGCGATCGACGACAAAGGAGAGATAATATTCCTTCTTTATTTTAGAGCCTTCTTCAATCAGGAGACGGCCGACCTTCTTGCCCTCGGGACCCGTCTGATGCGTGACGAGAACCTTGCCAAGCAGCTCCTTCGCATAGGCTTCGACTTCTTCCACGGACTTGGCAATCTTGACGCCGCCCGCCTTGCCGCGACCGCCCGCATGAATCTGCGCCTTTACCACTGTAACGGCAGAGCCGAGCTTCTTCGCATTCTCCACCGCCTCTTCGACAGTGAACGCCGGCAGACCGTTCGGCACATTGACGCCGAATTCCCGCAGGACTTGCTTGGACTGGTACTCATGAATATTCATAACCATGCCTCCCTGTTTGATGGTTCTCGGGACGAGGACATTATTTCCTCTCATTTCATCCCATAACAAATATATTGTATAATTTTTTTGCTTCGTTGTCTAGTGATTTCTTAGAAATATTATCCTCTGCAAGCCTTGCCATATCTAGGATTTATCGAAAAATTCCCACGTTCTGAATATCCACGCTCAATGATTCCTAGGAAAGTCCAAGAAGTCAAGCCCAGAGAGCGCATACCGATCGGCGAACTTTCCTTAAGGCATGAGGCGATATGTACAGCGTGATGCCGCACATATCGCCTGTGCAGATGGCGGCTGAATTTAGCCGTATTTCCTTTGTCAAACGACGCCCTGCTTCAAAAGATCGGTCAGATGAATCATACCGACCGGCGCCCCTGTCTCGTCGATGACGGGCAGAACCGTCACGGGACGCGGCTCGTGCTTTTCCATGACGGAGAGCGCCGCCGTCGCCAGCTCATCGGCGCAAATCGTCAGCGGCTCCGTAAACATGATCTCGTGCACAGGCTTATCGAGGAAAGCATAGTCCTTCGCGAGCGCACGACGGATGATGCCGTCGGTCAAAAGCCCGATAAACCTGCCCGCTGCATTCGTGACAGAGACGGCGCCAAGTCCTTTCTCCGTCATGACGAAGAGCGCATCCTTCGCCGTCTTCGTGCCCTCGACCACAGGATTCTCCTCGCCCGTGTGCATGACGTCCTGCACCTTGAGCAAGAGACGCCGACCGAGTGCGCCGCCCGGATGGAAGAGTGCAAAATCCTGTTTCTTGAAGTTTCGTACGGACATCACAGCGACAGCGACGGCGTCGCCCATAGCAAGCGTCGCGGTCGTGCTCGTCGTCGGCGCCAGCCCTAGGGGACATGCTTCCGGCTCATGTCCGATGTCGATGACGTAGTCCGAATACTCGGCAAGCTGCGAAGCGCGATTGCCCGTCATGGCGATGATCGGCGCACCGATGCGGTGAATCGCAGGCAGGATCTTCAAGACCTCCTGCACCTCGCCGCTGTTGGAGATCGCGAGCACTACATCCTTGTCCGTCACCATGCCAAGGTCGCCGT
The DNA here is from genome assembly GCF_057272215.1 of Selenomonas sp. NCBI lineage: Bacteria > Bacillati > Bacillota > Negativicutes > Selenomonadales > Selenomonadaceae > Selenomonas > Selenomonas sp. Next base: position 15,491 of record NZ_DBHIUY010000006.1, read on the forward strand.
GAAACGCCTCCGCCGGATGCATGAAGAACGACGGCGTTCCCGTACTCGCAAGCGTCGCGGCGATCTTCCTGCCGACATGCCCCGATTTTCCCATACCCGTGACGATGATGCGCGCCGTGCAGTCGAGGATACACTCGACCGCGCGGCAAAACTCCTCGTCGATATTTTCCGTCAGCTTCTTCACCGCCGCCGATTCCATCGTCAAAGTTTCTACGGCTTTTTTCCGTATGACCTCTCTTTTCATTTGCTGCGCTCCTTTTCGATTTCTGAAATCACGTCCTTATTATACACCGCATGGCGCTTTCTGTGTAGATTCTCATGCGCTTTTCATACGGGGGATGGCGAAAAGGAAAAGACCCGCAGCGAAATTTCGCCGCGAGCCTTTTCCCATTACAGAGCGGTCTGCCCTTCTTTTTCCAAAGCCAGAAGCGCCTGCACATAAAGCGCACATTCGAGACGCTTTTTCTGAATCTCACAGCCGACTTCGTAAGGCTTTCTTATATCATCGTGGAAGAGGTCGGCATTGGCGTGGCAGCCGCCGCTGCAGAAGAACCGCGCCCAGCAGTCGGCGCATTTCTCCTTGTTGAGAACGTGTGATTCGCGAAAGTACGGCGGCAGTTCTTCGTCCGTCACCCCGTCGTAGATGCTGCCGAGCTTATAGCGCTTCCTGCCGACGAATTGGTGGCACGGGTAGAGATCGCCGTTTTCCGCGACGGCGAAGTATTCGTGCCCCGCGCCGCAGCCCGAAAGCCGCTTGGCGACGCACGGGCCGTTCGACAAATCCATGTTGAAGTGGAAGAAGAAGAACCCCCTGCCCGCGCGGCGGCGTTCCATATAGGCGGCAGCGAGACGGTCGTACTCCGCAAAGATGCGCGGCAGATCTTCTTCCATGAGGGCGAGCGGGCTGTCCTTCAAAACGACAGGCTCTACCGACAAGATATTGAAGCCTGCGTCGTGCATCGAGAGCACATCCTCGGTGAAGTCGAGGTTGCGCTTCGTATAAGTGCCGCGAAGATAGGTATAGATGCCGCGATAGTCCCAGTCGCCGCCCGCACGGCTCGCGAGACAGCGTTTGAAATTCCGCACAATGCGGTCGTAGGTGCCGTGCCCGCCGACGTCGGGACGCATGGCGTCGTTCGTCTCCCTGCGCCCGTCGAGCGACAGCACGAGCGAGAAATCGTTTTCGTTAAGCCATGCGATGTTTGCGTCGTTCAAGAGCATACCGTTCGTCGTCAGCGTGAGCTTGAACACCTTGCCCGTCTCCTTCTCCCGCTTTCGTACATACTCCGTGACCGCCTTGACCGTTTTCATGTTTAAGAGAGGCTCACCTCCGAAGAAGTCGATCTCGCAGTGCTTTCTCGGTCCAGAGCCTTCGATGAGAAAGTCTACGGCGCGCACCCCCACCTCTGGCGTCATGACGGTGCGCTCCATGCCATAGTTGCCGCCGTCGCCGAAACAGTATTTGCAGCGCAGATTGCAGTCCTGCGCGACCATCAGACACAGTGACTTCACAAGCCCCTTTTGGGAAAATGTCGGCGGCACGTCGATGTCTGGCGCGAAAAGCTCGCCGAGCGCCATGAGTTCGTGCAGTTCCTCGAGCGCTTCAGAAAGCTCCGCCCGCGGATACTTGCAGGCGAGCGCAGCCATGACTTCCTTATCGTTCGTACCGTCAAAAATATCCATGACATCATAGATCATCTCATCGACGACATGGACGGCGCCGCTGTTGACGTCAAGCAGGATGAAACTCTCCGCCTGCTTGAACTTGTGTATTTTTTCTTTCATGTATTTCCTCCAAATGTATGGTGCAAGCGTGAAGAAAAGACCTCTTCCCTACGGAAGAGGTCTTTTCTTCACGCCTGATTACTTCCTGCTCTCACAGACCTGATTGCCCACCGTGCAGGACGTCTTGCATGCCGACTGGCACGATGCCTGGCATTCGCCGCAGCCGCCCGTCTTGAGCGTCTTCTGCATCGTCGGCTTATTGACCGTCTTGATATGTTTCATCGTATGACCCCCTTCTTCTCGACTTTCCTATATTCTACCTGTTTTTCACGCGCTTGGCAAGATGCTGCAGCCGCCCGCCGTCCGCAAGCGGCACTATGGCTAAAACAAACGAATCATGTTATACTTTTCCTGTTGCCGCTCCCAAACTGGCATCAGAGAGGGGGGCTACATATGACGACGGATGTATTTTTGATGAGCGTCGTTGCTGGTGTCATATCTTGTGCGATCTGGTATGGCATCCAGAAATGGTTGGAACACTAGCGGCAACGTATTCCGACCTGCAAAGCAAGAACCCACGGTGTGCGTCCGTGGGTTCTTGCCGCTACATATGCAGCAGATGTATTTTTGATTGACCTTAGTATAGCAGTTTTCTTTTTCACTGTCAAACCATATTGCTGCAGCCGCCCGCCGCAAAGCATTTCGTGCCATCAGCCGACGGCATCTTGACGAAGCGGCTTCATCATAGTACGATAATAAAAGATATTCTCAACGAGCTGCGGATAAAAGGAAGCCGCCCGGATGTATGAAGACGGGGACTGCATTTATCCGTGCTTCATCCAATCACTATCAAGCAAAGGAGATTTTTTATGGACTACAAAGCTGCCGCTGAATTTTGGCTCAAAAAGGACAAAGATGCGGTGAAAATGCCGCCGGATGTACTGGCAAAAGAGCTTGATGCGTTCCTCAAGGAGCAGAAGGTCTGCACGCTCGCCGCCGCTGACGGCGATTTCATCCGCTGCACGCCGCTGACGTATGCTTATCTCGACGGCAAATTCTACATCTTTTCTGAGGGCGGTCTGAAGTTTCGCGCACTTGAGAAGAATAAGAACGTCGCCTTGGAGGTTCATGCCGAGTATCATGGAGTGGGCAGCGCCAAGAGCGTGCAGGTGACAGGCGTCGCCGAGGTCATCGGCGCCGACGATAGAGACTTCGTGGCGCGTGCGGATGCGGCGGGCATGAACGGCGCAAGCCTGAAAAAGATGGGTCTCGTCCTCATCGTCGTCACGGCAGAAAGGCTTGAGTATCTGAACTCCACACTCAGGGAAAGAGGCTATTGCCCGCGCCAATCTTTGGCTCTGGCATAAACGGCTTCCAGAAAATCCCGGCAGGCAAAAAGCCGCCGAAATCTCTCGCAAAGAGATTCTCGGCGGCTTTTTTCATCTTCAGCCTTATTTTCCCGCCGGCATCAAGATGATCTGCACGGGAAGATTCGACGCGCCCGGGGGCGACAGCTCGAAGCTCGGCTGCACGGAGCTGTGATAGCTGCCGAGGTCGGAAAGCTCGGCGGCTACCTTCAAGCGATCCTTGCCCACAAGACGCGCGGCGCGATCCGCGTCGCTGTCGGGCGGTATGGCGTCGCCGAAGAAGAGCCTGCCGCCGGGCGTTTCCAAGAGGCTCGATCCGTGTCCGAAGTCGACGCTCATCGCACCCGCATAGACGCCGCCCAAGGGCGTCAGATAATATTGCGTCGCCTCACGTCCTGTCGTCGGAATGCGAATGCGATAGAGCACGCCATAGTTGCCGACGTTCGTCACGAGGCTGCCGTCCGTCGCGTCGATGCCCGTGCGGAAAACATCCTGCCGATTATCGCCGATCGGGATGTAGACGACGCCATCCTTGTCGGGATTGTAGGGCTTTCCCTTGATCACGCGGTCCATGCCTTGAAAGGTACCGCGCAGGCGCTGCTCATCCTTCGGCAGCACATGCGCGTGGGCGATGAATTTCAAAGGGTCGGCAGTCGCCGGATACAGGATGACGGAGACCTTGACGGGACCGTCGGCATGAAAGTCGTAGACGCCGTAGACAAGCTGTCCCGGCTCCAGTACCGTGTGGTTCATCTCCGGCTCTAGGATACGCTTCGTCCCGCGCTGCACATAGAGCAAATCGTCGCGCTTCGTTTGGAAGTAGGCGAGCTGTGTGCTCTTGCCCACTTCGAGATAGTCGCTGCTCGGGCGGCTCGCACCGCCGCGCGTGACCTTGACGACGACCGAAGAATCACCTTCGTTCTGCAGTACGACGGCAACTTTCTTGCGCGTGTTTGTGTGGTTCAGATGATAGTAAAGGATGCGTGCATCGCCCGTGACGGTATCTTCATACAAAATGCCGTCTTCCGTCACATATTCGGGGCTGTCGGAAAAGAGCAAGGTCCCGCCCGTGTCCTCGACTTCGACATCCCACTCGCGCATGGCGCGCTGCGCATCGTTGAAGCGCAGTGCGCCCGGGATTCCTGTACCGAAGTTCAGCCGCACGCTGTACGGTTCCGCTGAGCCTCGCTCCGAACGCCTTCCAACATGCTGCGTACCCTGCGGCTCATGCACAGCGCGCTCCTCGTCCGTCGTGACGCGCGTCGTCGAAGCATCATCCGCCCGATAGCGCTGTGCCTCGGCGGGAAGCTCTGTCATGCCTACACTCGCAAGCAACGCAAAAAAATATGCCGCAGCCTTTGCCTTCCATCGTTTCATCTTGCCGAAAACCCCTTTTTCCTCTAATCGCATAAAATGATTCCTTCAAAAGAGCCGCCGCTTCAGCGGACGGCGGTAAGATCCTCGCAGATGCCTAACGCTCCAAGTGCTGATGGATGCCGAAGATGCTGCAAAGCTCCGCCCGCAAAAGGCGCAGACGGAACTCCATCATGCCGAAGCGCGGTCGCGGAATGTTGACGCGCTGCAGAAACATCGGATCGGTCTGGAACGTGTTGAACCCCGCATCGCCTGTGACGGCTGTCAAATAATTGCTCTCGCGCAGCAGCTCGGCGATCTCAGCATTGCAGCTACCGTTCGGATAGGAGAAGCTGAACACGGTCTTGATGCCGTTCCACTCCATGAGGAGCTTTGAGAGGCGCACCTGATCCTCCTGCTCGGCGCGAGACAGCCCGACGAGCGGCACATGATCGGCGGTATGGCAGCCGATCTCGATGCCGCGCTGCTGCATGTCGCGAAGCTCATCCCAAGTCAGATACCCCTTTCGTCCGATGAAGTTCGTGACCATATAAACCTCGCCCTTCATGCCGCGCTCTTCGAGGAGCGGCAGCGCCACGGTGTAATTGTCCTCGTAGCCGTCGTCGAAGGTGATAATCAAGGGCTTTTCAGGAAGGGTTCCCTTGCCCTTCGCCGCCTTGGAAAAATCCAGCATCGTGATCGTCTCATAACCCTCAGCCTTCAGATAGTCGAGCTGCGCAGCAAAATCCGCCGACGGCACAAAATAGCGCTCCGCCAGCGGCTCCTCGTCATCCACGCGGTCAGCGACATGATGGTACTCCAAGACGAGTACGCCCTGCGCCGGATGAAGATGCACATAGACGGCAAGTGAAAGAACAACGAGCAGCGCGATCCCTGCCAAAACGCCAAGCATACGTTTCAATCTCAACCTCTCCCTTCCTTCTCTTCCGCCAGCGCAGCGAGTTTTCGCAAACGGTGATTGACGCCTGACTTCCCTATCCCCAGCAAAGCCGAAAGCTCCGCAAGCGTCGCTGTCGGATGCTCCAAGCGTGCGGCAGCCATCTCCTTGAGTCCCGCAGAAAGCCGCTCGACGCCGCCCGCGGCTTCGAGTGCGCGAATCGCCGCGATCTGTCTGCCGGCGGCATCCACGGACTTCTGTACGTTCGCCGTCTCACAGTTCACGAGACGGTTGACTTGATTCTTGACCTCTTTCAAGTTGCGCGTGACCTCGAACGCCTCCGCCGCCTTCTCCGCGCCAAGCAAAGAAAAAAAGTCGATGATGGCGTCGCTCTCCTTCAAGTAGACGATATAGTTCTCCTTGCGGTCGGTCAGCCCCGCCGGATAGCCCATCGTACGCAAAAGCGAGAGCAGCAGCTCGGCAAAGGAATAGCTTTCCGTCACAAGCTCCACATGATAGCCCGCATCGGGGCGGCTGACGCTGCCGCCGCCCAAGAATGCGCCGCGAAGGTACGCCTTGCGGCAGCACGCTTTCTTGAGCAGCGCACTGTCCGTGCCCATGTTGAGCGCCGAGCCGCGCATAAGCCCGAGCCGTCCCATGAGGGCGGCGACCTCGCGCGACGGCAGCACATGCACGCGATAGCTGTTGCGCTTCTTCAAGCGGCGCGAGCGGCTGACGGTCAGCTCCGTCATGACGCCCGCCGATCCTTTCAAAAGCATCAAGGCTTTTCGCGCGACCGCCGCATTCTCCGTCGTGAAAGCAAGTCCGACGGTGCGTTTCGCTCCGAGCGTCAGCACGGCGCCCATGCGCAGAAGCGCCGCAAGCTCCGCTGTGCGGCAGCACGCCCTGCGCCCGATGAAACGCGCCAGATCGTTTTTCACCTCAGCCGAAAAGGATGGCTGCGCCATGCGGTTCCCTCCTCACTTGCCGATGCCGGGATGCAGCTTGTACGCCATCTTCATCACATTCTTCATGAGTTTTCCCGAATCATGATGCGCGACATCGTCGCTGTTTACAAGATCCGCCTTGACGACGCCGACGCCGAGCGCATTGATCGCATCCTCATCAATCGCCACGGGGCGAATGCCCTCCTCTTTCAGAAGACGCGCCGCCGCGTACGGCAGCGGCGTCACATTGACGAGCATATAGTCGATCGCTCCCTTGCCCGCATGATCGAGAATCGCCTTGGCGTGCATCGAAGCCGTGTAATCGTCCGTCTCCCCCGGCTGTGTCAGCACGTTGCATATATAGATCTTGAGCGCACGGCTCTTCCTGAGCGCCTCTGCCACGCCGTCGACGAGGAGATTCGGCATGATGCTCGTATAGAGGCTGCCGGGACCTAAGATCACGACATCCGCTTCACGGATCGCCTCAAGCGCCGACTCCACCGGCGCGACATGCTCCGGAAAGAGCTTCACGCGCCGGATATGCTTATGCACCTCGGGAATATGCGACTCGCCCTCGACGAGCGTGCCGTCCTCCATGACCGCGTCGAGCCGCACATGCGCCGTTGACGCCGGCAGTACGCGCCCCTTGACGGCAAGAACCTTCGACGACTGCTTCAATGCCTCCTCGATATCACCCGTGACCTCCGCCATAGCGGCGATGAAGAGATTGCCGAAGCTGTGCCCCTTGAGTTCCGTCCCGCTCTGGAACCGATACTGGAAGAGCTTTTCCATCAGCGGCTCCGTATCGGCGAGCGCGACGAGGCAATTTCGAAGATCCCCCGGTGGAATGATACCCAGCTCTTCTCTGAGCCTGCCCGAAGAGCCGCCGTCATCGGCGACCGTCACGACCGCCGTCACGTTGCTCGTCGCCTGCTTCATGCCGCGTAAGAGCACGGACAGCCCGTGCCCGCCGCCGATGACCGTCACCTGCGGACCCTTGTCGAGCCTGCGCTTCTCGTAAATGATATCCACAAGCTTTTCCGAGCTGTCCGGCAAGAGTACGCTGATGACGGAGCGAATGACGAAGCGCGTCGCAAAGAGCATCAGCAAAAGCCCCAAAATGACAATGACGACGCCGACGATCGTCGTAATCACATAGTCAAAACTGCCGCGCCAAAGATAGACGGCACGAAAGATCGCTTCTTCAATGGCGTCAAGATACTTATAGTTAAAAACCAGTGCAAGCCCCAGGCTGACCATCATGACGCCCGCGCCAAAGACAAGCATCCAGCGCTTGAAGTGCATACCCGGATAAAGCCACTTTAATAAATGCATTTTCCAATCGAACCTTTCCTAACACGGCAGTCGGATGCAGCGCGTGCGTCAGTTCACTCAGGCGGCTGCGTCGGATGCTCTGCAACCTCATTCTTCATGAGATCGCGATGCTCAAGCTCCACCTGGAAGCCGCGCACCGTTAAGAAGCGATAGATATGGCAGGCGATGTAGACGCTGCGATGCATACCGCCCGTACAGCCGACGGCGATGACGAACTGCGGCTTGCCTTCCTTGATGTACTGCGGCACGAGGAAGTCGAGCAGAGCGTCGAGCTTCTCCTCAAACTCCTGCGTCACCGGCCACTTGCCGATATAGGCGGCGACCTCCTTGACAGCGCCGCTCTTTCGGCGCATCTCCTCGATATAGAAGGGATTCGGCAAAAAGCGCACGTCAAGCACCATATCGGCGTCCAAAGGCATACCGAACTTGAAGCCGAACGACAATACATTGATGCTCATCTTACGTCCGGCTTCACTGCCGAAAAGGCGTGAAATCTTTTCCTTCAGCTCCACCTTCTTGAGTACGGACGTGTCGATGATGTACGTCGCCTTGTTGCGCACCGGCTCTAAGCGGCGGCGCTCCTTCTGTATGCCGTCGGAAATGCGTGCGTTCGCCGCCATCGGATGACGGCGGCGCGTCTCCTTGTAGCGGCGGATGATCGCCTCGTCGGATGCGTCCATGAAAAGCATCTCATAGGATGTACCCGCTCTGTCCATTTCGTCGAGCACATGAACGAAAGTATCGAAGAACTCTCGCCCGCGCGTGTCCACGACGAGTACAACGCGGCGCACATGCCCCGCCGAGTGGCGGCAAAGTTCGGCGAACTTGGAGATGAACACCGGCGGCAAATTGTCCACCACGAAATAGCCGAGATCCTCCAAGAAGCGGCATGCCTGCGTCTTGCCGCTGCCCGAAAGCCCCGTCACGATAATAAATCTGAACTCTCCTTCTTTCGTCATACTGTCCACCCCTGCATTGATGCCAAAAACATACCATGATAGCGATTCCCTAAAGCACAAGCTCCTCGATAGCCTTCGCCACGCCGTCCTCGTCACAGCTCGGCGCGAGATATGAAGCGAGCGCTTTCGCCTCTTCCTGCCCGTTTGCCGTAACGACGCTTGTCCCCGCCATGCGCAGCATCGAAAGGTCGTTGTCCGAATCGCCGCACGCCATGACCTCAGAAGCCTTGATTCCCGCCCAACGCAGGATTGCCTCGACGCCCGTCGCCTTCGATACACCCATCGGCGTAAGGTCGAGCGTATAGCCCTTCGACTGCTGCGGCTCGACGCGCCCGGCGAAGCGGCTGCGGATGCACGCGGCGATCTCGCCGACGCCGCCCGCAAGATCGCGCACGACGACCTGCGCGACGCCCTCGGTATACGGCGCAAAATTCTCGCCGACTTCATGCACGGAGAAGCCCTGCACCGTACGGTAAGCGCTAAAATACTCGGGACGAAAATCCTCCGCATAGATGTCATCGCCGATGTACCACTGCGCATACCAACCGCTTTGGCGCGCGAAGGTCAATAGTTCCGTGACCGTTTCGGGGGAAAACGTGCGCAGGAAAAGCGGCTCCTTTGCATCCAAAGCCTGCACCAATGCGCCGTTGCACGAGATGATCGGCGCATTCGCCTCGATGATCCTGCCGAAGTAGTTCGCCGAAAGCAGCATACGCCCCGTCGCCACCGTCACGGCGACACCTTTCGCCATCGCGCGTTTGAGCACGCTTTTGCTGTAGTCCGACACCGTCTTTTCCGAAGTCAAAAGCGTACCGTCAAGATCCATAACGATCAGCCGAATTGCCATCCTATTCCCCTCACGCTTCCTTTATCCCTGCGAGCGCGTAAGCGTGTACAGCCCGCGCCACACCGTCCGCCGCCTCATTTGCCGCGAGGAAATCCGCCGCCTGTTTCGCCGCAGCCGTCCCGGTCGACATAGCGACGCCGACGCCGGCAGCGGCAAGCATTTCGCTGTCGTTGTCCGAGTCGCCGAGCGCCAGCACATCCTTCATCTCGACGCCGCATTTCGCGGCAAGGCGCTCGATACTCGCCGCTTTCGATATGCCAGCCGCCATGATGTCGATATACTTTTCCTTGGATCGCACGACATTGACCCCGTGCTTGAACATCAAAGCCAACTCTGCCGCACGCGCGTCCGTTTCTTCCTCACACGAAGTGATCGTAAGCATCTTGTGGACGCGCGAGATTTGCGCATAAAGACCGTCCCAGCCGACGATCTCGCCTTGGATGCCCGAAGCCGCCTCGTATGCGCACGCGCGGCGATCACGATCGACAAAGAGAAGCCGATCCCCCGTGTAAAGCTGCACATACCAGCCGCGTTCCCTCATACAATCGAGCACCTCGCGCACAGCAGCGGGAGCGATGCACGAAGAAAAGATCTCCTCGCCCGACGCCGTCTTGACGAGCGCCCCGTTGCACGAGATGATCGGCACCGCAACGCCGAGCGTTTCCATATACGGCAAAGCCGAGCGGTGCATACGTCCCGTAGCGATCGCCAAAGAGATGCCCTTTTCCGCCGCCTCTTTGATCGCTGCTCGATTCGCCTCTGATATGCGATTCTTCGCATCGAGCAAAGTGCCGTCCATATCCGTCACAATCATGCGTATTGCCATGAGCTGATTTCCTTCCCCTGCCTGCTGCAAAGACCTTCCTATTGCCAAGCGCCGTTTAAGGCGTCGGGCGAAGCTATATAAGCGAGATGCCCGCCGACAACTGTCGCAGCGATCATCATATCCTCATCAAAGAGCGTGAGATCGGCGCGTTTTTCCTCTTCCAAAGAGCCGGTTTCCCCATAGATGCCAAGCTCTTCAGCAGGCGTGCGCGTGACCATCTCGACGACGCGCTCCAACGGCGCGCGCGTTGTCTTAGCGAAATTTTTGACCGCCTGATTCATCGCCAGTACGCTGCCCGCGAGCGTACCGTCGGAAAGCTCGGCACGCGCCCCCTCGACCGTGACTTCCTGCCCGCCGAGTTCAAAGACGCCGCTGCCCATGCCGGCGGCACGCATCGAATCCGTCACGAGGATGATATTCCTGCCTTCCTTCGCATGGTAAAGGATGCGCTGCGCCGCCGGATCCACATGGATGTTGTCGGCGATCAGCTCGCAGTTGACCGAAGTATCGAGCGCCGCGCCCACGATGCCCGGACGCCGCTGATGCAAACCGCTCATCGCGTTGAAGCAGTGCGTGATATGCGTGACGCCATGCTTTTCTATGACCTCGATCGCCGTCTGGTAGTCGGCGCTTGAATGACCGATAGAAACGAGAATGCCCGCATCGCGGCAGCGGTCGATAAACGTGTACTTGCCGTCAAGCTCCTCCGGAGCCAAGGTCACGATGCGCACGACATCCTCAAAAGAGTCGAGCCAGCCATAGTCGGCACACACGATAGCCGCTTCCGCCTGCGCCCCCCTATACGCCTTGTTGATGAACGGCCCTTCCATGTGCACGCCAAGGATGCGCGCACCTTCGGGCGTCATGCGCATGGCGCTTCGCACACGCTCGAAGGCAGCGTGCACCGCGTCCTCGCCCGCCGTCATCGTCGTCGCAAGCCACGAGACGACACCCGTGCGTGCAAGATAGCGGCCAATCGACGGCAAGGCTTCCGGCGCTTCGTCCATCACATCCCAGCCACATGCACCATGCACATGCACATTGATAAACCCCGGCGAGACAAAAAGCCCGTGCGCATCATGCACCTCATCGATGCCCGCCTCAGCCTCCACCTCATCCATATCGATGATCCGCTCAATCCGCTCATCGTAGAGGAGCGCCATATCGTCCATGACGCGAAAATCGCCCTCCATATTCGGCAGCAGGAGCCGTCCGTTGATGATCGCTTTCATCTGACCTTTTGCGCCTCCTCCGTCAACCCCGTATATTTCGCCTTCGCCTGCACATCCTTTCGACGCATAAGAAAATGGCAGAGCGCTCCCGTAAGCCCCGCATCATTTCCCAACTCGGCAAAAGCGATCCGCGTCGCAGAGTGAAAAGCTCGCGGCAGAGCCTCGTCCAGATCCGCGCAGATTCGCGGAGCAAGATACTGCTGCTGCGCCATCACCGCGCCGCCCAATACGATGCGCTCGGGATTCATCATGCAGCATATATTGGCAAGTCCCTCAGCAAGCGGCGCAATAAGCCCCGCGATAGCGTTCACCGCATCGGCGTCGCCCGCACGCGCCCAGTCGAACACCGTCTCCCCGTTGATCGACTGCGCCGACACGCCATGCGCTGCGGCGGCACGCTGCACCATGCGGCGCACGGAAGCAAGCTCGCCGAGCCTGCCTCCGGCGAGTCTCATGCTGCCGATCTCGCCCGCACTATAATTCGCACCGCGCCACAGCCTGCCGTTGAAGAGAATCGAGGCGCCGACATCCGTGCCGACCGTCAGGCACACGAGCGAACGCGCCCCGCGCCCCGCGCCCTGCCAATACTCGCCAAGCCCTGCACAATTCACATCATTCTCGACCGTACAGGGAAGTCCCGTCGTCTCCTCCACGAGAGCCTTGAGCGCAAATCCCGTATAATCTCGTATGCTCGATCCAGCGTAGAGAATCCTGCCCGCTGCGGGATCGACAATACCGAGCGTCGAGATCGCAACGCCCGTAAGTCCGCGATCTCGGAACGCATTTACGATGGCAAGCACCTTCTCAGCGACGCCCTCGGCGCCAGCCGTGCGCCCTTCCGTCGGCACAGAGCCTTTCTCGCGCAGTCTGCCGCCTGCGGCAAGGGCATATTTGATCGAAGTGCCGCCAATATCCAAGCAAATGAAATTTTCTTCCATTGACTCCCATCCTCAAAAGCATTGAACATCGTTCCTACCACTATAGCACAGGAAAAGCGCACGCGCAATGGTGGTGACAACACGCGGCGCATAAAGTATAATAGAAACAAGAAATCAATGTCCGCACCCCGCTCGAAAGAGCTGCCAAAGCTGCGCGGACGGAACGGAGATCCCCTATGAAAATCTTCCTCTACCTCGGCTTTTTGCTCATTCTATGCGGCGCTTTCGGCTTCGGCTACACCTACACAGCCGACCACCGCACGGCGAAGAGCCTTTCCGCCTACTGCAAGATCGACTTTCAAGGTTCCTACGATGAAAACGGCCGCGTCGAAGGCGCGACGCTCACGATGTGGGACTACCGCTACAGCAGCGCAAAGCCCAAACCGCTCGTGACCATCGCCGCCGACGGCGACGCCTGGGATATCGACGCCATCGTCAAGCAGGAACCGCCGAGCTACGATCTCAAAAACTACAGTCCGGAAACATCGCTGAAAAACACAAACAAATTCTTCCTCAACGTATCGCCGCAGCTTCTGCCGCTTCTTCGAAAAGCCGACGAAGTCCGCGTAAAGATTCGCTACGACAACGGCTACAGCATCGACCTGCCCTTAAATGAGCCGGACCTCGCCTATTGGAAAGCCCAGCTTTACTGAAACAAAAAAGCTGCCCGTCCCGCGTCTTCTTGAACGGGGCGGGCAGCTTTTTTCTGCCTTATGTGCGATTTTTCGCGTGCGCTTTGATATACTCTTCCGCGCGCGTCAGCTCTTCGTTCGTATGAAGAAGCTGCGGCGTATACTTGATGAGAATAGAGCCTGTCGAAGTGTTCGTCTCCACCTCACTCAGCTCCGAATACGAGCGCAGATACGTCAAAAGCTCCTTTTCCACCTTTGGACTGCCCATGAGCATCTTGCTGTGCAGCCGTATGCGTCCCGGGATATAGGACGAAACCTCAACGGAGCGCAGGAAGAGATCGAACCTATTCGTTGGGATGCCCAACGCAGATAAAATGCCCATCTTACGCCTGCTGCGCCTCGATCAGAGCCTCAAGCTCCGCCTTCTGCTGCAAAAGCTCTTCCAGCGACGCCTGCGGCAGAGCCGCTTTCTCCTTCTTCGCCGCACAGTGCTTCTGCATACAGCGATAGCCGAGCGCCCCCGCCACGATTCCCGCAGCGAGACCCACCCAGAAAATCGACTTGCCAAATCCCAAATCGCCCATGATACTTTACCTCCATAATGATACTGAGTTTTGAAGAAATGCAAAAGCACGAACCGTCTTAAAAATGAAGAACAATCCAGACTTTTTTCATCCGCTGGCCGCGGACGCATTTCCTACATTTTCGCTTATTATAAGCGGAGAACCTTCCCGTGTCAAGTGCCGTAAAGCCTTTATTTTCAAGGCTTTAAGCGATTTTCATCCTCATCAGAGGCAAAACCTTTCGACACTCGCCTGCAGCTCCTGCGCAAGATTCGAGAGCGTCTGGCTGGCGGCGGCGATTTCCTCGGTTGATGCCGCCTGCTCCTCAGATACAGCGGAAACGTCTGCGGCTTTCTTATGAATCGTATGCGAAACATCGTTGATGCGCTGCGCCGAAGCCGTCGTTTCGTCGCAGTCTTGCTGCACCTTCGCACCGATAGAGACGATGCGTGCGATGCCCGTTTCCAGCTCGCCGACAAGCTCCATGATGCGATGGAACTTCTCTCCCGCAGCCTTGACTTGCTCGACATTCTCACGCACTTCCTGCTGCTGATCCTTCGTCAGGGCGAATACCTGCTCGATCTCCTCGGCGTTCTTCTTTATTACGCCGCTGATCTCCTGCGCCGCCGCTTCAGACTCTTCGGCAAGCTTTCTGACCTCTTCGGCGACGACGGCGAAGCCCTTGCCCTGCTCGCCGGCGCGCGCCGCCTCGATGGCGGCATTCAAGGCGAGGAGTTTCGTCTGTCCTGCGATGTTCGCGATGACCTCGTTGATCTCAGCGATGTTCTTCGAACCCGCGTAGAGCTTTTCGACCGCCGCACTCGTCTTTGCCGAGCCGTCGGCAAGACCTTCGACGCCTGCGATCGCAAGGCCCACCTTCTCGTCGCCCTCCTTCGTCGCCTCGCCCGTCGAGACGACCGCCTGCCTTGCTTCACCGATCGCCTGCGTGATCGTACGCATCTGTCCGTCAACATGAAGGAGTTTTGCCGACGTCTCCTCGACGATCACACTTTGCTCAGCGCTCTGATCGGCAATCGAGACGACGGCTTCAGCAGCAATCTGCGAGGCTTTCGCCGTCTGTCCCGCATGGAGCGACAGTTCCTCGCTCGCCTCAGATACTTGATCCGCCGCCTTGCGCGTCGAGCTTACCGTCCCCTTCAGTCCTTCGAGCATCGTGCGGCAGCTCGTCTGCAAAGCGCCGATCTCATCGCGGCGCTCGCTCGGAGCAAGCTGCATCGTCAAATCGCCCCCCGCGATTCTTTCCATCAGCGAAGAGAGCAGCCCGAGCGGCGTGATCGCCGAAGTCAAGAGTGCGTATGTGACGCCCAGGATGAGGACGAGCGCGGCGACACAGATGCCGAAAAGAGCCAACTCCATCTGCCTGACCGCTGCGTTCGCCTCCGCGCGCGGCAAAGAAACGAGCACCGTCCACCCCGTCTCGCCGATCGGCATACCGGCGTAGAACTTCGCCTCGCCCTGATAATCCGCCTCAAGCTGCACAGGACTCCCTGCCGTGAGTTTCTCCGCAATCTCCTTATACGCACCGCCGTCGATTTCCTTGAACTTATCCGCCAGCGTATACGTCGAATGATGAATGTACTCCGTATCCGGTCCCAAGATGACAATCGTACCCGTCTCTCCGACCTTTACCCCTTCGACCACCTCGCGCACAGCGTCGAGCTGGATATTGATCGACAGAACGCCGATGAGGGCGCCGTTTTTCATGATGGCGCGGCTCAGCGTCACGACGGTCTTGCCATCGGAAGCCGCCGTCGTCGGCTTCGACATCATCGCCTTGTCGGGGTTCGCCGCCGACGCCTTGTACCATTGGCGCGTGCGCGGATCGTAGTCTGCCGGGAAATGCTTGCTCGTCTCATAGCTGCCATCCGGTCTGCCGACGTAAGCGGAAGCCACGCCCGGCAGCTTCGCAATATGAACAAGCGTCGCCCGCAGCGCCTCACCCTCGGGCATCGACTCGCCCCAAGCCGCCGCCGTCGCATTGACCACGGCAGTGTCTTCCGCGATGATCTTGTCGATCTCGTTTGCATAGTGCGCACCAAGTTCATACATAGTCTTCTGCTTGGAAGACGTCAGCGCCGAACTCGCCATCATGTTGATCGCAGCGCCCATGACAATGAAAATGACGATGAGCGGCACACCGATTCCAAGAAGCATCTTGGGTTTTAATTTCATAAAAGCGATCCCTTTCCTCTCGTGTTCTACCTTACCTTTTCAGATATTCCCCAACAATCGCAAAAACTTCACTGCCTTGCGCGGCGGCTGAACATATGTCCCCAAAGTTTACTATGAAGCCCCAAGAGGTCAAGCCGAAGGCGCAGACGGATTGGCTAGGCTTCTGTAAGGCGTGAGGACATATGTACAGCGTGCCTCTTTGATGAACCTGTCGCAGGAAACAGGCGAAAAAGCGTATCATACCACTATGCCGTGACGGCTGAACATATGTCCTCAAAGTTTACTATCGCCCCTTTAGTCCCCAATATTCGCAAAATCATTTCTTTTTCCTTCCTGTTTTCCAAAAAATTTTCTCAATAAATGCAAAATAGAAAAATTCCCCTATCCATGTTCCTACTTTTGTCCATCTATAATTTGTCTTATTCTGTCATACAAGGTATTTATTTATAATTCGCTGCCCAATATCTTCCATATCATCCTTATAACAGCAGATTCCTCCTTCTTTCTCTATTATCTTACAGATAGCGATACAAGCGATGCTCAAGAAGCCCTCCCGCGCCGTCGTAAACGAGTTTCAAAGTAAAAAACGGTGCATCTTGGGTTAAAAGGCGCAGAAAAATCCTATCCCCTTCCCAAAGCTCCAACGCTTCGACACGCTCCTTCTCCACCCACGCGAGCTCCCCTTCGTCGCAGACAATCGGCTCGCCGGTAAAGCGATCTGCCGTAAAAAGGTGCATATACTCCGTTGTACCGTCGCCCGAAACGAAAGTGACGAGTGCGCGGAACTGCCAGCGAATGAGCCGATAGCCCGTCTCCTCCTCAACCTCTCGCAAAAGGCACTCTTCAGGCGACTCGTCCGCCTCGAAGTGACCGCCGACACCGATCCACTTGCCATGATTGATATCGTTCGCCTTAACCGTGCGGTGCAGCATCAGATACTTTCCATCTCGCTCGATATAGCAAAGCGTGCTCATTCGTTTCATGGATAATCCCCTTTCTTTTCAAATGACACAAGGGCGCTTCCTCTATGATGATGTTTGCGAATACAGCCATAGGAATGGGTGCAGCCCATGCGTCGCCACCATCATCTTACACGAATTGAGGGCAAAAAGATAATATTTTTTCATGCTTAGGGCAATTCTGTTTCCGCGATTCTATATATTCATCTTATGAATTTTTCATTTCATAACAAAAGCCTTTTGTCGCATAGAAAAACTGTGCATAGGAGCTCTTCCTATGCACAGTTCACAGTCTCACCCTGAAACCCCAAGAGGTCAAGCCGCAGGCGCAGACCGATTGGCTAGGTTTCTGTAAGGGCGGCGCACAATGTCCACGAAGTGGACGTTTGTGCGTGTAGTCTTTCGTTACTTCCTGCCGATAAGGAGCTTGGAAGCTCCGGCGCCCATGAAACGCGCCTCTCTCGCCCCCAGGAACATTCCCTTGGCGGTATCAATAAGCTCGACTTTTTCGTAGCCCTCGTCTCTCAGCTTGGCGGCGAACGCTTCCATATCGCCGTACTTGCCATGCGCCATGATGTCATGGATCGCGAATACGCCGCCTTTTTTCAGGACGCGAAGCGTCTCTTCGAGCATCGTCTGCCCCGAGACTTTCGGTATATTGTGGTAGACGTAGTTGCTCGTCACTGCATCAAAGCTCTCATCAGGGAAATCGAGCTTGAGGGCGTCGCCCGACTGAAACGCTGCATTCGATACACCCTCGGCTGCGGCATTCTCCTCGCAGATCTGTTTGCTGAACGATGCGTAAACGCCGCTCCAAAGGTCAACGCCAAGCACATCAGATGCAGGATTCCCCTTGGCGCAAGCGATCGTCAAAGCGCCGCTGCCGCAGCCCACGTCGAGGATGCGTCCGCCTGCGGGAATTTTGATGTATGCCGCGGTTCCCTCGACGATACGACGCGCAAGCTGACGTTTGCCATCGTAGGAAAACATACGGTAGAGCGCATAAAACCAAAGCGTCGCTGCCGTAGAAGCAAATGCCGCCACGCCGAGGACGACAGGCAGAGCGAGCCACGCACCCGCCGTTGGCAAAAACTTGAGGGAAAGCGCCAACAGCGCCCAAAAGAGAACGGCAGCGGCAAGCGCCGCCGCAATCATGCGGCGCGGCAGCCAGTTCTTGTAGTTCGGTTTCTTGCCCGTGCCGTCTTGAGGCGATTTTGCTGCCGCCGTTTCAGCCGCAGCCGCTGACTTGCCGCTGTCCGTCACTTAGATCATCTCCTCGGGATGGAATACCTCGTCGAATTTCTCAGGTGCGAGGAAGCCGAGTGCGACGCACGCCTCCTTGAGCGAGATGTTCTCCTCATACGCCTTGTGCGCCGTCTTTGCCGCCTTCTCATAGCCGATGACGGGATTCAATGCCGTCACGAGCATCAGTGAACGATGCAGGTTTTCGTGCATCTTCTCCTTATTTGCCTTGATTCCGGAGACGCAGCGTTCGTCGAAGGAGCGCAGGGAATCCGACAAGAGACGCACGGACTGCAAGAAGTTGTAGATCGTCACGGGCATGTAGACGTTCAGCTCGAAATTGCCCTGCGAAGCCGCGATGGCGACTGCCGCATCGTTTGCCATGACCTGCACCGCCACCATCGTCGCCGATTCGCACTGCGTCGGATTGACCTTGCCCGGCATGATCGAGCTGCCCGGCTCGTTCGACGGGATCGTGATCTCACCGAGACCGCAGCGCGGACCGCTCGCGAGCCAGCGCACATCGTTGGCGATCTTCATGAGATTCGCCGCCAGCCCCTTCAAAGCGCCGTGCGCAAAGACCATCTCATCCTTCGCCGAGAGTGCATGGAACTTGTTCGGCGCAGTACGGAAATCGAGGCCCGTGATGTCGCTGACGACACGCGCGACTTCCTCGGCAAAGCCCTTGGGCGCGTTGAGCCCTGTGCCGACCGCCGTACCGCCCAAGGCAAGCTCCTTCAAGAAAGGCAGCGCCGCTTCGATCTGTCCGCGCGAAGCCTTGAGCATGGCGAGCCAGCCGCTGATCTCCTGCGTGAAGGAAACGGGCACGGCGTCCTGCAAATGCGTCCTGCCCGTCTTGACGATTCCTTCGTTTTCCTTCATCAAGCGTTCGAAGGTCGAAGCGAGTTTGTCGATCGACGGCAGGAGCTTGTCCTCGATGGCGACGACGGCGGCAATGTGCATCGCCGTCGGGAACGTATCGTTCGAGCTTTGCGACATATTGCAATGGTCGTTCGGATGCAGGAGCTTTTCGCCCGCGATCTCGTTGCCGCGGTTTGCAAGCACCTCGTTGACGTTCATGTTCGACTGCGTGCCGCTGCCCGTCTGCCATACGGCGAGCGGGAAGTGACCGTCAAGCTCGCCTGCAAGGATCTCGTCCGCCGCTTTCGCGATGGCGTCGCGGCGCTTCTCGTCGAGCCTGCCGAGCGTCGCGTTGGCAAACGCCGCCGACTTCTTCAAGATGGCAAAGGCGCGGATGACTTCCTGCGGCATCTTCTCCGTGCCGATGGGGAAGTTTTCGAAGCTCCTCTGCGTCTGCGCACCCCAATAGCGATCCTTCGGCACGCGAACCTCACCCAGCGAATCATGCTCGATCTTGTACTCCATAAACGTCTCCTCCTTCATTTCCACAAAAATGCTACACAAAAAGCGTCGAGAAAATCCCGACGCTTCTAGTGTAACACTTATGAGAATATTTTTCAATAATGTTTTTGCCGTATGCCGATTGCTGGAAGAGCGTCCCGTCTACGCCTCCTTCGCTGCCGGCTCCTTCTGTCCGAGCGAAACCAAGAATCCCGCGACGGCGCCCACGGCGGCGGGGCAGACCCACCCCATCATGACGCTGTAGAAAGGAACATACTGCGCCAGAAGATCGTAAAGGGCGGCAGAGCCAAGTCCTGCGGCATGGAGTGCATCTGTCAGGGAAAAGATGAGCGTGACAAGCACGGAGCCTTGGTATATGCTCTTTCGCCAGCCAATGACGCGATCAAAGAGCGAAAGGATGACGAATACGATGACGAGCGGATAGATCGCCACGAGGAACGGCACGGCGAGCGAGATGATCTGCGTGAGGCCG
The DNA here is from genome assembly GCF_057272215.1 of Selenomonas sp. NCBI lineage: Bacteria > Bacillati > Bacillota > Negativicutes > Selenomonadales > Selenomonadaceae > Selenomonas > Selenomonas sp. The sequence continues at coordinate 35,362 of NZ_DBHIUY010000006.1, forward strand.
ATGTTCGATGCGCCGAAGCTGAAAAGAATGGAAAAGAGCAGCAGCCGTTCGTAGGAAATCTTTTTCTTGAACAGTTTGTGGAAGAACATCGCGGCGCTCGATGTGATGCCGCAGCACGTCGTGATGCACGCAAGAATGATGATGAGCGCCAAGAGCACGTTGCCGCCTGCGCCGAAGAAGATGCGCACGGATTCGGCAAGCAGCTGTCCGCCGTTTTCCGAGTGCCCGAGCACTGTCGCACTCGTCGCGCCGAGATACGCCAAGGAGCCGTAGACACATGCCATGAGGGAGACGGTGATGAAGCCCGCCGCCAAGCACGCCTTGCCGATGGTGCGCGTATCCGTCACGCCGCGATAGCGCACGGCGTTGACGACGAGTGCGCCGATCGCGATGGTCGCAAGAAGATCCATCGTCTGATAGCCGTCTTGGAAGCCCTGCGCATACGGCGCGTCGATGTAAGCGCCCGTCGCTTCGAGCACGCCGCCCATCGGCGCGGCGAAGGTGCGCAGGAAGAGGATGACGAGTACGATGAGCAGCGCAGGCGTGAGCATCTTGCCCACGCGGTCGATGAGTTTGTTCGGATTGAGCGACAAATAGTACGAAGCGCCAAAGAAAATCGCCGTATAGATGAGCTGCGGAATCGTGATGTCGCCCTCGCTCATGAAGGGACGAATGCCGATCTCAAACGATACGGCGCCTGTCCTCGGCATGGCAAACAAAGGACCGATGATGAGATAAAGAATGACGAGCAACGCTGTCGCGAACCAGGGAAATGTGCGCCTTCGCAGAAGCTCGACATACTCGCCGCCCGCAAGCGCGATCGCCGTGATGCCAAGAAGCGGCAGACCTACGCCCGTCGTCATGAAACCGAGCATGGCGAGAACGGTATTCTCGCCTGCCGCCTGTCCCAAAGCCGGCGGGAAGATGAGATTTCCCGCCCCAAAAAAGACGGAAAACATCATAAAACCCAAAGTGAGCAAATCCTTTTTCTTCAATCGATTCATTTCGTACCCCTCTCAAAATTCTCTTCCAACAACGGCTGTAAGAACTTGCCCGTGTATGATGCCTTGACCTTGACGATGTCCTCGGGGCGTCCTTCGGCGACGATCATGCCGCCGCCCGAACCGCCCTCGGGACCGAGATCGATAATATGGTCTGCCGTCTTGATGACATCGAGGTTGTGCTCAATGACGACGACCGTATCGCCGCCGTCAACGAGGCGGTGCAGGATGCCGAGAAGTTTCGCGATGTCGGCGGTATGAAGTCCCGTCGTCGGCTCGTCGAGGATGTAGAGCGTGCGCCCCGTCGAGCGGCGCGCAAGTTCGGTGGCAAGCTTCACGCGCTGTGCCTCGCCGCCCGAAAGCGTCGTCGCGCTCTGTCCGAGCTTGATGTAGCCGAGACCGACGTCGGCGATGACCTTGAGCTTCGTCTCGATGCGCGGAATGTTCTTGAAGAACTCCACGGCTTCATCGACCGTCATGGCGAGCACGTCGGCGATCGTCTTGCCCTTGTAGCGCACCTCAAGCGTCTCTCGGTTGTATCGCGCCCCCTTGCAGACCTCGCACGGCACATAGACGTCGGGCAAAAAGTGCATCTCAATCTTGATGATGCCGTCGCCGCGGCAGGCTTCGCAGCGGCCGCCCTTGACGTTGAAGCTGAAGCGCCCGGGCTTGTAGCCGCGCATCTTCGCCTCCGTCGTCTGGCTGAACAGCTGGCGGATGGCGTCGAACACACCCGTGTACGTCGCAGGGTTCGAGCGCGGCGTGCGGCCGATCGGCTGCTGGTCGATGTCGATGATCTTGTCAACGTGCTCAAGTCCGACGATCTTCTTGTGCTTGCCGGGCTTTCCCTTCGCATGGTAGAGTCTCGAAGCGATTCCTTTGTAGAGAATCTCGTTGACGAGCGTCGATTTGCCGGAGCCGGAGACACCCGTGACGAGAATCAGCTCACCGAGCGGAAACTTCACGCGCAGATTCTTCAAATTGTTTTCTGCCGCGCCGATGATCTCGATGAAGTTGCCGCTGCCTGTCCGGCGGCGGCTCGGCACAGGAATGAACTTCTTCCTCGCGAGGTACTGCCCCGTGATGGACGCATCCACCCGCTTGATCTCTTCTGCCGTACCTTCGGCGACGACGCGCCCGCCATGCGCTCCCGCGCCGGGACCGATGTCGATGATGTGATCGGCAGCGTACATCGTATCCTCATCATGCTCGACGACGATGAGCGTGTTGCCGAGATCTCTAAGGTGCTGCAGCGCTGCCAGAAGCCGGTTGTTGTCGCGCTGATGGAGTCCGATGCTCGGCTCATCGAGGATGTAGAGCACGCCCATGAGACCCGAGCCGATCTGCGTCGCCAGCCGTATGCGCTGCGCCTCGCCGCCCGAGAGCGTGCCAGCCGCGCGCGCGAGCGTCAGATAGTCAAGCCCGACATTCAAGAGGAAGCCGAGACGCGCATGGATCTCTTTTAAGATCTGCGCAGCGATCTTCGCCTCGCGCTCTGAAAGCGAAAGCCCCGCAAAGAATTCATCACATTCCTGAATCGTCAGTGCCGTGACCTCGGCGATGTTCTTGCCGCCGACCTTGACGGAAAGCACCTCGGGGCGAAGTCTTGCGCCATGACAGGCGGGGCACGGCGTGATCGTCATATAGTTCTCGTAATCCTCGCGCATCGCATCGGTGTCCGTCTCGCGATAGCGGCGCGCAAGCATCGGCATGATCCCCTCAAAAGCAGAGTTGTGCAGTTTGTACTCGCCAAACATATTCTCATAGCCAAATTCAAACTTCACTTCACCCGTACCGTAAAGGAGCAGCTCCTGCACCTTTTTCTCCAGATCGCGAAACGGCGTATCGACCGTGTAGCCGTAATGCTTCAATACAGCCTCCATCTGGCAGTTCGCGTAAGTGTTGAGATTCTTGGAAAGCGGCGCAAAAACTCCCTCGGCGAGCGACAGCGAGTCGTCGGGCACAACGAGTTCAAGGTCAAACTCCATGTTGCTTCCAAGCCCGCTGCACGTCGGACATGCGCCGTACGGACTGTTGAACGAGAACATGCGCGGCGTGATCTCGGGCAGACTGACGCCGCAGTCAACGCACGCGAAATTCTCGCTGAACATCAGAAGTTCACCGTCAACGACCTGCACATAGACAACGCCCTCGCCCATCTTCAAAGCCGTTTCCAGTGAATCAGCGAGCCGCTGCTCCATGCCTTCACGCACGACAAGGCGATCGACGACGACCTCAATCGTATGCTTCTTCGCCTTGTCGAGCCGAATCTCTTCGCCGAGATCGACGACCTCACCGTCGATACGCACGCGCACATAGCCTTCGCGGCGAATGTGGTCGAGGATCTTCTTGTGCTCGCCTTTCTTGCCGCGCACGATCTGCGCCATGATGAGGAGCTTCGTCCGCTCGGGCAAAGCCTCAAGCTTGTCCATCATCTGATCGACCGTCTGCTGCGCGATCGGCTTGCCGCACTTCGGACAATGCGGTCTGCCGGCACGCGCAAACATCAATCGCAGATAGTCGTAAATCTCCGTCACCGTGCCGACGGTAGAGCGCGGATTGCGGCTCGTCGTCTTTTGGTCAATAGAAATCGCCGGCGAAAGCCCCTCGATATTGTCAACGTCCGGCTTGTCCATCTGCCCGAGGAACTGCCTTGCATACGACGACAACGACTCCACATAGCGTCTCTGCCCCTCCGCATAAATGGTGTCGAAAGCGAGCGAGGACTTGCCGGAGCCGGAAAGCCCCGTGACGACGACAAGCTTGTCGCGCGGGATTTCCACGTCGATATTTTTCAAATTATGGGCGCGTGCGCCCTGTATGCGAATCACATTCTCCATCAATCATTTTCCTCCGTTTGATACTTCTCCTATTATATAAGAAATGTATCCGAAGGTGAATACCTTTTATAAAAATTTTTATCCTTTGCCTGTAAACCTGTTACATCCTTCGCATTTCCCTAAGAAAACACCGATCCTCGCAATATTTCCTCAAGAACCCATATAAAAAAGCCGTCGCACATATTTATGCGACAGCTTTTCTCTGCTCTATATCGGCGAATCCATCCAAGAGACGGAACGATCCGTACCTCTTACCAAATTTTCCCCGCGAGGAACCAGAAGCGGCTGCGATCCGTATTGGATTTTTCACTCGCTCCAAGACCGATGCGGCGCGCGTAGTCGAGACGCGCAAACCAATCGGGTGCGTTGTAAGAAAGCCCCAGCCCCCAGCCCTTGAGCGTCGTTTTCACACCGCTGAATGAGCTGCGTCCGGCATCGAAATAGGTGCTTGCAACAAGTCCCGGCACATCGGTATAGTAACGGAACTCGATCGTACCGAGCACGCCGCTGTCGCCCGTACCCGCGCCCTGCGGATAGGCGCGCACAGCGTTGGCGCCGCCAAGATACATCTGCTCGGAGCTGTCGAGCGTTTTCGACGCCTTCTGCCCCGAGATCTTGACCATGACATCCGCCTGCTTGCCAAGCGACTGTACCGCCGTGACCTTGGCTTCCACCTTCGCGAATTTCCCCTGTGTCGAAGCGATCTGAGCCAGCCGCCTTGCATACTCCGAATTTGCCGTAAGATTCCCCGCCGTCAGTGTAAAACTGTAATTCAGCGAAAGACCGTCTTTGCGATTGCGCCAAAAACCTTCAACGCCGGCATGAATGTTATGCAAATGCTTATCGCTGTCTGCAATGCCGCCGAAGGAGTCAATATCGTCCTTAAGTCTGCGGTAGTCGTAGCCGTAAGTGACCGCGAGCTTCTCGTCCGTCGTATGGTAAATCGGTCGGCTGCCGTAGATGCTGATCGTATCCGCCGTGCCGTGCATCCCCAAGCGGCGCAGCTCACCGCCGACTTCGTAGTCCATGCGGCTGTAGCCGATACCGAGCGACGTGCCGCCGTGACCGACGAGCGTCTCGTAGTTCGCATAGTAGTTGTGCAGCGATTTGTTGGAAATCAACGCGCCGACATTGATCTTTGCCCCCATGCCGTCGGCATTGTAGATCGCGTGCTGGGCGCCGTAGCGATAGCGTCCCGTGGAATCGCCGCCATAGTTCTCGGCGTAGACGATGGTCGACGACGGCTTGCCGTCCTCGATATGCACAGTCACATCGCTCAAGCCGAACGACTTGCCTGCACTGAGCGTACCGACGGCACGCGCACCGCTGAAATCACTGATCGTATAGAGCGCCGTTTCCAAATCCTTCGTCTCAATGATCTTGCCCTTCTTGAGACCTGCCAGAAAGCCCTCCGCCGCCGCATCCTTGAAGCGGCTGTTGTTGTCGATCTTCACATCGCCATAGCGTCCGGGAATGACCTTGAGGATGACGTTGCCGTCGTCGGACTCCTGCGCCGGCAAGTAGGCGGCGGCTGCCGGATAACCGTGGCTGCGGCAGTACGCCGTGATCTGATCCTGCAGATCGTTCAGCCCCGCCAGCGTCGTTTCCTTGCCGATGCGCGGCAAAAGAATATCGCGGATCTCGGCGTTGTTCAGCTTGATCTCATCCTCGACATCGAGCTGGATGTTCTTCACAAGAAACTTTACTTCATTCGTCGCCGTATTCTTCTTCATACTGTTCTCAACGCCAGCCTGCGCTTCAGGAAGCGTGCTCTCAATGTCCTGCCCGGGCTTCGAAAGCGAGGACGCAGCGTAAGCCGGCGCCGCCGCCGTGCTCGCGAGAATCCCCAAGAGCACCGCCCTCGTCAAAGTATGGTGCAGCTTGTTTTTCATGCCAATGATCTCCTTACTCTATGATTTATCCACTCGCCAGACATGCGGCATGTCCGCCTGCCTGATATGAAAGTATCGTGCATTGGACGTAATCCAACATTTTCTTGTTTCGACATATACCTTGGGAAATCCTTCCCTCATTATAATTTATTGCGGGTTGCCATGTTTTTATTTTCTCCGTATCTCGTATACCTTCCATTGACACGTTTTTTCTCATGGTGTACGATGTAAAGGAATGATAAAACCCCCGAGCAGGAGGCAGATGAATGAGCATACATGAAGAGTGCGGCGTTTTCGGCGTTTTTTCTCCCGCGCCGACCAACGTCGCGGCGATGACATATTACGGACTTTATGCGCTGCAGCATCGCGGACAAGAGAGCTGCGGCATCACGGTCAACGACGACGGCGTTTTTTCCTCGCACAAGGATCTCGGTCTTGTCAATGATGTTTTCTCGCGCGAAGTCCTCTCACGCTTTCCCGACGGCACGATGGCGGTCGGTCATGTACGCTACGGAACGACGGGCGCGACGAGCCGCCGCAACTGTCAGCCGCTCGCCATCAACCATCAGAAGGGCAAGATGGCGCTCGCGCACAACGGCAATCTCAGCAACGCCGATGTACTGCGCGACAAACTCGAACTCGCCGGCGCGATCTTCCACACGACGATCGACACGGAGATCATCGCTTACCTCATCACGCAGGCGCGGCTGGCGGCTCCCTCGATTGAAGAGGCCGTCAGCCAGGCGATGAATCGCTTGGAGGGCGCTTACTCTCTGTGTCTGATGTCGAGCGCCAAGCTCGTCGCCGTGCGCGACCCGCAGGGATTCCGTCCGCTTTGCTACGGCAAGATGCCCGACGGCGCATGGGTCGTCGCCTCCGAAAGCTGCGCTCTGAGCGCTGTAGGCGCAGAGCTCGAACGCGACCTTCTGCCTGGCGAGATCCTCGTTTTCACGAAAGACGGCATGACGAGCCGCTTAGAACACTGTCATACGAAGCCGCGCAAGTCGTGCGTCTTTGAATACATCTATTTTGCGCGTCCCGACTCCATCATCGACGGCGTTTCCATCCATGCGGCAAGGACGCGCGCCGGCGAAATCCTCGCCGCCTGCCATCCCGCCGATGCCGACGTCGTCATCGGCGTGCCAGACTCAGGGCTCGACGCCGCGCTCGGCTACAGCCGCGCCTCGGGCATCCCCTACGGCATCGGGCTCATCAAGAACAAGTACATCGGTCGCACCTTCATCGCACCCGAGCAGGAGAACCGCGTCGATAAGGTGCGCATCAAGCTCAACCCCATCGCCGAAACCGTCCACGGAAAAAGGGTCGTACTCATCGACGACTCCATCGTGCGCGGCACGACGAGCAAGCGCATCACCGACCTCATCCGCAAGGCGGGCGCAAAGGAGATCCATCTGCGCATCTCCGCGCCGCCCTTCCTCCATCCGTGCTACTACGGCACGGACATCGACTCCTCAGACAACCTCGTCGCCGCGCATCATACGCTCGAAGAAATCACAAAAATCGTCGGCGCCGACACGCTCGGCTATTTGCCGATCTCGTCGCTCCCTGCGCTCGCCGGCAGCATCCCCTGCTGTGACGCCTGCTTCAGCGGCGACTACCCGACGAGCATTCCGAAGAATACGAATAAAGACCGCTTCGAGAAAAAGCTGTCGAAGAGTGCAGAAACATCCGGCAGCGCATCATAACCAACATAAAAAATGAGGCAGTTCCCGCCGCCTTTTCTCGCAGGGGACCGCCTCATTTTCTTACCATCAGTGACCTTCCAACAAACCGTGCGCCTTCCCAAGTTCCTGCACACATTCCAACGAAAGTTTCGATATCCGTGCAATCATTTCGATGGGCAATTTTTCTTTGAGCATAGACAGAACCATTTCCATGCGCTGGTTTTCCATTCCTTGCTCATAAATTCCCGTACTCAAATTGCACATGGCCATTATCTCCTCATCAATATCTGCCGTCGTATCCATATCAAATTCGTCTTTTCACTTCTCCCGCAGAATTTCCACGGCAAGCTCGGCGTTTTGAAACGCGAGATGCCGCAAATCATTCAAGAGGGCGGCATTCTTTTCACGAAACACCTCGCGCGCCTGCCACTTGCGGCGCACTTGTGCCATGAGTTCGTCCGCCGTGACGGTTTCGAGCTTGGCGGCGGGCGCCTCACCGATGGAGTCTAAGAAACGGTCGATCTTCGGATCGTACGATACGCCGACGAGAGGCACGCCCATAACGCCGGCGAAGATCAGCGCATGCAGGCGAATGGCGAGGAGCAGATCCATATTGCCGACGAGCGACAACAGCTCTGCCGTCGAGAATTCGCCGTCGAGGACGACGGCTTCCTCTTTCATCAAGGCGGCGACCATTTCCGCCGTCTTGACGTCCTCGGGGTACTGCATGGGCAAAAAGACGATGTTCGCGCCAAGCTCGGCGGCGATTCGGTCTGCCGTTTCAGCAAAAGTCTCCTTATAGCGCTGCCAGCCCTTCCACTCGCGCACGGAGATGCCGACGAGCGGCTTATCTTCCGTCACGCCGTTCCATTGCAGGATCTGCCGCCCCGCCTCTTTCGGCACGGGGTTGATGGCAAGCACGGGGTCGGCGGTCGCGACGATCTTCGGGCGCGAGATGCCGAGCGCCGAAAGCTCCGCCAAAGAGCCGTGATCGCGCACGGTGATGAGACGCACGCGATTACCGATGAGCCGCATCATCGTACGCGCCCAAAAGCCCTCGATCGGACCGATGCCCTGCGCGTAGAGCATGACGGGACGCCGTGCGAGGAATGCGAGGACGATGATCGCCATGTAGTAGTAGAGACTGCGGCGGCTCGTGACGTTCTGCAGCAGACTGCCGCCGCCCGACACGAGGAGATCGGATGCACGCAGAGCCTTCCATATCGCCGAAAACGAGAGCCATGAGACAGCTTCAACGCCGTGGCGGCGCTTCGTATCCGGAGGATTCGCTGAGATCACCGTGATATTCGTTTGCGGGTCCAGTTCGGATAGCACCTCGATCATCGCGGCAAGCATGGCTTCATCGCCGGCGTTTTTCGAGCCGTAATATCCGGATACTACGATGTTGCTCATTCCTTTGCGAACCGCTCCTTTGCCGAAGATACCAACATTTGCCCAAAGTGCACGAGCGCCATGAGAAGAGCGCCGATGCCGCAGCCGAGGACGATGCCACCGATGCCGCGCACAAAGGACATGTAGACGGGCGTGCGCATGTGCGCGAACGTCTCCACCATCGAGCCCTGTCCGATCGTCGCGACGAGCACGAGCGCAAAGAGCAGCATCGTCGGCCACTTGCGGCACCACGCGAGAACGGCGAGCATGAACGCCGGATGACCGATCATCAGCTCTTTCGAGCGCGGGCGCGCATAAAATGCCTGCTCCAAAAAGGCGCGGAACTTCAGTTCCAGCCCCGAAACGGGCATACCCGACGTATGCCCCGAACGCGCGACGAAGACGACGGCGGCGAGAGCCACGAGTACAAAGATCAGAAGCGACTTGAGCTTCACAGGCATGTCAAGGATCTGACGCAGCTGCGCAAGCGCCCCCTGCCCTTCGTCCATTCTGCCATCGAAAATATCGTACCGCGTCAAAAAGGCGACGGCGACAAGCACGATGGGCAGAACGAACGTCAGCTTGATGCCGCGGAAGATGTTGAACTCAAGGAAATACTCGACATCGGCAAGCGCCCCCGACAAGTACGCCGCACCGATGTAGGAGAGCGCCCCTGTCACAAAGAGCGCGACCGCCGCCGTGCCGATGATGCGCCAGAGCGGCGCTTTTTCATCCGGCTCCATGCCGCGAATGCGGTCAAGCTGCCAGATCACGGCAAGCGCGGGGAAGAGGTTCGCGCTCAAAAACGCTGCCAAGAGCCGCATCTTCGCGCCGCTGCCCATGAGAATCGGCGCAGCAAAGACAAATGCCAGCAAAGCAAAGAGCGCATAGAGCGTCCTCGGCTTTAGGCGATGCGTGATGAGCGAGAGATACAGCACAGCCGCCGCCGCAACGCCGAGCATGAGCACAGCGCGTAAAAGGCGCGGCGCGTACCAGCTTTCAAACGTCCCCGCGGGACCGAGCGTGAAGCCATTCGCCTGCACCGCCTCCGCCGTCGCTTTGATGTAGTGCATATTCGTCTCGAAGAGCGTCATGCCGGGCGCGGGCTTTTCATAGATGCGCAGGAGATTGATGCGGATATTGCGCTCCATGTCCGTGTTCGCCCAACGCTCGACCGCCGTTTCGATCTTGAGTTTCGGCTGCTCGTCCTTGGGGATCGCATAGAGCCGCGCGATATGATCGTAGCCGACGCCCTTCGAGATTTCCTCCATGCCGTCCTGCTTGTAGAACTGCAGCTGCGTCGTATCTTCGATCAGTCCCAAGACGAAATTGCGCTCCTTGAAACGGTCAATCGTCGTCTGCAAGGACTTCGGTGCTCCGAGCATCTGCGATCCGGAGAATACGACCTCCGAGATGCGGAAGTCCTCCATGCGGCGGAACACGGCATCGACGTCGTCGGGCGTACAGCCCTGATAATTCGTCGGACGCGCAAGCACGAAGAAGCCTGCGTCATTGACCGCCTGCATCTCATCCGTCGGCATACCGAGATCCATCTTGAGGAAGGTTTCATAGTTCACCTTAACGACGAGAATTTCCGCGCCGTTGACCGTGACGGCGTTTACGCGCGCAGCGCCGAGGCGGCGCAGCAAATCCTCCTTGACTTCCTTGTAGGTACGCGCGTCATGTCCGACGATGCAGACGTCTGCGCCTTTGATCGTGCCGTTTTCGATGAGCGTGCGCCATGCGGGGTCAGTCAAGACGCCGGCATGATAATTGGCTACGAGATCGCTGCCCGCGATCGCTGTCGCCTTGCCGCTTGCATTGAGCTTCTTGAAGGTCGTTTCGTAGACGGCGAGCGACGTGACGCCCGCTTCCTTCGCCGCCTGCATCACTTCGGCGAGCGGCTTTCCTTCCTGCTCGGCGAGCTGTACGAGATCTTCGTAATTGATCGCGAGATCTACCTGCTTATTGACCTCTTCCGCCCGCCAGCGACCGACGTCGATGAGGAGCGCCGCGATGAGTCCGACGAAGATGAAGGCGATGAGCGCCTTGTTGTATTGAAATTGCTTCATGGAATCCTACTCCCCATTTCCTCCGGCAGCAAGGCGCACAACGACGGCTCCCGCGCGATGCTCGACGCTCTCGACGCGCATCTTTAGGGGAAGCGCATCGAGCTTCGTAATCAAAATGTCGTCGAAGAAATCCCCGATATTCGCCTTGCCGAGCAAGGCGTTCTTGATGTCGAGCCGCGTGATATGAAAGTAGAGCGCCTGCGCGTCCTCGACGACTTGTCCATCGAGCGCGACATCCGCCATGCGTCCGAAGATCTTCACTTCTGCCGTCGCGTGTACGCCCGCTTCGTCAATCGTAACCTTGATGTTGTCGAGCTTGTCGATGCGCTTCGCCAGAAGATCGCGCAGAGCGTCTGCCGAAACCGTTCCTGCAAGCCGCAAATTCTCGGCGGTGAGAATATGCACGCGGCGGTCGAAGAAAAGTTCGCCGGAAGAAAAGCGCACGCCGCTTCCCGTCAGCTGCACGCGCTCCATGCGCAGTTCGCCGATGCGAAACCCCTTCGCATCCGCCGTGACGGCGTCGATCTGCCCCAGAAGAAGCAAGATGCCCGGCGTGCTTTGGAGCGTCACCTCGGCGCTCGCCGCCCCGCGATCTTTGAGCATCGTTTCCGCCGTCTGCCGCGCCCATGCGGGCAGCAGCGTTTCGCCGAGGACGAAGATCACCGCCAAGACGCCTGCGAGCGCCATCAACAGCTTACGCAAAATATCACCTTAAATCTCATGATTCGCTTTCGCCGCGAGGAAGGCTTCGATGAAGGGATCGAGATCGCCGTCCATGACCGCCTGCACGTTGCCCGTTTCCATGCCCGTGCGCATATCCTTGACCATCGTATAGGGCTGGAATACATAGGAGCGAATCTGGCTGCCCCACTCGATCTTCTGCTGATCGCCTTCAAGCTTCTGAATCTCGGCTTCCTTCTTCTCCTGCTCCAATTCAAACAGCTTTGCACGCAGCATCTTCAAACACTGTTCACGGTTCTGCAGCTGCGAGCGTTCGTTCTGACACTGCACGACAATGCTCGTCGGCATGTGCGTCATGCGCACGGCGGACGACGTCTTGTTGATGTGCTGACCGCCCGCACCCGACGCGCGGTATGTATCCACACGCACATCTGCCATATTGATCGCGACTTCAACAGCGTCGTCGATCTCCGGCATGATATCGCAGGCAGAAAACGACGTGTGGCGGCGTGCGTTCGCGTCAAAGGGCGAGATGCGCACGAGACGATGCACACCCTTTTCCGACTTCAAGTAGCCGTAAGCGTTGTGCCCGTTGATGAAGAGCGTCGCGCTCTTGACGCCCGCCTCGTCGCCGGGCAGGAGATCCGCCGTGACGACGGAAAAGCCGTGACGCTCCGCCCATCTGCCGTACATGCGCAGAAGCATCTGCGTCCAGTCCTGCGCTTCCGTGCCGCCCGCCCCTGCGTGCAGCGTGAGGATCGCATTGTTTGCGTCATAAGGACCGGAGAGCAGCACCTCAAGCTCCAGCTCGCGCACGGCGGCCTTGATGGCTTCCACCTCCGCCTGCACATCCGACTCAAGGCTCGTATCGTTTTCCTCCAGCGCCATCTCAAGAAGCGCCTGCGCATCGTCCGTCTTCGCGACGATCTCCTTGTACTTGTCGACGCTTCCCTTGATCGCGGCAAGCTCTTGATTGACCTTCTGCGCTTCTTCTGCGTTGTCCCAAAAGGTCGGCTCGCCCATCTTGTATTCGAGTTCGGCTATCTTTTCTTCTTTCCCGGCGACGTCAAAGTGAATCCCCCATTTCCTTGAGCTTCGCTTGCATCGCCAGGATCTCCGGCTTCCAATCTTCGAGCATCGTGTCACTTCCTTCAAAAAGCTGCCCGGAAGGGCAAGCCCCGCCCCTGCGGGTATTTATATTTGTCTTTTAGCAATACCTTGCCTAATTGTAGCAGATTATCCACCATACGTCAAAAAGAAACCGCCCCCAAGGGGGCGGCTAAGCGGCGGCAAACCTGCCAACCATGCCAAACGAACCATATCTATCGCGAGGCCACGCTCGCGCCGACCGTTTCGGCTCTCGCCTGTACCTTCCGCGTGGCAGCAGCGACCTGCTCTTTGGTCAGCAGAATGCCCTTCGTCGAGGCGAAGACGACAGACGCGCTGTCTTGCTGCTGTATCGGAGCTGTTCCCGCCTTCGTCTCGTCCTTTGCCTGCTCCTTCATCTTCGCAACATCCTGCTCCGCTTCTTCTTTGCCTGCTGTCTGGCGCAGCTCCTTCTCCTTGACGGACCCCGCCTTGACCTCGTCCTTGGCATCTCCTATCAAGTCATCCACCATGCGCAACGCTTCCATATCGAACGCATCCATGGAGCGCGGCGTCTCGCCGACCGCCACCCCCTCCGCCTCTGCCGCACGCTTTTCCAGCGTCCGCTTAAGCTCGTAAAGCGACGAGAGCTTGTCCTCGGGCGAAAGCGCGATGACCTCGCTTTTCAGCTGCTCCTGCTCCTTTTTCATGGCGAGCTTGTCGTCCTCGGAAAGGTTTTCCTCCGCAAGGCTCTTCTCTATTTCACCCAAGCGATTTTTCATCGACTGTACGGTCTCTTTCCTGTCGTCCAGCTTCTCCAGCTCCGCCCGCGCACCTGTGGCTTCGCCGCTGCGCTCCAACAGTTTGGACGGCTCTTGCGCCGCCCTGCTCTTCTCGCGTGCCGCCGGGCTAAGCAGGACCTCTGCCGCCACCCCCAGATGCACCGCTGCGTGCTTCATCGCCTGCTGCGGCTGCCGTGCGCTGTAACCGTAGCTTCCCTGCCCCTGCACCCAAGGGCTTCGCTCTATCTTCATCATATTGCCCCCCATCACATATACAGTTCCATTATAACACAGGCATGGTTAAGAGTACTATACGCATCGCGAACTTCATCTTTTGAACCAAATCTCAAATCATTAAACACATCTGTCATTGCATTTCGCAAATTCTCAGAACCATCAATAACAATACGCCTGCCATGCTCATACTTGGCATGAGCCGCCCATGTATCTGGCGTATTCGTCGGATACCCACCACCCCAAGCCTGGTTTACATTATTCCTTATATAATGCACATCGACAGCATTATCTGATGCATCTACTGCATTACGAGTCGCATTACTAATTGAAACGCTCTCCATAATTCTCTCCTCCCATTCCAATCAAGTAGACCACTAATAATCCGACATACTAAGGAAACAAATCCTTTGCCTTTTTATCGAATGGTTTTTCAAATTGTTAAGGAAACGCTGATAAAATGAAGTCGCCCAGATTTGCGCAGATGCGCTGGTTCTATCGAGGAGACAAACCGCAGGCGTAGCGGTGCTACGTCGAGGATTTGTCGACGACGAGAGGACAGTGCAGATGCGTGAAGATGGGTGGCTGAATTTATCAGTGCTTCCTTAAGCCTTTAATTAAAAAATATTCCCAGCAACTGTAAAAAAGGCAGGCTATCTTGCGGCTCGCCTGCCTTTTCCCACACTATTGATTTCTGCCGCAGCAGTTCTTATACTTCTTGCCGCTGCCGCACGGGCACGGATCGTTGCGTCCGACGTCGCTCTTGTTGCGTGCGGGCTGCTTCTTCGCCTCGGCGGCGTCGGATTCGCCGCCGTGCGAGGCGCGCGCCGTCTGCAGACGGTCTTGGAGCTGCTGCTGCTCCTGCGTCACGATGCTCACGCGGTACATGAGCTTCGCGATATCGTTTTGAATCGAGGCTTCCATCGCTTCAAACATATCGAGCGCTTCGATCTTGTACTCGACGAGCGGATTCCTCTGCCCGTAAGCGCGCAGGTTGATGCCCTCGCGCAGCATGTCCATGCGGTCGAGATGTTCCATCCAGTGATTGTCAACGACGCGCAGCATGACGACCTTTTCCAGCTCGCGCATGTTCTCTTCGCCGAAGAGCTGTTCACGCGCCGCGTATGCTTCGTGCGCCGTCTTTCTGAGCGTTTCTTCCAACTCGTCGCGGCTCATCGCCTCCAGCTCTTCCTTCTTGAGCTTGCCCTCGGGCGCGTAGATCTTCTCCGCGTCCTCGACCAGCCCATCGAGCGTCCATTCCTCGGGATAGAGCTTCGCGTTCGCATATTGATCCATCTGGCTCTCGATGATCTTGTCGAGCATGAAGAAAATATTTTCCTTGAGATCCTCGCCCTTCAGGATCTTGCGGCGCTCCTTGTAGATGACCTCGCGCTGCTGATTCATGACGTCGTCGTACTCAAGGACGTGCTTTCTTATATCGAAGTTCCTCGCTTCGACCTTCTTCTGCGCACGCTCGATCGAGCGCGTGATCAGCTTGTGCTCGATCGGATCGTCCTCGTCCATGCCGAGACGATCCATGATCGACGCGATATTGTCCGACGCGAAAAGGCGCAGCAGATCGTCCTCCAGCGACAGGTAGAACTTCGACGTGCCACGGTCGCCCTGGCGACCGGCGCGGCCGCGCAGCTGGTTGTCGATGCGCCGCGACTCATGACGCTCCGTGCCGAGGATATAGAGACCGCCAAGATCCTGCACGCCGTCGCCGAGCTGGATGTCCGTGCCGCGTCCCGCCATGTTCGTCGCGATGGTCACGGCGCCCTTCTGTCCCGCGTCCTTGATGATCTCCGCTTCCTTCTCGTGGTACTTGGCATTCAAGACATTGTGCTCGACCCCGTGCTTCTTCAAGATCGCGCTGAGTTCTTCCGACTGCGTGATCGACGTCGTGCCAATGAGGATCGGCTGCCCCGTCTTATGAATCTCCTCGACTGCCCTGCCGACGGCGCGGTACTTCGCACGCTTCGTCTTGTAAATGGCGTCCGGCTCGTCGATGCGCTGCACGGGACGGTTCGTCGGTACGACGACGACGGGCAGCTTGTAGATCTTGAGGAACTCGTCCTCCTCGGTCTTCGCCGTGCCCGTCATACCGCCGAGCTTGTCGTACATGCGGAAATAATTCTGGAACGTGATCGACGCGAGCGTCTGGCTCTCGCGCTGAATCTTCACGCCCTCCTTCGCCTCGATCGCCTGATGCAGACCGTCCGAGTAACGACGGCCGACCATGAGACGACCTGTGAACTCATCGACGATGACGATCTCATCGTCACGCACGACGTAGTCGCGGTCACGCTTCATCAGCGCCTTGGCTCGCAGAGCCGCCGTGAAGCAGTGCGAAAGCTCCAGATTCTCGGGCGCGTAGAGGTTCTTGATACCGACGATGCGCTCCACCTTGAGGACGGCTTCATCGGACGGCGCGACGGTCTTTTGCTTCTCATCGAGCTTATAGTCCTCGCCTTCCTTGAGCTGGGCGACGGCGCGCGCCATGACAGCGTACATGTCCGTCGACTTCTGCCCGGGACCCGAGATGATGAGCGGCGTTCTCGCCTCATCGACGAGGATCGAGTCCACCTCATCGACGATGGCATAGTGC
The DNA here is from genome assembly GCF_057272215.1 of Selenomonas sp. Classification (NCBI taxonomy): domain Bacteria; kingdom Bacillati; phylum Bacillota; class Negativicutes; order Selenomonadales; family Selenomonadaceae; genus Selenomonas; species Selenomonas sp. The sequence continues at coordinate 51,635 of NZ_DBHIUY010000006.1, forward strand.
AGGTCACGCTGCACCATCTGCTGCGGATGAATCACCATGTTGTCGCGCAGATAGTCGAAGCCGAACTCATTATTCGTGCCGAATGTCACGTCAGACGCATAGGCGAGCTTTCTCTCAGGGAAGTCCATATCGTGCGCAATGAGACCGACTGACAGCCCCAAGAAGCGATAAACGCGTCCCATCCACTCACTGTCGCGGCGTGCGAGGTAGTCGTTGACCGTGACCATGTGCACGCCCTTGCCTTCGAGCGCGTTGAGGTAAACGGGCAGCGTCGCGACGAGCGTCTTGCCCTCGCCCGTGCGCATCTCGGCGATCTTCCCTTCGTGCAGGCAAATGCCGCCGATCATCTGCACATCAAAATGACGCATACCCAAGACGCGCCTTGAAGCCTCGCGCACGACAGCAAAGGCTTCGGGCAGCATATCGTCAAGGCTCTCGCCGTTTGCCAGGCGCTCCTTGAATTTTCCCGTATGCCCCGCGAGCGCATCGTCACTGAGGCTTTCAAGCGCCTTTTCACGGTCGTTGATCCCATCGACCATGCCGCGCATACGCTTGATTTCCTTTTCGTTGTTATCTCCCAAGAATCGCTTGATGAATCCGAGCAACCCGTATCACTCCTCGTGCCCACACCTTTCAGCGCAGGATAAAATAGAAAGGAAGCGTCAAACCGTTTCCAAAAAAACTGCGGAATAACCTATCTTATGATTCTAACAGACAATCGCGCATAAGTCAAAAAATCCTCTTGCTGCGCTCCTTGAGCATCGCCTTCAAGTGCATCCCAGGCATCGTAAAGCCCCTGCCCATGACCTCGTTCGCCGAAAGCACGATCATGAAAGCGTTCTTGTCGATGAGATTGGCGATGAGCTTGACCTTGCTAATCTGTGTGAGTGAGCAAACGAGAAAGAGCACGTTGCGCTCCTTGCGCGTAAAAGCGCCCTGCCCGTGCAGAAACGTCACGCCGCGCCCGACCTCGCAGATGATCGCCTCCGAAATCGGCTGCACATGGTCGGAGATGATGAGCACGACCTTGCGGCTGTTGAATCCCGCGACGACCCTGTCCGTCACGGCAGAGTTCATGAACATGCAGACGAGCGTATAGAGCGCGGGCATGATGCCGAAGAGTGCGGCGGCGACGAGCATGATGACGCAGTTAAACGCGAAGATCACGCTGCCCATATTCAAAGAGTAATATTTCTTCACGATGGCGGCGACGATGTCAAAGCCGCCCGAACTGCCGTTCATGCGAAAGATAATGCCGTAACCGACGCCGTTCAAAACACCGCCGAAGATCGCCGCAAGCATCGTATCCGGCACGGGCGCATAGGCGTTCAAAAAGCGCGTCGCGTCAACGCAGAAGGAAAAAAGGATCGTGCCGAAAGCGATGTCGAGCGTGTAGTCGCGGCCGAGCGTCTTGTACGCCGCCGCGAGAAGCGGCAGATTGTAGAGAAACATCTGCACGCCGATGGGAAGCGCGAAGAGATAGTAAAAAATCATCGCGATGCCCGCGACGCCGCCCGACAAAAGATGCGACGGCACGACGAAGAGGTTGATCGACGAGCTGCTGATAAGGCAGCCGAGCAGGATGCCGAGATAGCGAAAGACGCGGCTCTTCAAGGACAAACGCTTGATATGAAGCATCCAGGATTCTCCTTCCCGCTCCCGCCGCTCCAGCGAAGCGTCGGCGCTTCATCGTCGGCGAGTGCGCTCCGATCAATGTCCTTGCCGCCCATAGTGAGCGCATGAAGATCCATGTTCTCCCAGTCGCTTCGCTCTTCGTCCGTCAAAGCATCTGCCTCTGCTTCCGTCAGCGGCAGACTCGTCAAACGCCACGAGACGAGACTGCCGTCCGTCGGCTCTGCACCAAGGATGAGCCTTTGTCTCGGATCTTTCGGATTCTCGTATATGTAACAAACACCGCCGTCGAGAAACGCACGCGGCTTCTCGCCGAACGTCGTGCGAATCTTATACGCCGTCGCACCGTAACGCACGCCCGCACGCGCCGTATAGTCCTTATTCTTGACGCGCATATCCGCGACCTTGCCCGTATCGACGACGACGCCGACCTCATAGCCGCCGGGGAACGTATAATAACGCAGATGGATGTCCCAAACCATACGCTCCTTGTCGAAGTCGGGCTTGCCGAAAGCTGCAAGCATCTTCGTCTCCGCATCGCCGAGCGCTATGCCCTTGACCGTGAAATCCACAGGTTCCAAGCCGCCCTGCGCCCGCGCCGCCATCGGCAGCGCAAGAAAAAGCCCGATGAAGAACACCATCGTCAAGCCATGATAAAAACGCATTTTCCCACCGTCCTCTATCGTATGATACTGCACTGCATGAACCGCGCAAAAGTTTTTCCTTGATTCTATAACACACGCACAGGCTTGTCAAAAGAAAAACTCCTCAAGATTCCGCCTTGAGGAGTTTTTGCAGAACGGTTCATCCACGCCGCAGCACCGTCGTGCGCAGGAACAAAAACAAGAACAGCGCAGCCAGAGTGATGCCGACGGGATATGTGATGCTCGTCGCGAGACCGAATCCTTCCTTCGCCTGCAAGATGTACGTCATGGTGACCGCCGACATGAATGTCGCGGGAATCATGCCGATGAGGTAATAGAACTTGCCGCGGAACGTGCGGTAGAGATAGACGGAACCCGTCCACAGGACGATCATGGCAAGCGTCTGATTCGTCCATGAGAAGTACCGCCATATAATCGAGAAGTCAATCTGCGTGAGAAGCGCGCCGATGCCGAGGATCGGCAAAGCGAGCGCGAGCCGCTTGCCCGTCGTTTTCTGCTCAACGCCGAACCAATCGGCGATCGTCAGACGCGCCGAGCGAAACGCCGTATCGCCCGACGTGATCGGGCAGGCGACGACGCCGAGGAGCGCGAGCGCCGCACCGACGGGGCCGAGGAAGCCGACGCAGATGTCGTAGACCACGCCGCCGGGCCCCGCCGAAGCGAGAACAGCGCCGAGACCGCCCGTGCTCTCGTAGAAGGTCACGCCCGCTGCCGCCCAAACGAGCGCAATGAAACCCTCGGCGACCATCGCACCGTAAAACACGGGACGTGCGAGCCGCTCATCCTTCAGGCAGCGCGCCATCAAAGGCGACTGCGTGGAGTGAAAGCCCGAGACAGCGCCGCAGGCGACCGTGATGAACATCAGCGGCCAGATCGGCAGATCCGTCGGATGCAGATTCGCCATGACCATCTCGGGCATGACGTGACCGCCGACGCCCGCGAACATCGCACTCATGATGCCGAACGCCATGACGATCAGACAGATCCCGAAGATCGGATAGAAACGCGCGATCAGCGTGTCGATCGGCAGGAGCGTCGCGAGGAAGTAATAGCACAGGATGATGATGAGCCAGATCTTGATCGCGCCGATCGAACCGAGCGAGAGCAGCTTGCCGTCGATGAGCATCGCCGGTCCCGTCGCGAAGACTGTGCCGACGAGGACGAGCAAAACGACGGAAAAGATGCGCATGATGAAGAGCATCGTTTTGCCCATGTGATTGCCAACGACTTCCGATATGCTCTTGCCGTCCTCACGCAGCGAAATCATGCCTGACATATAATCGTGCACCCCGCCGGCAAAGATCGTGCCGAGAACGATCCAGAAGTAGACGCAGGGTCCCCAAAGAGCGCCCTGCAAGGCTCCGAAGATCGGACCGAGTCCGGCGATATTCAACAGCTGGATCATGAAGACTTTCCAAGTCGGCAGCGGGATGTAGTCCACGCCGTCGTTGTGCACCACTGCGGGTGTCGGCTTGTCTGTCGGCGCAAACATCACGTCAACGATCTTGCCATAGATGAGATAGCCCAGAATCAAAGCGAGCAATGCCACCAAGAATGTAACCATCGCAAATCACTCTCCTTCTGTCCGTCAGTCTATCGAGCCGCCGTGCCGCCCCTCCTCTCCTTCGTATAGGCAATATTCGGACGATTGACAAAATAACTCTGCTGCTTTCAATCTAAACCTTTTTCTCCCAGTTGTCAATCGTAATTTTCTGAAAAACCTTTGTAATTCCCCCTGTCGAGAAATTGCCTACGGCGAGAGCGCCGCGCAGATAGAGGAAGATGCGCGGCTGCATCTATCCGTATTCCTTCAATACTCCACACTTTCCAAAAACAGCCCGCAGGCGGGCGCAGTAGCTGCGGCGCACTTTCTGTCGCCGCCTTCGAGAATCGCGGCGAAATCCGCCGCCGTGCGCCGCCCTCTGCCGACGTCGACGAGCGTGCCGACGATGTTGCGCGCCATGTGGTAGAGGAAGCCGTTCGCATGAAAGACGAACTCGATCCTCTCGCCCTCGATTCGCCTGCCCTCGGCACGGTACATCGTGCGCACGGGCAGCATCGGCGCACCGCCCGCTGCGCGAAACGCCGAGAAGTCATGCTTGCCGATCATGTGCGCCGCCGCTTCGTTCATCGACGCAAGATCGAGCGGCGCACCGACGTACCAAGCGTAGCGCTCACTGAACGGATTCGGCGTCTCCCCCTCTTGTATGCGGTAGATATACGACTTGCTCTTTGCACTGTGGCGCGCAGAAAAGCTCCGCCCCTCTTCCCTCGCCGCTTTGACGACAATATCGGGCGGCAGGACGCTGTTCATCGCACGCACGATGCGCTCCGTCGGTATGCGCCCGTCCGTGAAGAAGTTCACGACCTGCCCCACGGCATGAACACCCGCATCGGTGCGGCCTGCGGCGGCAAGTTCGATGGTATCGCCAAAAACGAGTGTGAGCTTTTCTTCCAAGACGTTCTGCACGGCACGAATCGGCGGACTTTGCCGCTGAAAGCCGTGGTACCCCGTACCATCGTAGGCGACAGTCAGACAGATATTGCGCGCGCGCGCTTTCATCATCTCCTTGTGTTCACGCTTCATTTCAGCCCTCCGAAGTTCAGGACGGCAAGCGCTGCGATGAATGCCGCGCCGAAGCCATAAGCGACATAGTCAATGGAGCTGATGCGAAGCGCCTTCATCTGCGTGCGCCCGACGCCGCCGCGATAGCAGCGCGCTTCCATCGCCAGCGCGAGATCGTCGGCGCGGCGAAACGCCGAGATGAAGAGCGGCACAAGCACGGGCACGAAGCCCTTGACGCGCTCGATGACGCCGCCCTCCGTGAAGTCTGCACCACGCGCCTGCTGCGCTTTCATGATCTTATCGGCTTCCTCGATCAATGTCGGCACGAAGCGCAGCGCAATCGTCATCATCATGGCAATCTCGTGCGCGGGCACGCCGATGCGCTTTGCCGGCTGCATGAGCGTTTCGAGCGCATCGGTCAGAGCGAGCGGCGCGGTCGTATAGGTCAAAAGCGCCGAAAGCAGAATCAAGAGCGCCAAGCGCAGGGCGATAAAGAATCCCTTCGCCGCGCCCTGCCATGTAAGATCGAAGAGCCACAGATGAAAAAATGCGTCGCCCGGCGTACTCACGAGATGAATGATGAATGTAAACGCGATGATCCAAGAGAGCGGCTTCAAAGACTTGAGCATCAAGCGGAGCGGCACGCGGCTCACGGCGATCATCGCTGCGGTAAAAGCCGTCAGCGCTGCATAAGAGAGCGGCGAATCAAAGACAAAGATCGCTGCGAGAAAGAAAAAGAGCAGAACGATTTTCGTGCGCGGATCGAGACGATGCAAGAGCGAACTGCCCGGAAAGTACTGACCGAGCGTAATGTCCTTCAGCATGAGCCGCACCTCCCCAACGCCTCTTTGATACGCGCCGCGCCGTCTGCCGCATCGAAAGCGGCGGGATCGAGATCAAGCCCCTTTTCCCTGAGCTTATCCAAAAGCTCGACAATATGCGGCGGACGAAGCCCCGCCGCCGAGAGCTTTTCCTTCGCGGCAAAGACCTCATGCGGTGCGCCCTCGATCATCACGCGGCCTGCGTGCATGACGATGAGCCGATTCGCAAAACGCGCGATGTCGTCCATGTTGTGCGAGACGAGCACGATAGTCACGCCCTCCTTCTCGTGCAGCTCGCGCACCCGTGTCAAAAGCGCGTCGCTTGCACGCGGATCAAGCCCCGCCGTCGGCTCATCGAGTACGAGATAGCGCGGCTTGAGCGCCAATACGCCCGCGATCGCCACCCGCCGCCTTTGTCCGCCCGACAGAGCAAACGGCGAACGCGCACCATACACCTCGGCAGGAAGCCCGACGAAGTCGAGCGACGCCTTGACGCGCACTTCGACCTCCGCCGCCGAAAGCCCAAGCTGCAGAGGACCAAACGCCACATCCTTCTCCACGGTTTCCTCGAACAGCTGATGCTCCGGGTATTGGAACACCATGCCGACGCTTCGCCGCGCCCGCTTCGCCTCCGCCCCCTTTTTGCCGATGTCCGTACCATCGACGAGCACCTTGCCGCGATCCGGCTGCAAAAGTCCGTTCAAATGCTGCACGAGCGTCGATTTGCCGGAGCCTGTATGCCCGGCGAGCGCCGTGAAGCTGCCCTCTTCAATCGTCAGCGAAACATCCGCAAGAGCCTCGCGCTCAAACGGCGTGCCGCGCATATAGGTGTAGCTGATACTTTCCATCACGATGGACACAGCGCACTCACCAACTCCTCATCGGTCAAAAGATCCGCAGGCAGAGAAACGCCCGCCTCACGCAAAAGCGACGCCACCTCAACGGCAAGCGGCACGTCGAGACCACGCGCCTTCATGCCGCCGACGTCTTGAAACACCTCGCGCGGACTGCCTTCCGCCGCGATGCGTCCCTCTTCCATGACGACGACGCGGTCAGCGGCGGCCGCCTCTTCCATGAAATGTGTGATATAGACGACGGTGATGCCGTTCTCTCGATGAAGCCGCCGCACCGTTTCCAAAACATCCTGCCTGCCTATGGGATCGAGCATCGCCGTCGGCTCATCAAGCACGAGACAGCGCGTATTCATCGCCAGCGCACCCGCGATCGCCACGCGCTGCTTCTGTCCGCCCGACAGAAGGTGCGGCGCCGCCGTGCGATAGCGCTCCATGCCGACGGCGGTGAGCGCATCGCGCACGCGCATACGGATCTCCGCCGGCTCTATACCTAGATTCTCCGGACCGAAAGCGACGTCATCCTCGACGACAGCGGCAATGATCTGATTGTCAGGATTCTGAAACACCATGCTCACAAGCTGACGGATGCGCCAAAGATCCGCCGTTTCCTTCGTATCCAGCCCCGCGACCGTACATCGGCCCTCCGTCGGCAGAAGGAGCGCGTTGAAATGGCGTGCCAGCGTCGATTTGCCCGAACCGTTCGTACCGAGAACGGCGAGAAACTCCCCCTCATCGACGGAAAGCGACACATCCGAAAGCGCCCGATAAGCGTCCTCCTCCCCCGCATGGAAAACATGCGAAAGATGCTCGGCGCGAATGAACTCCGCCACGACAGCCTCCCCCTTCCTCAAGGCGCAAAAACATCGCATAGGGGACGCTTCCGCCCCCCATACTTTCTCATCAACAAAACAATCCTATTATACCCGATTTTAATTGTCAACTCAAATAAAATTTCAAGATGACAATTCTAACTTTCCGGCTTCCATGCGATAGAGGCGGTCAGCATAATCCGCCGCTTCGCGCTCATGCGTCACAACAAGGACAGCCCTGCCGTGCGCCGCCTCTTCGCGCAGCAGTGCAAAAACGAGACGCGTATTTTCATCATCGAGATCGCCCGTCGGCTCATCGAGCAGCAGGACGGCGGCATCGCGCACCAAGGCGCGGGCGAGCGTCAGGCGGCGCAGCTCGCCGCCCGACAACTCCGCCGGATCGGCGCTCTTCAGATGTGCGATACCGAGCCGCTCCATAAGCTGCAGCGCACGCGGCTCCGCCTCTCGCGCCACGCCATAGAGCGAGCACGGCAGCAAGATATTTTCCTGCACCGTCAAGCTTGAGAGCGCCATGAGCGTCTGCGGCGCAAGGCCGATCTTTCGGCTGCGCAGCTCTGTCAGTTCCGCCTCATCCAAACGATAAATGTCCGTATCATCCAAAAGTACGCGCCCCGTCCCCGGCGCCATAAGCCCCGCCAGCATCTTCAAAAGCGTGCTCTTGCCGCTGCCCGAGCGCCCCGTAACGGCGAAAAAATCACCGGCACGCAGAGAAAAATCCGTTTCCTCGACCGCCATGAAAAAGCCTTGCGGCGCACTCGGCCGCAAAAAATCCCGACTGATCTTTTCCGCTCGCAGCTCCATCACATATCCTCCCGCAGTATCACATCCATGCGCCGCACCGTCCAAAGAGCCGCCAAAGCAGCGGAAAGGACGGCGACGCAAAAAGCCCCCGCCGCCAAGAGCAAGATGTTCGAAGCGTCGGGCAAAAGATACGGCCGCGCGAAGCTGTCCTTCAAGAGCGCGGCAAACGGCAGCAGCACGAAAGCGCCCGCAAAGACGCCGCCTGCCGCACCGAAAGAAGCGATGATAAGAGCTTCGATGAGAGCGATGCGCGTGAGCATGGAGCGCCTTGCGCCGCTGATGAGAAGCACAGCGAACTCTCTGCGCCTTTCCGAAAACACCATCTGAAAGGCGAGCGCCAAAAGCCCGACGCACAGGAGCCAGACGAAAAAGAGAAGGACGCCGACCGTTCCCGTGACGCCGCCAAGCCCTGCCTCCACGCTTCGAACCATGCCGTGCGCAGGCTTCGCCGAAAGATCGGGATAGGCTGCGCCGATCGCCTCCGCTACAGCCTCGGAGCTGAAATCGGGCGCAGTCCTGATGAGCACGGCAGAGATCGCCTCCTCCGGCTCAATGCCCTGAAATGCGGCGAAGTCCAGCTCGGCAGCGCGTCTCATCATCGCGCGGATCGTCGTCATATTCATATAGACCGCCGTATCCATGCCCGTCCCCGTCGGACTCAAGCGCGCCACAACGCGGCACGGCGTATTGTAGAACTTCAGCGTCTTATCCTCGGGCACCGAGATGCCGCTGCCGACGACGATATCGCCGTCGCCGACGTCGTCGGCATAGCTCTCACGAATCCACGGCTGGATCGTAAAGTCCGTCGCCGGATCAAAGCCGATCAGCTGCACCGCGACGGAGCAGCAGCCGGCGTTTGCCGAAGTCAGAAAGAACTGCGGTGCAGCGCTTGCAACGCCGGGCAACGAAGAGAGCGCGACAAGGCGCGAAGCGTCCATGTAGAAATGGAGCGGACGTCCCTGCACAAGAACGCCTTCCAGACCGCCGTCTGCCTGCGCATCCTTGGGCAATACGAGAACATCCGCGCCCAAACGCGCCTGAAAACGAGTCAAGCCATTTTGCAGACTCAAGACGACGAGCGAGCCGCCGAAGAGCGTCAAAGAGAGCATCGCCGTCACCACCCCCAGCGCAACGGTGCGCGAGAAATTCCGACGGCAGTTCCGCACCGCCAGAAAGCGCGCGAACCCCATCGTCAATCCCCCTTCCGATAGACGTAAATATCCATACAGGCGAGCAAAATCATCACGACGGAGATCGCCCTTGCCGCAGGCTGCATCACCGTATGGCAGCGCATCGTCTCCATCATGCAGAGGTCGATCATCTGTCCGGGCAGGAAAAACGCCAACACCGCCGCCGGAATCATCGCCATCGCCAGCCCTGTTTTAATCGCAGCATGCCAAATCACAGCGTGCAGCAAAGCGATGGCAAAGAGCACGGCAGCGACGCCGAAAAGCGCCTCGCCCGCCCAATGGCACACCATCCATTTGCCGTCCGCCTGCTGTGCGCACGGCGCTAAAAACGTACGCATACCGATGAAGAACACGCCGCTTGCAAGCAAGAGCAGGACGTCCGTGATCTTGAGCCTCCATTTTTTCTTTTCCAAGCAAAACTCTCCTCTCCAAAGAAATACCGAAAGAAGCAACCTTTTCCAAAACAATTCTTTCTCCATCATAGCAAAGTCGATAATATTTTTCAAGAAAGCACGGGGAAAATAGCTGTGCCGACCGTTTATTTGATCGATAAGACAAGACGAACACATATAAAAATCCTCCGAACAGAACTTCATTTCCATTCAGAGGATGCTCATCAAAAACCGCACGTTATGAAATTTTTTCCTTATTCTCCACATCCGCACTCGGCAGCAGATACTCGACTTTGATGCTTATTGTGGTATTGAGATCAATAAAATCACCGTCGGTCGTCTGCACGACGGGAAGCGCTTTCATGCGCGTCTCGTCGATATAGACAATCTTCGCCACGGCGCCGTTCGAGAGTTTGACCCAGTTGCCGTTGAGCGTATGAGACATATTGCGTATAAAAACGACGCCATACTCCGCATCCAAACGATTCGCAACAAATTCGTCAGAAAGGACGGAAAAGACCTCAAAGGGGGAACGCCGTTTTGCGTAAAAGCGACGCGAAGCCATCGCATCGTATGTATCCAAGATGGCGAGGATACGCGCAAACTTGCAGATGCCTTCCTTCTTCATGCCCTGCGGATAGCCCGATCCGTCGTTGCGCTCATGATGCTGCAGCACGGCCTCGGTCACCTGCTTGTCGAGCTGCAGCGCCGACCGCGCGACGATGTCGTAGCCCAAGCGAGCATGTTTCTGCATGAGACGACGCTCCGCCGGCGTATAGAGTGCAATCTTCTTGAGGAAATTCGGTGCAAAGGCAGTATAACCGATGTCCATGAGAAACGCCGCCAAGATCAGCCGATGCCGCTCCTGCGCAGGCATCTTGAGCCACTGCCCCATAAGACCAGCGAGGACGGCAACGCGCATGACATGATGCAGCTGATATTCGCCGATCGTCTCCATGTTGTAAACATGTGACACGGCCTTCCCGCTGCTCGAAAGCGGCGCAAAGTTTCTCGCCGCCGTCTCCGCCTCTGTGATATTGATACGTCCATACGCCCGCACCGAGCTGAAAAACCCCTGCAGTTCCTCGAAGCATTCTTCGTATTGTTCGATGAACGCCGCCTCAAGCGACGAAGTCTCACGCAGGACGATGCCGGATTTCGAAACAGGCTTCTCCAGCGCATCCGGCGTCTTCTCCTTCTCCGGCTCGGCTTTTGCTGCAGACGCTCTCCCCGCACGCTCCTCAATCTTCGCGAGCGCCGCCTGTTTGTCAGCTTCCGCTGCCGCCAGCACAGCCGCTGCCGTCTGCTCCTGCACTCTTCGCCACACAGCCGCCGCATCGTCATCGATCTGCGGCGTCTTTGCAGCGGGCGTCGCTTCTGCAGCAGGCTTTTCTGCAGCTGCAGGCTCTTCCTCATCAGGCAGCAGGATTCGAACAAAGACAATCCCCCGCTGGTCAAGATATTCAATGCGCTGCTCATCAAGCACCGTACCTTCGCCCAAGAGGACGGACATATCGTCCGAATATACCGTCCGCCCGATGACCATGCCTGCCTCCAGTTCATCAACCGGATACTTCTTCAACATCAACTTGCACTCCTTGCAGGATAAACCATCCGTTTCCTAAATATCCATCTGCTTTGAATTATACCATGAATCCACCCCGTATGCTACATTTTTCAATCGGCAGACATCCGGCGGCAAGCAGAAAGATCAATGCGTCATTTCCCGCCCCGTGAGCAAGGCATCTACGCGTATGGTTCGCAGCGTATTGAGATCGATGAAAGCGCCGTCCAGCGTCTGCACAATCGGCAGCGCATTGAGGCGCGAGTCGTCAATATAGACGATCTTGCCCGTCTCACCGTTCGTAAGTCTGACCCAGTTGCCATTCAGCGAGTTGCAGATATTGCGGATGAACGGCAGACCATAGCCCGCATCCAAACGATCGGCAATGATGTCGTCGGACAGTATTTCAAATACATCAAAAGGCGAACGCTGCTTCGCGTAAGCACGCTTCGACGCCATAGCGTCATAAATGTCAAGTATCGCAAGGATGCGTGCAAAGTCGCAGATCTGTTCCTTTCGCAAGCCCTCGGGATAACCCGAGCCGTCGTTCCTCTCATGGTGCTGAAGAATCGCTCCCAAGATCTGTGCGTCCGTTCCAAACGGCGAGTTCGCCACAAGTGCATAACCAAGACGCGCATGCTTCTGCATGAGCACGCGATCCTTCTTCGTATAGCATCCCGCTTTTTTGAGAAATCCTGTCGCGATGCGTGTAGAACCGATATCCAAAAGAACCGCCGCAATGACGAGGCGCAGCTGATCGCGGCGCTGCATCTTAAGCCATTGCCCCATAAGACCTGCAAGAATGGCGACTCGCGCACTGTGATGAATCGAATAGTCGCCCTGCGTCTCCATATTGTAAATATGCGTGATCGCCTTGGCGCTTGAGCACAGCGGCAAAATCTGCTGCGCGAGCATTTTCGCCGCCTGCGCGTCGATGTGGCCGCTCGTGCGCGTCATCTCGTAAAACATCGAGAGATTGAGATAGAGATCATCGTACTGCCGCACATAGGCGGCTTCGAGCGAAGCGTCTTTTTGCGGTGCAATGCCGGTCTTTACCATCGACTGAACGCTTCTCGGGCGAATCACGGAACGAGTATCAACGGTATCCGCCACTTCCTGCATAAATTCCGCCAAGGCTGCATCCCTCTCGGGAGAGGCGGCTTCCGGCACGATATTCAGCATGGAAACAACCGGCTCCATCCGGCTTGCGTCCAAACGATCCACCGATTTCGGCGCAGCGCCCGCCAGAGCCGCCTTGACTGCGGCATCCTTCGGTGCAGGCGGCGCTGCCATGACATCCTGCCGAACATGCACAAAACTGACGTCTCTGCCCTCCAGAGAATCGATCATCTGACGGTCGAGTACCGTTCCTTCCGCCAGAATAACCGTCATGTCCTCTTCATAAATTCCTCTTCCAATAACCATTCCTTCCTGCAACTGACTTACTGGATACTTCTTGAGTTTCACAGTATTCCCACTCCTTCTCCACAACCCATTAGTTTGTTTGTCCTATTATAACATCACTTAGGACTAAATACCATAGAAATGAGGATTTCTCATCATTTTCTTATAAAAAAGATGAGAGACATTTGTCTCCCATCTTTTCATCTATGGATCTGCATCATCACATCTGCATGACTGCCGCCGTTCGTTCAAAGCGTCTTGAACGTAACCTCGCCGTTTTCCGCGCCAATCTCGACTGTATCTCCTTCCTTTGCCTCGCCCTTGATGATCTCCTTCGACAGAGCCGTTTCCACCTTGTGCGAAATCAGACGGCGCAGCGGACGCGCGCCGAAATTCGGCTCGAAACCTTGGTTCGCCAAAAGCTCCAAGGCGTCCTCCGTCCACGAGAGCGTGATGCCCACTTGGCGCCGGAGACGCTTGGAAAGGCTCTCCAACAAGAGCTTGGCGATCGCCTTGACCTGCTCGCGTGCGAGCCCCTTGAACACGACGATGTCGTCGACGCGGTTCAAAAACTCGGGACGGAAGTACTCTTTCAGAAGCTCCTTGACCGCCGCCTGCGCTTCCTCGAAGTCCTTGTTCAAGATCTCGTGCGATCCGAGGTTGCTCGTCATGATGATGACGGTGTTCTTGAAGTTCACGACACGCCCCTTGCCATCCGTCAAGCGACCATCGTCCAAAATCTGCAAAAGCACATTAAATACGTCGCGATGCGCCTTTTCGATCTCGTCGAGCAGGATGACGCTGTAGGGGCGACGGCGCACGGCTTCCGTGAGCTGTCCGCCCTCCTCGTAGCCAACGTAGCCCGGAGGCGCTCCGATGAGCCTCGCGACGGAATGCTTCTCCATGTACTCCGACATGTCGATGCGGATCATGCTGCGCTCATCGTCAAACAACGACTCTGCCAACGTCTTGGCAAGCTCCGTCTTGCCGACGCCCGTCGGGCCGAGGAAGATGAACGAGCCGATCGGGCGGTTCGGATCCTTGATGCCTGCACGCGCCCGCAGGATCGCTTCGCTGACGACGCGCACGGCTTCGTCCTGCCCAACGACGCGCTCATGCAGCACATCTTCGAGGCGCAGGAGCTTCTCGCGCTCGCCCGTGAGCATCTTCGAGACGGGAATGCCCGTCCAGCGGCTCACAACCTCGGCGATGTCCTCCTCGCCGACCTCTTCCTTGAGCAAATGATCGTCCGTCGCCTTCTTCGCCAAGGCATCTTCCTCTTCTTTGAGCTGCTTTTCCAAGGTCGGCAGTTTGCCATAACGCAGTTCGGACAAACGGTTCAAGTCATAGTTACGCTCGGCAAGCTCCATCTCATTTTTGGTTTGGTCAATCTCCTTCTTGACGGCACGCACGCGCAAGATCGCCTGCTTTTCTGCCTCCCACTTGTCCTTGAGCGCCTTTTCCTTCTGCTGCAGCGTCTCCTTCTCCTCGGTCACATGCGCGAGCTTTTCCTTCGAAGCGTCGTCCGTCTCCTTCTTCAGCGCCTGCTCGGCGATTTCCAGCTGCATGATCTTACGGCGCACCTCATCCAACGGCTGCGGCATCGACTCGATCTCCGTGCGCAGCTTCGCCGCCGCTTCATCGACGAGATCAATCGCCTTGTCGGGCAGGAACCTGTCCGAAATGTAGCGATCGGAAAGCGTCGCCGCCGCCAAGAGCGCATTGTCACGGATGCGCACGCCATGATGCACCTCGTAACGCTCCTTGATGCCGCGCAAAATCGAGATCGTATCCTCAACCGTCGGCTCGCTGACCATGACGGGTTGGAAACGGCGCTCAAGAGCCGCATCTTTCTCGATATACTTGCGGTACTCGCTCAAGGTCGTCGCACCGATGCAGCGCAGCTCGCCGCGTGCAAGCATCGGCTTCAAGAGATTGCCTGCGTCCATCGCGCCCTCAGCTGCGCCCGCGCCGACGACCGTATGCACTTCATCGATGAAAAGCAAGATCTGCCCATCCGACTTCGCGATCTCGTTCAAAACCGCCTTCAACCGCTCCTCGAACTCCCCGCGGAACTTCGCGCCTGCGACGAGCGATCCCATGTCGAGCGAATAGAGCGTCTTATTCTTCAAAGATTCCGGCACGTCGCCCGCGACGATGCGGCGTGCAAGCCCCTCGACAATCGCCGTCTTGCCGACGCCCGGCTCGCCGATGAGCACGGGGTTGTTCTTCGTGCGGCGCGTCAAGATCTCAATCGTGCGGCGAATCTCCTCGTCGCGCCCGATCACGGGATCAATCTTGCCCTTCTTCGCTGCATCCGTGAGGTCGCGCCCGTACTTTTCGAGTGACTTGTAGCCATCCTCGGGATTGCCGCTCGTGACGTTCTCTTTGCGGTTCTTCTTGACAGCATTCATGACGCTGCTCTTCGTCAGACCGAACTGGCGGCAGATCTCCTGCACCTCGCTGCTGCCGTCAGCGGCAACGCCGAGCAGCAGATGCTCCGTGCTGATATACTCGTCCTTCATGCTCTTGGCGTATTCCTGCGCCCTGCCGATGACGCGCACCATGTCCATGCCCATCGTCAGACGATCCTGCCCCTTGACACTCGGCAGCTTGCTGAGCTCTTGTTCCAGCCGCGCACGTAGCATCGCCGGATCCGTACCGCAGTCCTCGAAGATCGTTGCAAGCAGTCCCTCCGGCTCCTGCGCGAGTGCATAGAGCAAATGCGCCGACGTGATCTCCTGCTGATAGCGCATAGCCGCCGCCTGCTGTGCCGTCTGCATCGCCGCCAAGGCTTTCTCCGTATATCTTTCTTCTCCCATGATGATTTCCTCCTATATATCAATGACGATTCCCTAAGAAACAACAAGGCTCCTTTCACCTCGCCTTGTTATTTCTTATTATAACGCAAAAAGTCAAAAAGTCAAATACTATTTTTGACTTTTTGACTAATCATTTTGACAGCAAGAGCGTCGTTATACTTTATGTGGACGGCAGTTTATGGTATAGTAAAGACAGGAATGACACTTTCAAAGCAATTCCATGAGGACAGAGGATTCGACAATGAATGTTATATTTTATCAAAAACCTGATGGTTCTTACCCCGTCACAGATTTTCTAGACAGTTTAGACAATAAAATGCGAGCCAAGGTCATCCGTTCATTAAAACTGCTCGAAGCAAAAGGATACCTGCTGCGTGCTCCCGATTCAAAAGAGCTTACGGATGGCATCATGGAACTTCGCACCACATTTGCTGGCAACATATCGCGAGTCCTCTACTTTTTCATCGTCGGCAATACTGCCATTGTAACAAACGGATTCATAAAAAAAACGCAAAAGACCCCTATTGAAGAAATCGAACGTGCCAAAGCATATCGTCTTGACTACCAGAGGAGGAATCTATCATGTTAACTTTGAACGACTACCTTGAAGAACAACTCAAAGACCCTGTATTCAAGCGTGAATACGATGCGCTTGAAGGCTGGTATCAGGAGCAGCTTGCCCAGCAGGACGCACCCGCCCATACCGAAAAGCCAGCGGCTTCGAAAGCCCCGCACCCACCGCGCAAGAGCCGAACTGTTATTCCCGTATAGTCCGAACACACGCGAGGAATCTATATGCTAAACACGCTTCTCCTCATAACCCTCGGTCTCCTCACCGCCCTCTTCATTCTGCAGATGCGCCGCTCGCTCAAGCGTTCAACGCTCGTCAACTCGCTCATCAACGAGTACATCGACCATCTCGACGACCCTGCGCTCATCGACACGATCTATGCCTACTGCACATCGGACTGGCGGCTGCAGCGCATCATGAAGAGATACGATGGCACACGCACAGACATTGAGATGCTTTTCCAAAAGCTCCTCGTCTGGGCGAATTTCAGAAAGGGACGACGCTTCGTCCCCATCTCCGCCTTCTTCTTTGCCGGCTCTCTTACCTATCTGCTGCGGAACAAAGATGCCGAACCGAAGAAACTCGCGATGAAGATGATGAATTTCTTCCATATTTGACAAGAACGCCGCTTGGAATTTCCAAGCGGCGTTCTCTATTAAAAGGAGATGTATCTTCGTTTTCTTATTTGGCTTGGAGCATATCCCACGCTTCATTCGCACGATCGACGAAGAGACCGCGGATCAGCCCATTCTCACCAATGCCATGAATGTAGGTGTTGACCTTGAAGCCCTCTTTCATGAGGATGGACTTGTGCGAATCCGGCTCATCACCCGCCATGTCGTTGTTCGCATGATCGCCGGCAACCATCATCAGCGGCATGAGCGTGACAGACTTGATGCCCTTCGCCTTAAGCTCAGGAATGATATCCTCAAGACCCGGCCAGCCCTCGACCGTATAGATGTAGGTGTTCTTGAGCTGCATACGGTTGATGCCCGACTGAATGACGCTGTAGTAGGCATTTGCCGGATGCGGCGTGCCGTGCGCCATGATGAGGATGGCTTCGTCGTTAGCGACCTCAGGGAACTGCGTCGACAGCGCCGAGAGAGCCTCCTTGACATCGTCGCGCTGCTCTTCCTGACCCTGCCAGTAGATAAGCGACGTGCCGAGCGTCATCCTCTTGAAACTGTCCTTGTACTCGTTGAAAATCGCCTTGTCATAGGCATACTCCATACCCGGAACAACATCAAGCGAGCACAGCGCAATGCGCGTATAGCCGTCCTTCTTGAGCTGCTTCAGCGCTGCTTCCGGCGTCGGAATATCAAGCCCCTCTTTCGCCTTGATACGATCCACGATGATATGCGAAGTGAACGCCAACTCGACCTTTACATTCGGATGAGCCGCCTGAATCGCCTTGACCGTCGCTTCGATCGTCTTCTCACGCGAATCCTTGAAAGTCGTGCCGAAACTCATGACGAGGATGGCATCCTTGTTCGGGAGATTCTGCATCTTGGGGTTATCGTACTTCAAAGCGCCGATCTCCGATGCCTCAAGGAGCGCAGGCGTCGCATCCGTGACTTCAGGATTCAGCATGTAAGCAGCGTCCACGGACGGCGTGCCGAAAGCAAACACAGCGCCGCAAGCCAGCGACATAGCCAGCATCTTCTTGAAATTCTTCTTCATTCACTATCTCTCCTTTGAAACGTAAGAAATAAACACATCGGGAAACAACCCGCAAAAGGTGTTCCCCGAAAAATTATGGCAAGCTTTGCACTCGATGTCAAGTCGTCCGAGCGAAAGCCGGTCTTGAAAAAGGAAGCTCCGAGTCTCCACACTCGGAGCCGCTGCAGAGCAGCGAAAAGAGAACTGGATCGGAAATAATATATGAGCAATGCTTTCCCCTGTAGCCCAAGCCGCAGGGAAAACTCTCCGCCGAAATGGATCCCCTTTGCCCGCGATGGGAAAGGGGTTTCGGAGGGGAGGCACTACAAAAGAAAACCCGGCCTTCAGCCGGGATTCATTGCGTTGCGCAATAATCCCCTTCCCCATCACTCGCAGGTCAAACGGTGATTGTCAGCTAGGCAGTTCTCCTGGCTTCAGGTCATCGCTCCTCTGCGCCTTCCCAAGGAAAACTCCCCAGTGACATCATGCAGATTCGCTCGCTGTTACAGTGGCGGGACCGCTCCGGCATTGACCGGATTCCCTATTAAGTCTTGCGACACCTAACCCAATCGATATGAAGTTTTTATGTTCTCATGAACTTCATGTATTATGGTAGCACTATGTGCGCCCCTTGTCAACACCTTTTATAAAAAACACAAAATACAAAATGTCAGCAACAGAAAATTATATCACATAAAACCACGGAGCTTCTCCCTCGAAATCAACCTGCTCCAATTCATCGCGCGACTTGTCGTAGCGCAGTTCCTGATTCTTCACGCTGATCTGCGTGCCGGGCGCGACCGACTTCGTGATGAACGCGTTGCCGCCGATGATTGCGCCCTTGCCGATGACGGTCTTGCCGCCGAGGATCGATGCGCCCGAATAAATCGTCACATAATCCTCAATCGTCGGATGACGCTTCTTGTCCTTCAGGGAGCGTCCGCCCTTCGTCGAAAGCGCCCCCAAGGTCACGCCCTGATATATCTTCACATGCTCGCCGATCTCCGTTGTTTCGCCGATGACGACGCCCGTCGCGTGGTCGATGAAGAAACTCCTGCCGATCGTCGCGCCCGGATGGATGTCAACGCCCGTACAGTTGTGCGCGTGCTCCGACATGATACGCGGGATGACAGGTACGCCGAGCACATGCAGTTCATGCGCGAGACGATGCACGCAGATCGCATAAAGTCCCGGATAGGAGTAGATGATCTCGGCTTCACTCGACGCCGCAGGATCACCTTCAAAAGCCGCGCGGACGTCAAGCTCGATGTAGGCGCGGAGCTTCGGAATAGCACGGAAAAAGGCAAGCGTGATCTCCTGCGCACGGTCGGCAAGCTCTCCCTCCGAGTGCAGCTTTGCACATGTGCAGGGCAGCGCGATGGCAATCTGCTTATTCAGAAGGTACGCCACATCTTCCATGAGCATCGTCATATTGGTTTCGACACTGTAAACGCGGTAATGCGCATCCTTAAAATAGCCCGGAAAGACGATGCGCACGAGCTTATCAAGGATGTCGATGACCGCCCTCTTATCCGGACGGCAGAACACATCCATCTTGTCAATGATGCGATCCGTCTTGTAGTCGGCAAGAATGTCGTGAATGATGCCGTGCAGGTTCTCTGCTATAATTTCCGCCATTTCCTCACTTCGCTTTCTTTGCAGAACGACGGCGTGGAGCCGCCTTTTCATTTTTATGAAATATGCCTGTCATTCGGCGAGTACATAGGGCAGGAAGTACACGAGCTGCTTCTTCCACCAAGCCCAGCCATAGTCTACGTCGTGACCCCAAAAGTCAATCCATGCCTTGACGCCCCGATCACGCAGCACTGTGCGCAGGAGATCCGTCGTGCGGCGCGGCTCATCAAGTCCCTGCCCCTGCCCCGTACAAAAGACGAGCTTTCTCGCATTGTAAATCTCGATATAAGGATGTTCATTCGCCATATTGGGCAAAAAATCGAGCGGCGAATTATCGTAGAGACGCCAATTCAGCCAGCCGTCAAAAAAAGTCTTTGCGTCATAAGAGCCGGCGAGTGAGATCAGCCCCGAGAAGAGGTCGGGGCGGCGCAAAAAGAGGATCGCCGCATGTGTGCCGCCGAAGCCGCAGCCAATGCAAATCGGCAGATGATCCCAACTGCCCAGAGAACGAACGAACGGCACGACTTCCTCAGAAATATATTCATAATACGTTTCCTGCCGGTTGGCACGCCAATCGCGGTCGCCGTCGCTGAACCAACTTTCGCCGTCGATCGTATCGACCGCCACGAGGCGCATTCTCTGCCCGTCGATCCAACGCGCCAGAGTCTCTGTCACGCCTGCTTTTTCATACGCATCGGAGAGCATTTGCTGCGGCGGAAAAGCGAGCACAGGCACACCGCCGTTCCCGTATGTACGAACACGCATTTCCTTTTGCAGCCGTTCGCTGTACCAGCAATCCAGTCTCGTTTCCATTATGCAGTTCCCTCCTCTTTCTAATCTAATTTTATATCTATATCATAACTATACTATACAAATCCTTCCATGACAAGAAGAAACGACTGCCGCAGGATCTTGCAGCAGCCGTTTCTCACACTACATCAAACTAGAGTATGGCACGTACGAGAGAAATACCCGCCCACGCCGCCGTTATGCCGAGAGCAACGCTCATGAAGATATTCGCCAACGCCGAAAGCGTATGCGGCTCCTGCAGCAAATTCATCGTTTCCATGCTGAACGACGAAAAGGTCGTGAAACCGCCGAGAAAGCCGACGCCGAGCAGCAAGCGCAAGTTCTCCGGCAAATATTTATCGCCAAAAGGAAAAAGCGGCAAAAGCCCCATGAGCACGCCCATAAGGAAGCTGCCCGACACGTTGACAAAGAGCGTGCCGTAAGGAAATGCTGTCCCGAAGCGCACGGCGAGGAGCGAGGTCGCCAAATAGCGGCAGACGGCGCCCATGCCGCCGCCCAAAAAGACGAAGATATACTGCGCCATCGCTCATGCTCCATGCGCCTCGCGGACGTCTGCGAGATCTTCGAGCGTCTTTTGCTTGCTTTCCTTGCCGCAGGCGATGACGACGATCGAGATCAGCACGAATACGGAAGCAAACAGAGCGAAGATCGTCTCAATGCCGACGGAGCCGGCGAGCAGCACGCCGACGAGCATCGGCGCAATCATGCCGCCGATGCGTCCAAAGCCCGCCGCCCAGCCGCTGCCGAGCGCACGCATCGCCGTCGGGTACTGCTCGGGCGTGTAGGTGTAGATGACGCCCCATGCGCCGAGGTTGAAGAAGCTCATGCCCGCGCCCCAGGCGAGAAGCGCCGACGACGATTCGGCAGCGCCGAAGAAGTAGCTGCAAACGCCCGACAAGAGCAGAAAAGCAGACAACGTATACTTGCGCCCGATGACCTCGACGAGCCACGCGGCAGCAAGATAGCCGGGCAGCTGCGCGAGCGTCATCATCAGCACATACTCGAAGGTCTTGACGACGGCGAACCCCTGTGCGTAGACGAGCGACGGCAGCCACATGAAGATGCCGTAGTAGCTGAAGACGATGCCGAACCACGTCAGCCAAAGCATCGCCGTGCGCAGACGGAAGCCCTTTTGCCACAGAGCGGCAAATCCCGTCTCTCTGGCGCTTTCCCGCGGCAATAGTTCATCTGCCGTAAACGGACGGTTCGCAAGACCGAGCTTTTCCTCCAGCTTGCAGACGATTTCCTTCGCCTCCTCGACATGCCCCTTCGCGAGCAGGTAGCGGACGGATTCGGGCAGGTGCAGGCGGATGAGGAACACATAGAGCGCGGGCAAAGCGCCGAGAAGGAACGCGAGCTTCCAGCCGAATGTCGGAATGAAGAGATACGAGATGCAGGCGGCGACGAGCCAGCCGACGCCCCAGAAGCTCTCAAGAAGGACGATGAAACGTCCGCGCAGCCGCGTCGGCGCATACTCAGTCATGAGCGTGACGGCGACGGGCAGTTCGCCGCCGAGGCCGAAGCCGACGAGGAAACGGAAGACGAGCAGCGATTCATAGCTCCAAGCCAGCGCGCAAAGTCCCGTCGATACACTGTAGAGCAGAACCGTCGCAGTGAAGACCTTCTTGCGCCCCCAGCGATCGGCAAGCGAACCCGCCACGACCGCCCCGAGCGCCATACCGATGAGTCCCACAGAGCCGATCCAGCCCGCCTGCGCGGGACTCAGCCCCCAATCCTTGACCAAGAGCGGCAGAACGAAGGCGATCAGGCCTGTATCCATCGCATCAAAGAGCCAACCCAAACCCGTGACGAGAAGCATCTTGTAGTGAAAAGAGCCAACGGGCAATTCTTCCAAACGACGCAGCATAAACATCCACTTCCTTTGAAAATAAAATCATTTCTTCTCCGCCCCGAATAAAGGGCGTCGCTCTTTATTGTACCACCTATGCGCCGCAGGTCAAGTCTTCCCTACAGAACGCGAAGAAGCGCCATCGCGAACGACGGCGTTTCTTCTAAGACAGGCGCATCTTGAAATCCTCGTAGCCGAAGCGGCGCACGACCTGCCATGCGCCCGTTTCGTCGACGGCGACGATCGCAGGCAGCGGCATACCGTTGAACGTGTTGTTCTTCACCATCGTATAGATCGCCATGTCGCCGAAGACGACGCGGCGGGAGGCGGCAAGCGGCGCATCGAACGAGTATGTGCCGATCGTATCGCCCGCAAGGCACGTCGGTCCCGCAAAGGTATAGGTGAAGGGCTTCTCCCCTGCCTCGTCCGCCCCCAAGACGGGCGGACGGTACGGCATCTCGATGACGTCGGGCATGTGGCACGCCGCCGACGTGTCGAGGATGGCGACAGGCGTATCGTTTTCAACGATTTCCAGTACCTCGGCGACGAGGAATCCCGCATCGAGCGCGATCGCCTCACCCGGCTCGATATAGACCTTGAGTCCGTATTTCGTTTGCATACGCGCAATGCACTGTTTCAGCAGGTCGATGTCGTAGCCCTCGCGCGTGATATGGTGTCCGCCGCCAAAGTTGATCCACTCCATCTGCGGCAGCCATGCGCCGAACTTCTCCTCGACGGCTTCGAGCGTCTCCGCCAGCGGCTCCGCCCCCTGCTCGCAAAGCGTATGAAAGTGCAGCCCCGTCAGTCCATCAAGCTTGTCGGGGCGAAAATCGCCGCGCTTGACGCCGAGACGCGAGCCGGCCGAGCATGGGTCGTAGATCGCGTGCTCCTGCGTCGAATGCTCGGGGTTGATGCGGATGCCGCACGCGCAGCCGTGCGCTAAAGCAAGCGCACCGTACTTTTCCCACTGGGCGAAGGAGTTGAATACGATGTGATCGGCGATCTTGACGATCTCTGCCATGTCCTCAGCCTTGAACGCCGGCGAAAAGACGTGGTTCTCCTTACCCTTCATCTCCTCGTATGCGAGACGCGCCTCAAAGAGACCGCTCGCCGCCGCACCTGCGAGGTATTCGGCGATGAGCGGATAGAAGTGAAACATCGAAAACGCCTTCTGTGCCAGAAGCACATGTGCGCCCGTCTCCTGCTGCAAGTCGCGCAGCACGGCGAGATTCCTGCGCAGAAGCTCCTCCATGACGACGTAGGAGGGCGTCGGCACAGCATGGAAAATTTCTGCGTATTTCTCGAATTTCCCGAAAGCCTCGCCCATCAATCGACAAGCTCCGGCGTGAAGCTCTCCTGCCACGGCAAGCCCCAGCGATTCAGCGCATCCATGAACGGATCGGGATCGAACTGCTCGATGTTATAGACGCCCGCGCCCTTCCATGTGCCGTTCATCACGAGCATCGCGCCGATCATCGCGGGCACGCCCGTCGTGTAGGAAACCGCCTGCGAGCCGACTTCTTTGTAGCACGCTTCGTGATCGCAGACGTTGTAGAGATAGTACGTCTTTTCCTTGCCGTCCTTCTTGCCGCGGAAGATGCAGCCGATGTTCGTCTTGCCCTTCGTCCTCGGGCCAAGGCTCGCAGGATCGGGCAGCACCGCCTTGAGGAACTGCAGCGGAATGATCTTTTTGCCCTCGAACTCAATCGGCTCGATTGAAGTCATACCGACATTTTCCAAGCACTTGAGGTGGCGCAGGTAGCTCTCGCCGAACGTCATGAAGAAGCGAATGCGGCGGATGCCGGGGATATTCAGTGCAAGCGACTCCAGCTCCTCGTGGTGCAGGAGGTACATGTCCTTCTCGCCGACCTCGGGGAAGTTGTAGACGCGCTTGATCTCCATCGGCTCCGTCTCGACCCACTTGCCGTCTTCCCAATAGCTGCCTTTCGCTGAAACCTCGCGGATGTTGATCTCGGGGTTGAAGTTCGTCGCAAACGGATAGCCGTGATCGCCCGCGTTGCAGTCAAGAATGTCGATGTAGTTGATCTCGTCGAAGTGATGCTTCAAGGCATAAGCGGAAAAGACGCCCGTGACGCCCGGGTCGAAGCCCGAGCCGAGCAGCGCCGTGATGCCGGCTTCCTTGAAGCGGTCGTTGTATTCCCACTGCCATTTGTATTCAAACTTCGCCGTGTCCTCCGGCTCGTAGTTCGCTGTATCGACATAGTGCGTCTTCGTCGCAAGGCATGCGTCCATGATCGTCAGATCCTGGTACGGCAGCGCGAGATTCAAGACGACGTCGGGCTTCTCCCGCTCGATCAGGGAGATGAGCTCGTCCGTCTTGTCCGCATCCACCTGCGCCGTCGTGATTTTCGTCTTGCCGCCCGCGAGTTTTTCCTTCAACGCATCGCACTTTGCCTTCGTGCGGCTCGCAATGCAGATTTCCTCAAAGGCGTCGCTGTTCTGGCAGCACTTGTGCACGGCGACGCTTGCGACGCCGCCCGCGCCGATGATCAAAGCCTTTCCCATGATTTTCCTCCTGTCGTCAACTCAAGGGCGTTTGCCGCCCGCCTCAAACCATCTCTGCACCGCGAATCGCCGGCTCTTCCCAAGCGAGAAGCATCTCTCTGAGGAGCTTCAAGGCCACCGCCGTCGATGCGCCGCTCGCATCGTAGTGCGGCGACAGTTCGACCATGTCGCAGCCGACGATGCGGTCGAGCCGCAGCGTCTTTCGGAGCGCACGAAGGAGATCGAGGAAGCTCACGCCGCCCGGCTCGGGCGTGCCCGTGCCGGGAAAAACACTCGGATCGAGCACATCGAGATCGAGCGTCAAGTACACGGGCTTTCCCATAAGTTCAGCAAGGCTCCGCTCAAGCCCCGTGAAATCGAAGCGCTGAAGATGCGTGTGCTCCTTCGCCCAGAGGAACTCCGCGCGCTCGCCGCTCCGTATGCCGAACTGATGAATGCGTCCGTCCCCCAAGATGTCCCAAGCGCGGCGCATGACCGTCGCGTGCGAGAGCTTCGCGCCCAAGTAATCATCGCGCAGGTCCGTATGCGCATCGAAATGCACGATATGGAGATCTTCGTAGCGCTCGGCGAGCGCACGCACGACGGGAAGCGTCACGAGATGCTCGCCGCCGATCATGAAGGGCTTCTTGCCATCGGCGAGCAAATCCCGCGCAAAGTCCTCGATCTGCCCCAGAGCGCGAGCCGTATCGCCAAAGCAAAGCTCCAAGTCGCCGCCGTCAAAGACGCGCGCCGCCTCCATATCGAGGTCGAGATATGGGCTGTACGTCTCCAGTCCATACGACTCGGCACGCATCGTGCGGCTCGCGAAGCGCGTGCCCGGCCGAAACGACGTCGTCGAATCAAATGGCGCGCCGAAGAGCACGATGCGCGACTCTTCATACGATGTGTCGCAGCCCAGAAAAGTTTCTACATTATCTTTCAACATCGCGCAGCATCTCCTCCACATACGTCGGCAAGGCGAAAGCGCCGACGTGCAGCTTCGTATTGTAGTAGCGCGTCTTGATGCCGAGCCGCTTCCAGCGCTGCCAATCAACGCCCTCGACAGGCGCACGCTTCTTCGATGCGAAGCCGAAGAGCCAGTGCCCCGACGGGTACGTCGGGATATGCGCCTGATAGACGCGGCTGATGGGGAACGACTCGACGATGCGCTTGTGCGCACGCTGCATGGCATAAGCGTCGTCCTTGTAAAAGGGGCTTTCGTGTTGATTGACCATGATGCCGTCCTCGTGCAGAGCCTTGAAGCAGTTGCCGTAGAACTCCTTCGTAAAAAGCCCCTCGCCCGGCCCGAAAGGATCGGTCGAATCCACAAGAATTAAATCATACTCGTCCTCGGGCTGACGGATAAAACGCAAACCGTCCTCGAAAAAGAAGCGAATGCGCTCGTCCGAAAGGCACGCCGCCGTCTGCGGCAAATGTTCGCGGCACGCCTCGACGACCATCTCGTCGATCTCCACGAGGTCGATGCGCTCGACGCTTTTATAGCGCAGAAGCTCGCGCACCGTGCCGCCGTCGCCGCCGCCGATGACGAGGATGCGCTTCGCCTCGGGATGGACGCACATCGGCACATGCACGATCATCTCATGATAGATGAACTCATCCTTCTCCGTCAGCATCATGTAGCCGTCGATCGTCAGAAAGCGCCCGAATTCCGGCGATTCGAAGATGTCGATGCGCTGGAACTCACTCCTGCCCGAGTAAATCTGCCGATCGACCTTGATAGAAAAGCCCGCATTCTTCGTGTGCTTCTCCGTAAACCAAAGATTCATGCCTCAGTCTCCTTCATCACGTTGAGCCGCCGGATCTCCATATCCTCAGGCCCCGTCAGCGAGCAGCCCTTCTTCTTCGCGTAGCGGATATAATCGAGGATGTCCGCCGTCACAAGCTCGCCCGGTGCGAGGATCGGAATGCCCGGCGGATAGCACATGACGAACTCGCCCGCGACGCGTCCCGCCGTATCGGCGATGGGAAGCGCCTCCTTCTCAGCGTAGAACGCTTCCTGCGGTCCGCAGACGACCTTCGGGCTGATGTACTCGACCTCCAGCATGTTTTTCGGCGGCTTCTTGTAGTTGCGTCGAATTTCGGCGAGCGCGGATACGAGACGCTCAATGTCCTTGGGACGGTCGCCGATTGAGACGTAGGCGAGAAGATTCGCCATGTCGCCGAACTCCGTCTGGATGTCGTACTCGTCGCGCAGGAGGTCGTAGACTTCAATGCCCGCAAGCCCCAGAGAGCGCGTGAAAATCGAAAGTTTCGTGACGTCGAAATCGAAGACGGCGTCGCCGTCGGCAAGCTCCTTCGCATAGGCATAGTAATCGCCGATAGCGTTGATCTCAGAACGCGCATATTCGACGTGACGGATGACCTTGTCAATCGTCTCGCGCCCGCGGATCGCAAGGTTGCGCCGCGAGATGTCGAGGCTTACCATGAGGATGTACGACGCGCTCGTCGTCTGCGTAAGATTGATGATCTGATGCACATAGCCCGCGTGTACGCGCTCGCCGATCAAGAGGAGCGAGCTTTGCGTCAGAGAGCCGCCCGACTTGTGCATACTCGCCGACGCCATGTCCGCGCCCGCCGCCATAGCGGAAACGGGCAAATGATCGTGGAAGTAGAAGTGCGTGCCGTGCGCCTCATCGGCGAGGAGCAGCATATCGTGCGCGTGCGCGAGATCGGCTATAGCGCGGATGTTCGAGCATATACCGTAATACGTCGGATTGTTGACGAAAACTGCCTTCGCGTCCGGATTCTCCTCGATTGCACGCTCGACATCGGCGAGCCTCATGCCAAGCGCGATGCCGAGCCGCCGATCCATCTGCGGATTCACATAGACAGGAACAGCGCCCGAGAGGATCATCGCGTTGATGACGCTTCGATGCACGTTGCGCGGCAGGATGATCTTCTCGCCGCGCTTCGCCGCCGTCAGAATCATCGCCTGCACCGAACTCGTCGTGCCGCCGACCATGAAGAAAGCGTGCGCCGCACCGAACGCCCGCGCCGCCAACTCCTCTGCCTCGCGAATGACGGACACAGGGTGACAGAGATTGTCGAGCATCTTCATCGAATTGACATCGACGGAAAGGCACTTCTCACCGAGAAAGTCCACAAGCTCCGCGTTGCCGCGTCCGCGCTTGTGCCCCGGCACGTCAAAAGGCACGACGCGCCTGCCCTTGAAGCGCTCCAGAGCTTCAAGAACAGGCGCCCTGTCCTGCGTATGGTAGTCGAATGCTTCCAATCCTTCTCTTTCCTCCTATGGAGCAAAGCGCAAAGCCCCGCTCAGAATACATTGCTGCCGCTGTAGATCTCAATCATCTCGCGCCGCAGGCTATTGCTGATCGCGAGCCGCGTCTTCGGCGGTATCTCGTAAATATCCGTATTGAAAAGGTAATTCTGCAGCTCGATCTCTTTGATGAGCATACGCGTGTGGAAAATATTCGCCTGATAGACATTGATGTCCACGGCGTCGTAGGTCGCCAGTGTCTCCGATTTGATATACTCTTGAATCGACGACATCTTGTCGTCCATGAAGAGCTTCTTTCCCGTCACATCGCGCGTGAAGCCGCGCACGCGGTAGTCCATCGTGATGATGTCCGAATCGAACTTGCCAATGAGGTAGTCGAGCGTCTTCAACGGCGTGATCTCGCCGCACGTCGCCACGTCGATGTCGACGCGAAACGTCGCGATGCTCGTCTCGGGATGGAACTCGGGGTATGTATGCACGGTCACATGGCTCTTGTCGAGGTGCGCGACGATCTCGTCATTCATCAGCGGCTTCTTGTGTCCCGCCGCATCCTCCTCGGAAATAAGGAAGGTCACGCTCGCGCCCTGCGGATCGTAGTCCTGCTTCGAGATGCTCAAGACATGCGCACCGATCATCTCCGTCACGCGCATGAGGATCTTCGTCAACCGCTCTGAGTTGTACTGCGAGTCAATATATTTGATATAGTCCTGCTGCTCACGCTGCGATTTCGCGTAGCAAATATCGTAGATATTGAAGCTCAAAGACTTCGTCAGATTATTGAACCCGTATAACTTCAGCTTTCCTTCCAACCCGAACATCCCATCCTTCCCTTGGCTGACAAGAAAAGGCAGATGAACGAGCCATCGCTTCGCCACCTGCCATAATCTTCGTTTTTGCTAGCTCTGCCTTATTATAATGGAAATTTCGCGCTTTGACAAGTATGGACGTGCGGCAGTCCCGCAAACACTAAGATGTCAAACGAGCTTATACATGATATTTCTGCCGCATCTCCTGCAAAGCTTCTTCCACATCAGCAGTTTTACCGCTATGGAAATCTTCTTCTGCAGCAACAAGTTTTTAGTATATTTCCTGTCTAAGTATATACTTATCGTAAGTTTTCATACGCATAATGACCATATCGTCATAGCCATTTTCATTGACATAAATCGGTCCGCTTGATTCCTCGTACATTGGAGAAATTGCATGGGTATCTTCAAGTTCATGAATCAGTACAGTCTTCGTCATATCCCCGGCTCCCTTCTATTGGAGAAATATCACGTTGAGCCCTTTTCTGTTTTATATTATAATAGGGAAGTATATTCGTAAAATTTGGAGGGACTTATCTTGACAAACAACCTGGCGATCATCATCGCATTCATCGTCTACCTCGGCTTCATGATGCTCATCGGCATCTACTACTATCGGCGCACGCGCTCTATGGCGGACTACATCCTCGGCAACCGTAAGCTCGGCGCGTGGGTCACGTCCTTGAGCGCCGAAGCCTCCGACATGAGCGGCTGGATGCTCATGGGGCTGCCGGGATTCGCCTACATCGCCGGGCTCAACGCGGGCTGGATCGCGCTGGGGCTTGCGCTCGGCACCTACGCGAACTGGAAGTTCGTCGCCGCACGTCTCAGAAAATATACGGAACTTGCCAACAATTCACTGACGCTTCCCGATTTTTTGCAGAATCGCTACGAGGACAAGTCGAACCTTCTGCGCATCATCCCTGCCGTCTTTATCTTGATCTTCTTCGTCATCTACACATCGTCTGGTTTCGTCGCGGGCGGCAAGCTGTTTGAAACGATCTTTTCCCTGCCCTATACCTATGCGCTGTTCCTCGGCGCTTTCGTCGTCGTATTCTACACGCTTGCCGGCGGCTTCCTCGCCGTCTGCTGGACGGACTTCATCCAGGGCGTCATGATGTTCTTCGCCATCCTGCTCGTACCTGCCGCCGCTTCTTATCTGCTCGGCGGTCCATCGACGACGCTCGCCGCCATCTACACGATGGAACCGTCGTTCTTCAATCCTTTCCAGAAGCCCGACGGCTCTACGCTCGGCTTCATCGAGTTCATCTCGCTCATGGGCTGGGGACTTGGCTACTTCGGTCAGCCGCACATCCTCGTGCGCTTCATGGCGATCCGCTCATCCGCCGAGCTTGGACGCGCCATGCATATCGCCATGACGTGGGTCGCTATCTCGCTCGCTGCCGCCGTCCTCGTCGGCATGGTCGGACGCGCTTACCTTGTCGATCCGCTCTTCGGCACGGCGACGGAGACGGTCTTTCTCGTGATGACGGACTCGATTTTCAACCCCTTCGTCGCGGGACTCATCCTCTCCGCCGTCCTCGCCGCCATCATGAGCACGGCGTCGGCGCAGCTTCTCGTCGCAGCTTCCGCTTTCGCACAGGACTTTTACCGCTCGCTTCTGCATAAGGGAGCAAGCCAAAGCGAACTCGTCTGGGTCAGCCGCCTTTCTGTCCTCGCGATCGCCGCCCTTTCCCTGACGCTCGCCATGAATCCCGAGAGCCTCATCCTCGACATGGTCGCTTACGCATGGGCAGGCTTCGGCGCCGCCTTCGGCCCCGCGCTTCTCGCCTCGCTCTTCTGGCGGCGTACCACGAGGAACGGCATCCTCGCAGGCATCATCACGGGCGGCGTCACCGTCCTCGTATGGAAGCAGTTCTCCTTCTTCGGTCTCTACGAAATCATCCCGGGCTTCGTCTTCGCCCTCTCTGCCATCTACATCGTGAGCCGTCTCGACAAAGCGCCTGCAAAGAGCATCACAGACACGTTCGACGCCGTGGGAAAAAGCGCGATATAAGGAAATGTGTTCTTGGAAAAACATTGAAACAGAAAAGGATATTGCAGATTTGCTCCGTCTATATTACGGCTTCCATGATGCTTGCATCGTAGCCGCATCGTATCAAAGCGAAACCAGCGTCGATCAGAAAGGCACGATACACTATTCCAATATAGATGGACACACGATGACGCTCCGTTTTCAGTCCCAAATGGCGCTGAGAAGTCTGGAGCTTCATTTTATCGGTGTAAGGCAAGCCCGCTTAATTGTCGGGAACGATCATCTCCCCTGTGATTTAACGGATGCAACGCTATCTTTCGTGAATGGACAATCATCAAGAGAATCTAAGCGATGGATTGCATGGACAAGCTGCAGTTCCTTCGATTTCAAAAAACTTGATACTACGATACATGATCTGGCAGATCATTATATAATAGCCAATGCCCTGAGATGGCGATTTTTGAGAGAAGATGCCTGTGCTCGCAACGGAAAGAACGGTCGACGGAAGAACATCTAAAGCTTCCGTCGACCGTTCTCTTTACCGATCAATGATTCGCCGCGTAGCGGGAGATTGCGGCGCGGACAGCGGCATTTGCAGCAGGCGAAACCGTCAGGTCAGCGCCTGCGCTCTTACCTTTTCGCCTGCCTTTTTTCGCAGGATCGTCGGCATCCTCCTCCGCCTGCACCTTCTCCGGCGGCAAAGGCAGCAAGCCTTCCTTCATCTTCGCGATTTCTTCGAGCTTCTTCTGCTCTTCCTTCATCTTCTCAGCGGCTTCCGCTGCATCTTCCTGGCGAGCGCCCGCACTAAAGCGCAGCAGCATCCACTCCAAATCTTCTGCCAATCGCTGTGTATTCTTCAGCCATAAATCAAGCCTGGACCGACTGCTGTCCAATTCATCGAATTCCTGCTGCTCCTGACTTCGAATCCCCAAGGAATCTTTTATGCGGTGACTTTCCACATCAAATCCCTGCTCGCGCAGTTTCTCCAAGCGTCGATTCCATTTCGCGATATCTCCCGTGAATATATCAGCATCATCGTCCTCATCCGTTTTCGTCAAGGGCGCACGCAGACGATCATTCGCAGCATCCTCATGCGCTTTTGCAAGCTTCGCTTCAAGCTTCTTCTTCAGCTCGTAAATCATGGAAATTTTATCATCGTACGAGGTCGCGACGATATGCGACAAAAGCTTTTCCTTCTCCTCTTTGAGCGCCGACTTTTCGTCATCCGTCAGCGTGTCATCCTTGAGCAATTCCTTGATTTCAAGAATACGCTCCTTCTCCATCTTGACGCCCTGCCGCGTTTCATCGATGTCGGCAAGTCTGCCATGAGCCGTCAGACCGTCATAATTCTTCTCATCACGCAGAATTTCCTTCGCGTCCTTTTCCCCAAGCTGCAGGAGACGCGCCTTCCTGTTGATCGACACTTCTGCCGCGCTGCCGAGATGCGTCTTTTCCCTCGTCTTGCCCTTCAGCGCCATCGCGGACGAGGGCGCTGACACAAAAGAAGCGCTCGCCTCACGCCCCTGCACGACACCGCCGATCTTCATGCTCATTTTCTCGCACCCTCCCTAGATTGAGAAATCATCCCCCGTTATCCTTCTTTATTTCATCGAAAGTTTCTTGCTGTTTCTTAATACTCGCCATCCTTCTCTCTCTCGCGCGCTTCGATCAGTTCTCTTCTCTTCGCGAACTGATAGAGAATCCGTTCGCTCGAAAAGCCTCTGCCGCGCACTTCAGATGCGTTGGCGATGATGAGGAAAGCGTTCGCGTCAAAGCGGTCGCAGATCGCCTTGACACGCGCGAGCTGCGTCAGAGAGACGACAACAAAAGCGACGTCCTTCTTCTCCTGCAGGAAGCCGCCCCGCCCCTCAAGGTAAGTGACGCCGCGATGCAGGCTCTCCATGATAGCATCGCCAATCTTTTCGCTTTCCCCTGAGATGATGAAGATCGCCTTCTCGCGGTTGAAGCCAGCCGCCCAGCGGTTTGTCAGCTCCGCCGTCGCATAGATGCAGACGAGCGTAAAAAGCGCCGTCTCAAGATCGAAGAGCGCCGCCGATGCAGCGATGATGAGCATGTTGAGCAGAAACACGCCCGTACCGACGTCGATCGACCAATACTTCTTCAAGATGGCGCCAAACACATCAACGCCGCCCGTATTTGAACCGAAGCGAAAAATGATTCCATAGCCGATACCGGAAACGACGCCGCCAAAGATCGCATTGAGCATCGTGTCCTGCACGGGATGCAGCGCCGAAAGCGGACTGCATACGTCGATGCCAAAGGAGAACAGTACCGTGCCCAAGATCGTATCGACAGCATAGCGCTTTCCCACGAAGCGATGGGCAAGGTAGAGAATCGGCAGATTGTAGACGAGAAGCTGCGCGCCGACAGGCCAGCCCACGAAGTAATGCAGCAGAATGGCGATGCCGCCAAGACCGCTCGTCAGAAGGTTCGCCGGCAGGATGAAGAGGTTGATGCCCACGCCGCAGACAGCGCAGCCGAAAAGAACCACAAAGTAGCGGCGTACTTCATGAAGGACTTCCCGTTTCTTCAGCATCATGCACTTCCCCTTTCTCCATGTCCGTCTCTCTTGGCGCACCGTTTTCTGTCATCGCGCGTGCGGCTTCCCGCGGCTTGCCGCGCGCGACGAGGTAGAGCGGACGGCGCTTGACTTCTTCGAAAATACGCCCGATGTACTCGCCAAGGATGCCGAGCGCGACGAGCTGCAAGCCGCCGAACAGCAGCACGCACGCCGTGATCGTCGCCCAGCCGGGCACGGCGCTGCCCTCGATGAACTTGATGTAAAGCACGTGCAAGAGCAAGAGTATGCTCAAGATACCGCAAATAAAGCCCGCATAAAGCCCCAGACGCAAGGGCACCGTCGAAAAAGCAAGGATGCCGTCGAGCGCAAAGCGCAGCATCTTTCGCGGAGAGAACTTAGATACACCCGCAAAGCGCTTGGGCGCAACGAAGCGAATCTGCACCTGCCGATAGCCCATAGCGCCGATCATGCCGCGAATGAAACGCGCCCGTTCACGATAGCGGCGAAATTCGAGCACAACCTTGCGATCCATAAGACGAAAATCCGAGCCGCCTTCTTGGATATGCACGCGCGATATGCTGTTGAGCGCCTTGTAATACCAATACGACGTCGCTTTCTTCAAGCAGCCGACGCCCTCCGTCGTCTCCCGTATCGTCTGAACGACTTCATAGCCCTCTTCCCACTTGGCAAGAAGCGTCGGAATCAAGGCGGGCGGGTGCTGCATATCGCCGTCCATCATGATCGTCGCTGCGCCGTCCGCATGGTCAAGACCGCACGTCAGGGCGATCTGATGCCCGAAGTTGCGTGATAGAAAGATCGGCTGCACGCGCACATCGCGCTCTTCCAAGCGGCGCAGGATCTCACGGCTCCTGTCGCGTGAGCCGTCGTCGACGAAGATCAGTTCGAAGTCATATTTCGTCGTAGTCATGACATCGCAAATCGCCTGATAAAAATGCTCTAAGTTGTCCTCCTCGTTAAAGACGGGAACAACGATGGAAATAAGCTGCAAAATCCCTCTCCTCTTTCTTTCATCCGTGCTTTCCATTTCTTTCAGCGTGCGCGGCTCCCCATTCTCCATAGATGCTTGCCATCACACCTCTTCGTTCGCCTCACTTCTTCACAAGACGCAGATGACGCTCGGCTTTCTTCTTCGCCACATCACGCTCCAAGGCTTCGCGAAGCTTGCTGCGGCTCGACGCGCCCGTGCCATGCTGACCGATGTTCAGCAAGATGCCGACGCTCGCCATGCTGATCATCAGCGACGTGCCGCCGTAGCTGATGAAAGGCAGCGGCACACCAATGACGGGCAAAAGACCGCCGACCATCAAGAGATTGACGACCGCCTGCCCGCTGATCAAGAGAAGGATGCCCGTCGCCAAAAACTGTCCGTAAGCATCAGCCGCAGCATTTGCGATACGCGCGCCATAGACAGTAAACGCCGAGTAAAGCACCAGCATGAGGATAACGCCCAAAAAGCCCGTTTCCTGGCTGAAAATAGCAAAGGCGAAATCCGTATGCGCTTCGGGCAGATAGCTGTACTTGCTCACGCCCATGCCGAGTCCCATGCCCGTGAGCCCCCCCGAGCCGATGGCAGACAGCGACTGCACCGTCTGATAGCCGATGCCCTGCGCATCCGCCCACGGATCCATAAGGACCTTGAGACGCGCCAGACGATACGGCTGCAGGACAGAAAGCGCCGCGCCCGCCGCCGCAAAGATGGCAACGGTCGTCAGAACCTTCGTCTTTTCAAGCCCCGCAATGCACATGAGTACGAACGGCACGAAGATGACGATGAACATTGTGCCGCCGTCCGGCTCCAGCTCAATCAAAAGTCCCATAAAAAGAATCAACAGATACTGCGGGTTGGGAAAAAGGATGTCGATGGGCTTGTCGTTGCGCACGCGATACGCCGCATAGGCGGAGATGAGCATCAAAGAAACGAGCTTTGCAATCTCTGCCGGCTGGATCTGAAAGCCTCCCGCACCGAGCCAGCGTTTTGAGCCGTTGACCTCCGCGCCCACGAGAAGCACGGCGAGCAGCGCAAGAATCGTGACGCCGACGACCGGCACGATCCACGCGCGCCAGCGATGGTAGTTCACGCGGCAACCGAGAAAGAAGCAGAAGAAGCCCGCTCCAAGATTGATAAGCTGACGCTGCAAAAAGAAATACGGCGAACCGAAATTCGTTTCCGCAAGAATAAAACTCGAACTGAACACATTGATGCTGCCAAAAACGAGGAGCACAATGAAGATGGCGAGAACCGCCTCCATGTCGCTGACCCAGAAGCTCTTCCTGCCTTTTGTCTCCTGCGCTTCCTGTTTTTCCATAAGCCCCTCCTTCAGGCGAATGTAACTTCACAGCGGTTGATCTTCTCGCCCTTGCCGCTGAACTTTCTTTCATACTCCGTCATCACGTTGTCGGGACGCGCCTCTCTGTGCAGATCGTAGCAGACGTCGTGCAGGGAAAGCCCCATCTCGCGGAACTCTTCCAAGGAAAAATCAAAGAGCGCACGGTTGTCCGTCTTGAAGAAGAGACTGCCTCCGGGCACAAGAAGCGCCTTGTAGCGCATGAGGAAGCTGCGGTGCGTGAGACGGCGCTTTGCGTGCCGCGCCTTAGGCCACGGATCGCAGAAATTCACGAAGAAGCGTGCGATCTCTGCGGGAGCAAAGATCTTCTCAAGCTGCGCGATGTCAAAGACGAGCAGACGCACATTTTTCAGTCCCTTTTCACGCACCTTCTGCGCGGCAGCAATGAGGACGTCCTGCTGCTTCTCGATGCCAATGAAGTTCACCTGCGGATTCCTCTCTGCCATCTCGCTGATAAAATCTCCCTTTCCCGTGCCAAGCTCGACGAAAAGCGGCGCCTCGCGTCCGAAAACATCCTGCCAGCGGCCTCTCTCCGCCTCGCCCGCCGGACGATCCTTAGGATAGACAAAATCATCGTACGCGTGAATGGCCTCATCCACCCACGGCTTTCTGCGCAGTCGCAAAAAACTTCCTCCTCACGTTTTTTCCAGCTGAAACTTCTTCAAATAGCGATAGAGCGTCACGCGGCTGACATCGAGGAGATTCGCAAGCCGACTGACGTTGCCGCCGGCGGACTTCCATGCACGCAGGAATATCTCGCGATCACTCTTCCAGTTGTCATCCGGCTTCACATCGCCCATGAGATTGATGTTCTCCGGAGCGATCACGGTGCCGGCGGTATGGAAAAACGCCTGCTCCAAAACGCTCTGCAGCTGCTTGATATTGTCGGGCCAATCGTATTGCTCCAAAAGCGTCAGCGTCTCGGGCAGAAGCTGCTTCGGCTCCATGCGGTGCTGCTCGGCGATCTCGCGAATGATCTGCTCGGCAAGCAGAGGTATGTCCTCGCGCCGATTGCGCAGCGCCGGCATTCGGATGACGCTGCGTGAAACGAGATCATAAAGACCGCGATCAAAAAGTCCGCGCTCCGTCAAACGCTTGAGATCGCTGTCGCAGTCGGCAATGACGCGCACGTCAATCGGACGCACCACCGTCTCGTCGAGACGATGCGCCTTGCCCTCACGCAGGGCTGCTGCCAGCGCCGCAGCCGTTTTTTTCGGCAGCTTCTCGATTTCATCGAGAAAGAGCGTGCCGCCCGAAGCGAGTTCGAGCTTGCCGGGACGACTGACAGCGGGCGAGACGGCGACGCCGAAAAGTTCCTCAGCGATAAGCTCCGGCTGCACGTCACCGCAGCGAAACGAGATCAACGGTCCCGCCGCACGCGACGACGCCTGATGTATGCCATGCGCCAAACGCTGCTTGCCCGTGCCGCCCTCTCCCTGCAGCAGCACATGATGCTTGCCGTGCGCCACGCGCAGCGCCTTGTCGCGCAGCGCATAAAACGCCTGCCCCGTACCCGCCATCGTCGAGAGACTGTACTTCGCCGTATAGCCGGCTGTATGCGCAACGAGCATACGGATGTCCTCGATCGGCATAGAAATGGTCACCACGCCGAAAACTTCATGCGTCGCCGGACTTTCCAACGGCACGACCGTCGTGATATCCTCATACGTCTTTGCCGCCGTGATCCATGTGACTTCCTTGTTGTACGACGGCGTGCCGCTGAATCCTTGATAGATCGGCGTGTGACGATAATTCAGGACAATATCGTTGAGATTCGAAAGTCGGCTCGTCTCTTTATCTCGCGCACCGATGCGAGCGAGACGCTCAAGCCCCAAGCGGTTCGCGTAGACCACCTCTCCGCTCGGCAGTATGTGATATACGGCAAACGGCGCAGTGTCCAAGATCGCTTCCTGCGCCCGCAGTCTGAGATCGCGGGACAAGGCGGCGGCAAGCGAGCGAGAGACGAGCAAAAGCTGTGCGATGACTGCATCCTGCGGCACAGCCGCCGGATCGTTGACGACAATATTCACGAGATAATGCAGCTCCTCGCCGACGAGAACGGGCGCCGTGCAGGCGTCGCCCGCGTGACTTGCCTCACGCCAGATCTCCGGTCCGAAAACCCAAAACGGCGTGCGCTTCTCCCTCGCTATGCTGATGCTCGATGCGCCGATCTCCTCGACGCCAAGGCGCGATCCCTCGACCTTGCCGTGAGGCAAATGCATGAAGGGCAGCGAATAACTCTTCAAAACGATCGCATCCGCATCGAGCAGCAAGAGGCTTAAACCGTATCGTGCAAAAAACTCCTGTACGCCTTCCGTCAGCTGCGAAAGACAGTCGATGGCATGCGCATGTTTTTTCTGCAGCACACGAAAATCTTCCGGCGAAAGCGCGTGCTTCGGTTCCGTGCCCACCCGCGGCACACCGAGCCGTTCGCTCTCGCGCCACGCTTCAGCAACCCAAGGATGCACATTGACGTCTATTTTTCCTTCATCCCGAAATTTTCGATAATAAGACTTGAGCTTTTCCCTGCTCCGCTGCTCCCGTATCATATCTTTCCCCCACCCGTACCGAAATGTACTCCATGAATGAATCCATTTGCTTCCTCTTATATATTATACCGTTTCATTGTACTACGAAATGTTAAGAGCGACAAGCACATTGCCAAGTTCTCATAGAGTGAGTATAATAGAAAAGATATTATGACAAACTTGTGCAAAGAAAGCAGGGATTCGACATGGCAAAGCAATTAAAGAAAATACGCAAACACTTGAAACCGCCGACCGTCGGCAAAGACGCCGAAAAACGCCCCGAAAAAAAAGGCAAGGACACCTTCCTCCTCATCATGCTCGCGCTCACGCTCTTCATCGCATTCATCGGCTGGCAGGAGATGACGTGGCTGAATCGCTCGATGTACGGCACGCTCTTCCTCTCTCTTCTCTTGATCTACGGCTACAAGCAAGGGAACTTTAACGAGAAGGAAAAGCTCTGGATGACACGCGCCAGCATGTTCTTCATCATCGTTTCCTTCGCCCTCTTCGCGGCGATCTGCTACTTCCAGTACTTCGCCTGAAAAGTGCTTTCCTCAAAAGAACCCACCATGCCCGCTTGGGTGTGGTGGGTTCTCCTCTTTTCATCTCATTCAATCCTTCAAAACATGCCACTCGCCGCTGCGGTTCGTTCCCGTGCGCTCAAGAACGCCGGCCTTTTGCAGAGCCGTCGTCATGCGCTTGACCGTAGCGATGGATATGCCGAGCGCTTCTTTCAATGCCTTCTGCGTGACCTTGGGATTTTCCCGAATCACTTGAATCAGCCGTTCATCCAAGGAATCATCCTGCACGTCCTCCGCCGTGAAAGAAAGTTCCTGCTGCGCTGCATTCGGCTTCTCTTCCTGCACCTCAGCAGCCTCTTCTTCAACGACTGCGACGTCCGCTTTGAGATCCGCCAGCGACGCAATCTCAAGCTTCAATTCCGGTGCAGGCTCAAGATCCAACTCCGTTGCCGCGTCCATCCATTCCGCCGCTTCCGGCTCTTCTTCCCGCGCTTCCTCGGGCAACGGCTCCGTCTCTTCTTCGGCTTCTCTTGCAGACGCCGGCGCACCATCTTCTGCGTCCGGCGCTTCCGGCGTTTCCGGCGCTTCCGCCTCTGTAGCTTCGACTGCTTCCGCTGCCGCAGCAGACGCTTCTTCCGGCGCAGCCGCCGCTTCCGGCACAGAATCTTCGCCTAGCATCGCGGCTTCATCCATCTGCACGGGCTCCGCGCACTCTGCGGCGACAGGCTGCGGCACAAGATCTTCTTCCTGCGCCGCAGATTCCTCCTGCGCAGGCTCGACGCTCTCTATCTCTTCTGCGCTTTCTTCCGGCGCCGCTTCTTCCTCTGCACGGCAGTAGAGATTGATGCGCACGGAATCGCCGAGCGTGACGACGGCAGGCTCCGGCAGACGCGCATCTTTCGCCGCGCGGTAAAGCTCGGGCAAGATGCTCTGGAACCCTGTCATCATTCCCATATAGAGGAATGCCGCCGCAATGGCGCGGTTGCGTATCTTCGAAAACCCCGTCTTGAGTTTCCAGATCGTCATATCCTCTTCCAACAATCCGGGCGTCGTGATCTCGAGCCGATCTTCATAAAGTACGAGGGAGATGCGGCCCGGCGCTGCATAGTTTCGCTGGCAGGCAGCACGCGCAATCAAACGGCGCAAAAGTTCCTCCGAAAGCTCCGCCAAACCGTGCGCTCCAGCGCCGCGCGCCGCAAGTCTCCCATACATATAAGCCGCCGCGCCGTCCACCTGCTCCGTCAAAGAACCGGCGAACTCCTCACCGCCGACGAAATCAAGGCGCGTCGTGCCAAGATACTCCGCGCACTGGATGAATCCCTCAGGGAAAAGTTCTTCCGCCGTTCCCATGAGTAAATGCCAGCCGTTCGTCGCCCGATAAACGCCGTCCTCTTCGCGCAGAAGCTTCCACGCCAAAAGATCTTCCTTCTGCAAACGCGCGACGTCATCGGCGTCGGCACGCCGCTTTTCTGCCTCGCGGTACATCATGCGGCAAAACTCTTCGATCTCTACATCATCGACAGCATTCTCCGCCGCCAACTGATCGGCGCTGCTGTTCGTGCCTGAAAGCAGAAGTTCCTGCACCTGATACGGCTCGGCAAGCCGTGTCGCACCGCCCACGCGCACATAAGCGCCGTCCATCATGCCCGCTTCCTGGATGAAATACGGCTTTTCCATGCCGGGAAAAATCTCGACGACAACGACCTGACGCCCATCCTGCAGCTCTACGCCGACGCGAGGGAAAATGCGCGGCTCACAGCTGTCGAAAATCTGCCGCGTGATCTCGTCAATATAGGGGATGATCTCCGCATCTGCGGAAAATCCCCTGCCGCTTTCACCATAAAAAATGATGCGCCCGCCCCGCCCGTTTGCAAAAGCTACGGCAGTATGTAAAAAAGATCCACTCTCCGCCACGATCTGCTCCACGAAATCGCCGCGAGCTCCCATCATTTCTTCCTGCACATTCAGCACCTCTCTGCTATCCATTTTCTACAGTATAACAGTTTTTTCAAGGAAAGTCCAAAAAAAGAGGGCGGTTCTCACCACCCTTTTCCAGCCCTTGCCCAGCGGTCAATTTTCTATGCCCCGACGCGCCGCCACACCCTTTGCGTAATAATGACGCACCTCTTTCATCTCCGTGATGAGATCGGCGCGAGAAAGAAGCCAATCGGGTGCATTCCTGCCGGTGAGGACGATCTCGCATCCGCTCGGCAAAGCATCGAGCAAAGCCTCAACTTCCCCGCGCGAAACGAGACCGAAAAACAACGCGACGTTGATCTCATCGAGGATAACGACATCCCAATCACCCG
The DNA here is from genome assembly GCF_057272215.1 of Selenomonas sp. Classification (NCBI taxonomy): domain Bacteria; kingdom Bacillati; phylum Bacillota; class Negativicutes; order Selenomonadales; family Selenomonadaceae; genus Selenomonas; species Selenomonas sp. Next base: position 92,532 of record NZ_DBHIUY010000006.1, read on the forward strand.
AGCGCACAGCTTCCGCCGCCTTGGAAAATCCCTCGCGCATAAGCCGCAGATAGTCGGCGGGCGGCTCTCCCGCAGGAAACACGACGACGTCGTCCCCCCACGCCGCACGCTCTTCGTCCGGCAGCATACCCTCCTTCGCGATAAAGAACGGTTTTCCCGTCGTATGAAGCGCCAGCTGCGGCGAAAACCCCTGCAGAATCTTCTGCTCGCTGTAGGCAAGGCTCTTCATAAACTGCATGATGTAGACGCGAAGCCCCGCTCCCAGAGCGCGCACGGCAAGTCCAATCGCCGCCGTCGTCTTGCCCTTGCCCGCGCCCGTATAGACCTCAATCATCGGTTGTCCACCTTCTCCAAGGCGTATAAGTCGTGCTCAGCGAATCGCTTTTCAGCCAGCTTCTCATACTTCGTGCCCGGTTTGCCGTAATTCGTATACGGATCAATCGAGATGCCGCCGCGCGGCAGAAACTTGCCCCAGACCTCGATGTAGCGCGGCTCCATGAGGCGCACAAGGTCTTTCAATATGATGTTGACGACGTCCTCATGAAAGTCACCGTGATTGCGGAAGCTGAAGAGATAGAGCTTCAAGGATTTGCTCTCGACCATACGCCGCTCAGGCACATAAGAGATCGTAATCGTCGCAAAATCGGGCTGCCCCGTGATCGGACAGAGACTCGTGAACTCCGGACAGTTGAACTTGACCCAATAATCCTTGTCAGGATGCTTGTTTTCGAAAGTTTCCAGAAGATGCGGCGCATAATCCGCCGCATACGGCGTATTCGTTCCGCCGAGATGCGTAACGCCCTTCATCTCATCGCTCGTGCGTGTCATGACGGCTCCTTTCCGCGCAGAAACTTTTCTTCAAATCCTTCCTGCGTCTCCGGTCTGCCGAAGAGATATCCCTGAATGGAATCGACCTTGCAGCTCTTCGACAGAAGTTCATACTCATCCCATGTTTCGACGCCCTCGATGCAGACGCTCATGCCCACGCTGTGACAGAGCGCCACCGTATACTCCACGATGCGGCGGTCAAAGTCCGACGACAAAATCTCCTTGACGAAAGCACGGTCGATTTTCACGATATCACAGGCAAGATTCTTAAACATCTCCAAAGACGAACAGCCCGTGCCAAAATCGTCCATAGCGATTTTCAGCCCGTATTCGCGCAGAGAAGAAAACTCTCGATTGATGAAGTTCCAATCTGCAATGACCGTCCGCTCCGTAAGCTCAAGCACGATGCTTTCAGGAGCGACGCCATAGCGCTCGACGCATGATTTGACAGCATCCTTGAAGGACGGGTCGCGCAGCTGCACATACGACAAGTTTATGCTCATGCGAAAGTCGGGAACACGCCTTTGCCAATCGCGGCATATACGCACCGCCGTATCGGCGATCCACTTGCCGACGGGAATCATCAGCTGCGATTCCTCCAAAAGCGGGATGAACTCCATCGGTGCGACCATACGCCCCTTGGAGTTCTGCCAGCGAAGGAGCGCCTCCGCGCCGATGATACGCTGATCCACCGCATGGACCTGCGGCTGAAAACAAAGACTGAAGCCCCGACAGTCGTCTTCCACGCTCCTTCTTATGTCCTCGTGCGCCGTCAGTGAACGCAGCCACCGATTGTAAAGCTCCTTGGAAAACAAGACGTTCTTATTCTTGCCGCTCTGCTTGGCAAAGGACAGCGCCGCTTCCGCATACTTGTGCAATACGAGATAGTCCTTGCCGAACTGCGGGAAAAATACGGCGCCGCCCGACACCGTACAGAAATACTTGCGATCATTGATTTTCTGCGGTTCTGAAAGCGCCGTCTGTATGCTCTTATAAAGAGCCTCAACGTCCGCTTTCCGAGCGCCCGGATAGACAATGCCGAACTCATCGCCGTCGAGTTTATAGAGTCGAAAATCCGTCGCAAGAATCCGGCGGATGCGATGTGCGACCTCGCGCAGAACCTGATCGCCAAAGGAACGGTTGTATACCTCGTTGATGATCTTGAAGTTATCTATGCCAATGATCATCAGAGCGCCGCCCCTGCCCGTCTCGCGCGCCTCATCAAGCGCCTCTTTCATCCTCTGTTCAAGCTGGTATTTGCTCAAGAGTCCTGTGACGGCGTCCGCATGAGTGCGCTGCCCCATGAGCTGGAAGATGCCTGCATAGAGCAGTCCCTTCCCCTCATAGGCAAAGGACGCCGCGCAGCGGCACTCGACCCATTCGTAGCTGCCCTTACGCGTCTTGGCGCGGAACTCGATACAGCCTTCCCTCATGCGCCCTTGAAGCACCTCGTCAAAAATTCCCGTGACGCGAGCACATTCTGTCGGGTGCATGATGCTGCGCCATGCTTGGCGAAACTCCAAAAAATCCATCGTTTCGGCAGGTATGCCGAAGTCACGCACGATATTCGGCGAAACCATCGCGATCTTGTTTTCCATATCCACGACATAAAGATAGCCGGACGTCGTCCTTTTCAACAAATCAAAATAAAGTTTCAGCCGCTTCAAGAGCGGACTCAAAGTCACTCGAACCGTTCGGCGCATGACACTCTCCCCTCCGCTGATACGGTATATTCTCATAAATATATGATAAACGACAAATTTCCTAAATGCAAGCCTTGACAAATGTTTCCGATATAAAAACCAAAGAAAGCAAAACGCCTCCGATGCACAAAGACCATCGAAGGCGTTTTAAGTCAAACCCAATGGGCGCAGCCCGATTGGCTGAGCTTCTATATGGCGTGAGGACGTATGTACAGCGTGCATCTTTGATGATGCTGCCAAGGGAAACGGGTGAAAAAGCGTCTCCTGCCGAATCTTAGGACGGCGGAATATGCGTCCTGAAAAATTCCCGTCAAAGACTGCAGGCTTCCGCCTTGCTGCGTCTTTGCTGGACAAAAAATACAGCAGCGAGCAAAAGGAACCCCACCATATCCGTCACAAGCCCCGGCTGAATCATCAAGAGTCCGCCGACAAACATCAAAAGGCGCTCAAGCCAATGCATCGGCTTCACAAGGCAGCCGATCATCGCCGCACTCAAACCGACCATGCCAATGATCGAAGTCAAGAGCACCGTGATAAGACCTACGGGGGTCGCGTCGATCATCAAAACGACGGGAGAGAGTACGAAGATGTACGGGATGATGAAAGCGGCGATTGCCAGTTTCGATGCGTTGATACCCGTCTTTAACGGCTTGCCGCCGCTGATGGCGGAGCCGGCGAAAGCGGCGAGCGCAACGGGCGGCGTCACGTCGGCAATGATGCCGAAGTAGAATACGAACATGTGCGCCGCGAGCACGGGAACCCCCATCTGCACGAGTGCGGGCGCGGCGATCGTCGAGGTGATAACATAGTTCGCCGTCGTCGGCACGCCCATGCCGAGAATGATCGATGTGATCATCGTGAAGAACATCGTCGGCAGCAGCATACCGCCCGAGAGATCCAAGAGCGCCGAAGCGAGCTTCAATCCTACGCCCGTCTTTGTCACAACGCCGATGATGATGCCCGCCGAAGCGCAGGCGACGAGAACGCCAAGGACATTTCGCGCACCGTTTTCCAGCCCGCGCACAATCTCGATCGGCTTCATGCGCGTCGATTTACGAAGAGACGATGCGACGATCGAAAGCACGATCGCCCAAAGCGCCGCACGCATCGGCGTGAAGCCTGATACGAGAAGATAAATGATGACGACGAGCGGAATCGCGAGGTGTCCGCGCTCTTTAAGGATCGCCCATGCCTTCGGCAGCTCGCTTCTAGGCACGCCCTGGAGATTGCTGCGGCGCGCCTCGAAGTGAACGCCGAGCCATATACCGAGGAAGTAAAGGAGCGCCGGTATCGTCGCCGCCTTGACGACGTCAAAATACGGCACGCCGACAAACTCCGCCATGAGGAACGCTGCCGCTCCCATGACGGGCGGCATGAGCTGACCGCCCGTCGACGCCGCCGCTTCGACAGCGCCCGCGAAATTGCGCTCATAGCCAAGCTTTTTCATCATCGGGATCGTAAAGGCTCCCGTACCCGCGACGTTGGCGACCGAGCTTCCCGAGACCGTTCCCATGAGTCCGCTCGAAAGCACGGCGACCTTCGCGGGACCGCCGCGCGCCCAGCCCGCCACAGCATTTGCAAGGTCGATGAAAAATCTGCCCAACCCCGTCGACTCAAGGTACGCACCGAAGAGAATGAAAAGGAAGATAAACGTCGAGGACACACCGAGCGGTATGCCGAACACGCCCTCCGTCGTAAAGAACAGATGCGCGACGAGCTGATCGAGATTCAACCCGCGATGCGCAAGCACGCCGGGCAAATAAGGACCTGCGAATGCATACGCGAGAAAAAAGAGGACGACGCAGACCATCGGCATACCAACGACGCGGCGCGTCGCTTCTATGACGAGCAAGATGCCGATAAGTCCGACGACAAGATCGAGCGAATTGACCGTGCCCGCACGCGTCACGAGACTGCGATAGGCGAAGATGATGTAAGCGGGAGCGCCGGCGCCCAAGACGGCGAGAATGACATCAACGACATGCAGCTTATTCTTTGACCAAACCTGCCGCATCGGGAAGAGCAGATAGACGAGCGTCAGACCGAACCCCAGATGAACCGCACGCTGCAGCTGTGCATCAAGCACACCGAAAAGCGCCGTATAAATTTGAAAGAGCGAAAACGCGATAGCGATCACCGCAACGACCTTCGCCATAAAGCCCTTGTGCTCAATGGCATTGGCCTCTTTATCGTATTTTTTCAGAGCTTCCTTCGCAAGCTCTGTATGCTTCTTATCCGGCATAGCTGAACATCATTCCTTTCTTGCCGCATTTGCGGCTCCATGCGCTTTGCCAAAAAGCTTTTCCATGCCCCATTGCCAAGGAGGCATGACTGCGAGGTCGATGCGGCTGCCCGGCTCCAACTTCTCAAACAACCGTTCCTCCGTACCGTCAAGCACAAGCGTCAGTTCCGTGCCGACGCCTGTTCGCAAAGACAAACGAGGAAAGCGCCTCTCCATACCGTCCATGACGAAATGATCGCCCTCTGCGCGAAACTGTCCCTCGCTCGCGAGGAACGGCAGCCCCACGCCGAAGGATTGGTACCGCGTCGAATCGAGCACAAAGCCCGCAAGCTCGTCGTCTACATGAAGATTTTCTTCGACGGGCGTCTTCTGCACCGAGTGGATGAAGTGAATCTCCACAGGCATCCCTGCATACGCCCTTTCGAAATAAAGGATAGCCCCCTGCTCGCTTTCTACGACGAGCAAGGGGCGTATCAGAAAATCTGCAAGCGCCGCAAGCACGAGGGCGGCGAGGAAGAGCCTCACCCCCAGCTGCTTCTTCATTTATTCCTTGAAGTAGCGCTCTGCACCGGCATTGAGTTCGATGGACATGCCGTTCTTCGCGCTTTCCTTCGTGATCTGCTTCGCTGCCGAATGTGCCGCCTGCAGCTTTTCAAGGTTGTCGAAGAGCGCCTTCGTGATATCGTAGCCGAGTTTATCGTCCACCTTGTCCGTCGCGACGAGCATCGCCATGACAGATATGCCCGGCACCTCTTCATCGAAGCCCGCATAGGTGCCCGCCGGAATCGTCGTCTTTGTGTAGAACGGATACTTTGCGATCAGAGCGTCCGCCTTGTCCGCCTCGATCGGCAAGAGGCGCACCTTGTTTTGCGAAGTGATGTCCTGCACCGCCGCCGTCGGGAAGCCCGCCGTGACGAAAGCCGCGTCAACATTGCCGTCCTTTAAGGCGCTCGCCGCCTCGCCGAAGGACAGGTACTGCTCGTCAATATCGTCGTATGTGATGCCGTACGCTTCAAGGATCTGGCGCGCGTTTGCCTCCGCACCGCTGCCCGCCGCGCCGACGGCGACGCGCTTGCCCTTGAGGTCAGCGACGCTCTTGATGCCACTCGAATCAAGCGTGACGATCTGACACGTCTCGGGATAGAGCGCCGCGATGCCGCGCAGATTTTCGACCTTCTTATCCTTGAACATCTCCGTGCCGTTCACTGCATAATATGTGATGTCGTTCTGCACGATGGCGAGATCGACCGAGCCTTCCTTCAGCATATTGATATTTGCAACCGTCGCACCCGTGGACTGCGCACTGGCATTCATGCCCGGAAGCGCCTTGTTCAAGATCTCCGCCATAGCGCCGCCGATCGGGTAGTAGGTGCCTGCCGTGCCGCCCGTAGCGATGTTGATGAACTTGTTGCCGCTCGATGCACCGCAGCCGACAAGCAGAACCGTGGAGAAAATCAAAAGCGCCGCTGCGGAAAGGATTCTCCCAAGTTTGCCCAAATTCATGGTCAATACCTCCTAGAAATATAATCTTATTATATACTACGTATGCTATTATAACATATCTTATATAACGATGCAAAGAAATCTTCTATGGAAGTTTCACGGAGCAGCGCCCGCATCCGCCCCAATGAGATCCCGCACGACGACGCTTGCAAGAATCAAGCCTGCGGCAGACGGCACAAAAGAAATGCTGCCGGGCGGCTGCTTGTCCATGCAGCTGCGCTCATCCTTCTTCTCTTCCATCGGTGCAAAAAGCGGTTTCTTCGGCTTCTCTTTGGAGTAAACGACCGTTAGGGCAAGCACGCCGCGCGACTTTAATTCACGGCGCATGACACGCGCCAGCGGACAGACGCTCGTATCATAGATGTCGGCAACTTCGAATTTCGTCGGGTCGAGCTTGTTTCCGGCGCCCATGCTGCTCACAATAGGAATGCCACGCTTTTTCGCTTCCAAGACGAGTCCGATCTTGCCTGTGACGGTGTCAATGGCATCGACGATATAGTCGTAAGCGCCATGAAAAAAAAGACCTGCCCGCTCGGGCAGGAAGAACTCCTCGATTACCTCGATCGTGACGGATGGATTGACGTCCTCCATGCGCTCCTTCATGACCATCGCCTTGCTGCGCCCCATCGTGCTATGAAGCGCTGCCAGCTGACGATTGAGATTCGATGCGGCGACCGTGTCATGATCGATGAGCGCGATGCGTCCGACGCCCGCACGCACCAGCGCCTCCACAGCAAACGAGCCGACGCCGCCGACGCCGAATACAGCGACGCGCGCCGACCGCAGACGCTCGACGCCCGCCGCACCGATGAGCATCGCCGTGCGGCAAAACTGCTCATCCATCAAAAATCGCCCCCTTTTGAGCAAACACCCGCGTCATCCTGCTCCGAAAAAAGAGACGTCCGTCACTTCTTCGGATGGAACGGGTCGAACTTCGGCAGAGGAGCGTCGACGCGCGGAGCAAAGGACGGCATCTTCTCCGTCGATCGCTTCATGAAAGACGGCGGTTCAAGAGATGCAATGCTCTCCGTCTTAAGTTTGCTCGCGGGCGCTTCCATGCGCTGCACTTTCATGACGACACCATCGACGAAATCCGTCGCGATGATCGTCGCGCGGATCTTCTGCCCCATAGCAGAATCAATGACCGTGCCAAGAATGATATTCACATCGGGATGCGTATTGTCGTAAATGTACTGCGTCGCCGCATTGACATCATAGAGCGTCATCGCCTCACTGCCGCTGAGGTTCAGGATCAGACCGCGCGCGCCCTTCAAAGACTTCTCGACGAGTGGACTCTCGACCGCCTTCTTCACGGCTTCGACCGCACTCATCTGGCTCTCGCCAATGCCAAGAAGTGCGTCGCCGCTCTGGCTCTGGCGGAAAATAGACGTAACATCGGCGAAATCGACGTTGATGACGCCCGTCGTCAAGATCAATTCCGTGATGCACTGAATCGCCTGTCTAAGGACATCGTCCGCCGCCTTGAAAGCGTCAACGAGCGACAGCTGCTTGTTCTCAGGCAGCTTCATGAGATTATCATTCTGTATGCCGATCAGAGCGTCGAGATTGCCTTGCAGTTTCGCGATGCCCTCATTCGCGATACGTTTCTTGCGCGCACCCTCAAAAGAAAACGGCACCGTCACAACGCCGACCGTCAATATGCCCAGATCCTTCGCAAGCTTTGCGACAACAGGCGCCGCGCCTGTGCCCGCGCCGCCGCCCATGCTCGCTGTGACGAATACGAGGTCAGCGCCCCGCATCGCCGCCTTGATCTTCTCCGCATCGCTCTTCGCCGCCGCCTCGCCGAGGTCCGCCACGCCGCCTGTCCCGAGCCCCTTCGTCAGCTCGCGGCCGATAGCGAGCGTCTTGACGCCCGTCTCTTCCATATAGGCGAGATGCTTCACATCCGTATTGATCGCGATAAGCTCCACATCGAGATCATTCCCTTCAGCGATGCGCTCAAGGACACTGTTGCCGCCCCCGCCCACACCGACGATCTTTATCGTGACTACCGCTCTCTTGATCTTCGTGTCGTCCGTTATCATGGAAGCGGTCCCCCCTCTCTGCGCCTTACGGCTCCATCCGTTGACACTTATCGCCAATTATCCACTTGCATTTATTCGCCGTTTCTTTCGTCATTCCTGCAAAAAAGGGGAAAATATTTCATCGGTCCCGTAAAGAATCACGAAAGACGCTTATCCCCACGAACCCCCGCCAGCTGCGTCAAAAGCATACCTGCAAGCATCAACGCACAGCCGGAAAGCTCTGCCGCACGCATCGACTCGCCAAGAAAAATCGCACCCGAAACGGCGCCGAACACCGACTCAAGACTCATGATGACAGCTGCCAAGGCAGGCTCGGCATACTGCTGCCCAACAATCTGCAAAGTAAAAGCGACGCCCGAACTCATGACGCCTGCATAGAGAATCGCCGCAGCCGACGCCTCGATGTCCGCCGCCGTCGGCTGCTCAAAGAGAACAGCGAGCACGAGACTTGCGCAGGCACAGACAAAAAGCTGCGCTGCGGAAAGCTCAACAACATCGACAAAAGCTGCAAAACGCCCGACGCAGATGATGTGCAGCGTCCAAAGCAAAGAGCTTGCGACCATGATCGCATCACCGTAGGAGAGAGAGAAGCCATCCTTCATCGACAAGCAATACAGCCCAAAAAGGGCCAAAAACGCGCCGCACCAATGAAGCGTACGGATGCGGCTGCCCAAAAAGACGGCGGCGAGCGGCACAAACACGAGATAAAGGCATGTGATGAACGCCGTCTTTCCCACCGTCGTATACTGCATCCCCACCTGCTGCAAGGTCGTCGCCAAAAAGAGAACCACACCGACGAGCGCCCCCGCCTTAAAGCCCGAACGATACGCACCCGCCGCCTTCACCGCACGTCTCTTCGGCGCAAAGAGCAGCCACAAGAGGAGCACGACAGGCACAGCAACGACATAGCGCGCCGCGCCGTATGTAAAAGGACCAATGCTTTCCATGCCAACAGACTGAGCGACAAAAGTCGTCCCCCAGATGAAAGCGGCGATAAAGAGCGCCAAACTGCCGCGCAGACGCACGAACTTCACCTCCGCTTCACTTGAGCCAAGCGTTGAATTTCTCGATGAGCTTCACCGGCTTGTACGATTCCTTCGCCTGCCTAAGCCCCTCGATGCCCATGTCTTCCTCACGATTGATGTACGTCATATCGGACCAAGCATGTTCGACGAACGCCTGATTTATGGCAGGATACGCCCCTCGCACCTCAGGGTCGGCCTTCTCCACATGGATGACCGCCGTATCGTCGTTGAGCTGCTCTCCGAAAGTAAAAGCGACGACGCGCTGCCCGATGAGAATCGCGCCCCCCTTGAGGCGAAAATCCTTGAAGTTATTCAACACCTCGATGATCGCTTGCCGCTCCAATGCGATAAACGGATCGTCGGGAATCTCATGCGCACGCTGCTTGTACCAGCCGTTGATCGTCAACTTACACTGTGTGACAATCTCATCCGTGATCGGCTGATACTCAGCCTCGGGATAATTCTTGCGAAAACTATTCAAATGATTCTTTTTCGAATGAAACTTGCGCCCCGCGAGTTTCATCAAATCCTCAGCAAGATACACATAGTCAAAATTGTTGCGATCGGCCTCAACGACGAAATCCATCCCATCCAAACGTTCCAAAAGGTCGGCAAAGGAGCGCTCGACGCCCGAAAATCGCACCGGCTTCCCCTGCGATTTGAAGTGGTCGCAGACGCCTCGAATCGCCGCCGGCATCTTCTCCTGCGGTCCGAACGGCTGCATGGCAAACTCACGGCCATCCCACTCCGCTTTCATATAAAGCACATCATCTTCCTTTGCCCACATGATTTTATACGGCTCATGCCACATGTAGAGGTTCGTAAAGTTGAAATGCGAATTCTCATAATACCGCGCCCGAAAAAAACAGTCGAGCAGCGGCTTATCCTCTTTTTGCAGTCCTCGAAAATCTATGATGCTCATTCCTCTCTTGTTCTCACTAAGGAAGCGCCGATACATTCCATGTCTCAACAATTCTGTCAGACGGTGCGCTTTCCGCCGACTGTTCTATCATTATATCAACTCTGTCAAGCAATTAACAATCCCTTCTATTTTGGTCGGGATTGTTAATTGCTTTTTAATTGCGACTGCACCTGTCCTTTAATCTTACCATGCTATACTTTTCGTATCGAGCAGGAATCCAGCAGCCGGCTCGATGCCAGCGGCAACGGCGGCTCTTTCCACACTTCTGTGCCTCCCTGCTGCTTGAAAATCTAATTCTTTCTCTATCCCAAAAAAGAAGGGCTTGCCTTGCGGCTTGCCCTTCTTTTTTGACTATTTTCAGCGCCTCAGCGGAAGAAGCGCACGCCTGCGTCGAAGAGTCCCTGCTCCTTGTTGCCCGGCACATTCTTCGAGATGTTGTCGCCGACACGCTCGGAGTGACCCATCTTGCCAAGGATTCGTCCATTGGGGCTTGTGATCGCCTCAATCGCTTCGGTGGAGCCGTTCGGGTTGAACGGCGATTCCATCGTCGGCTCGCCCGATTCATCGACATACTGCGCCGCGATCTGACCGCGAATACGCATCCTCGCGATGACTTCCTTATCGGCAACGAAGCGTCCCTCACCATGCGAAACGGCGATCGTATGAATATCGCCGACCGAGACGTTGTTGAACCACGGCGAGAGGTTCGACATGATGCGCGTCTGCACCATGCACGAGACATGTCTGCCGATCGTGTTGTGCGTGAGCGTCGGCGCCTCCCAATCGAGCGGCATAATCTTGCCATAGGGCAGAAGCCCGAGCTTGATGAGGGCTTGGAATCCGTTGCATATACCGAGGATCAGCCCCTCGCGCTTCTGGAGAAGTTCCATGATCTCCTCGGCGATGCGCGGATTTCTGAGCGTCGCCGCGATGAACTTACCCGATCCGTCCGGCTCATCGCCGCCTGAGAAGCCGCCCGGCAGCATGAGGATCTGCGCCTTGTTGATGCCGGCGGCGATTGCCTGTACCGATTCTTCAACCGCCTGCGGCGTGAGATTCCGAATGACGAGCGTATCAACTTCGCCGCCCGCCTTCTCGAAAGCGCGCTGCGTTTCATATTCGCAGTTGGCGCCGGGGAACACGGGCATGAAGATGCGCGGCTTTGTGTAGCGGTCGCTGGCGCGCTGCCGCACGCCGCGGCGGAACGGCGCGGCAGGCGACGCCGTCCTGCCCTTACTCCTGACCGTCGCAGGGAAGATGCCGTCAAGCGCCGACGTGTACGGCTCTCGCAGCTCGTTAAGCGTCTGCACCATGCCGTTGCAGACGATGCTCGCGACCGTCGTCGTACGTCCAAGCAGCGTCCACTTGACGCCGGCGAGCGCTTCCGTCACGTTGACCGCCTCGCTCATCTCAAGAAGCAGCGTGCCATAAGCCGGGCGGAAGAGATCTTCAAACTTGATGGCGCCGGGCGCAGCCTTGAAACCAAGGTCATTGCCCAAGCACATCTTCGTCAAAGCCGCTGCGATGCCGCCCCTGCCGACACTCGATGCCGAAAAGACGCGGCGGCTCTGCATGAGCGCGTGCACGCGCTCATAGTTGCGGCGCAAGTTGGCGAATACGGGCAGATCGTTCGCATCGGTCGGCACTTCGATGGCATAGACCTTGCTGTTCGCATACTTGAATTCCGCAGAGATCGCCTCGCTTGCCTTCATGACGTTGACGGCGAAAGCGACGACCGTCGGCGGCACATGGATGTTCTCAAACGTGCCCGACATCGAATCCTTGCCGCCGACAGCGGGAACACGAAGCTCATGCTGCGCCCAAAGCGCACCCAAGAGCGCCGCAAACGGCATACCCCATTTTTCGGGATCTTTGCCAAGGCTTTCAAAGTATTCCTGCAGCGAAAGGCGCACAGTCGATGCATCCGCACCGAGCGCCACCATCTTCGTCACCGCTTCCACGATGGCATAGAGTGCGCCGTGGAACGGGCTCCACTCCGTCAGATACGGATCGAAGCCAAACGTCATCGCCGTCGCCGTATCCGTTTCTCCCGACTTGACAGGAATCTTCGCAACCATTCCCTGCTGCGGCGACAGCTGATTCTTGCCGCCGAACGGCATCAAGACCGTGCCCGCGCCGACCGTCGAATCAAAGCGCTCGGAAAGCCCCTTCTGACTGGCAACATTGATGTCGGCGAGATTTGCAAGCCATGCCGCCGTGAGATTGCTTTGATTCTTGACGACCGCAGGCGGCAGGCGGCGCAGATAGTTCGACTCCACATCGGGCGATTGGAGCTGCACGCGAGCATGCTGCTTGACGCCGTTCGTATCAAGAAACACACGCGCCAAGCTGACGATGCGCTGACCGCGCCAGACCATCTCAAGCCTGCCCGTATCCGTGACTTGAGCAATCGGCGTCGCTTCTAGGTTCTCACGATCAGCAAACGCTATGAGGACGGGCAGCGCTTCGGGACGCATGACGACCGCCATGCGCTCCTGCGACTCGGAGATAGCGAGTTCTGTACCGTCGAGACCTTCATACTTCTTCTTGATCGCATCGAGATCAATCGCCAAAGACGGCGCAAGCTCTCCGACAGCGACCGCAACACCGCCCGCGCCGAAGTCGTTACAACGCTTGATGAAGCGGCTGACTTCAGGGTGGCGGAAAAGACGCTGGATCTTGCGCTCCGTCGGCGGATTTCCCTTCTGCACCTCGGCGCCCGCCGTCGTCAGCGAAGCTTCCGTATGCACCTTCGAAGAGCCTGTCGCACCGCCGCAGCCGTCACGCCCTGTCCTGCCGCCGACCAAGACGACGACGTCGCCCGGCTCCGGCGTCTGACGTACGACATCTGCCTGCGGCACAGCGCCTAAAACCGCACCGATCTCCATGCGCTTCGCCATGTAGCCCTCATGGTAGACCTCATGCACCGCGCCCGTTGCAAGACCGATCTGGTTGCCGTAGGCGCTGAAGCCTGCCGCCGCCCCCTGTGTGATCTTCTTCTGCGGCAGCTTTCCCGGCAACGTAGCGTCGATCCTGCCGCGCGGATCGGCAGATCCCGTCACGCGCATCGCCTGATAGACATAGGCACGCCCCGACAGCGGATCGCGGATCGCACCGCCCAAGCACGTCGCCGCACCGCCGAAAGGCTCGATCTCCGTCGGATGATTGTGCGTCTCGTTCTTGAACATCACGAGCCACTTTTCTTCCTTTTCATCAATCACCACAGGTACGACGATGCTGCAGGCATTGACCTCATCGGAAGCGTCCAGATCTTCCAAAAGCCCCTGCTGACGCAAAGCCTTCATACCGATGCAGGCGAGATCCATCAAAGAAACGTCGCTCTTTTTCCCCGCATGAACCTTCTCACGATCGAGCATATAGAGCTTCAATGCCTGCGCGAGCATCGGCGCATACTTGCCGTTGCCGAAATCCACCTTGTCAATGACCGTCATGAACGTCGTATGGCGGCAGTGATCCGACCAATATGTGTCGATGACGCGAAGCTCCGTGATCGTCGGGTCGCGCTTCTCCGCCGTCACAAAGTACTTCTGGCAAAACTGCAGATCCTCGATGCTCATGGCAAAGCCGCGTTCTACCATAAAACGCCCAAGCGACGCCGCATCCATCTGACAAAAACCTGCGATCGTCTCAACATCGGCAGGCTCCTCGATCTTCTCCGCAAGCGTAGCAGGCTTCTGCAGCGACGCCTCGCGACTCTCAACCTTATTGATGCAGTATTCCTTAATTTGCGCCAAGAGCGCCGGAGAAATCGAACCGACAAGTACATAGACGAGCGCCGTGCGAATCGTCGGACGCTCCTTCTGTGTCACGAGCTGCACACACTGCGCCGCCGAATCCGCACGCTGATCATACTGCCCCGGCAAATACTCGACGGCGAACGCTTTCGACTCGGGAAAGTCGGGGAGTTTTTCCTCGTAGATCGTATCGACGGGCGGCTCAGAAAAGACGACGTCGCGCACCGCCTTATACTCCTCATCAGAAAGCCCCTCGATATCATAGCGAATAAAGATGCGCACTGCCTTAAGCTCCGTTGCCAGACGAAACGTCTCCGTCAGATCATCGCAAAGCTGCTGCGCCGGAATATCAAAATACCCCTGTCGTTTCTCTACAAAAAGTCTTCTTACACTCATGCCTGCAGACCATCCTCTCCATTGGCTCTTCGCACCGCATCTGTCAATTTCTTTATTGCTTCATCAAATCCAAATCAATCTTCACGACGACCTTCGTCACCTCCGCCGGATACTCATCAAGCACAGAAACACCCGGACGGTGCACATCCTCCGGATAGAGCACGGCATAACTTCCCGCCTTGAGCAAAATATTGCTCTCAGGAATCAAGGCGCGGTAGAAGATGGCGTCTTTCTCCTCATCGTACGGCGTCATCTCCAAGAGGTCAGGACTCATCGGGCACCAGCCAAGGAACTCCTCCCCCTCCGCAACATACTGTATATCCACGAATTTTCGGTGCGCCTCGGGTACGCACTCAGCCTGCGGACGCGTCGTATAGCGCGAGAGCAGCGCGAAGATCTTATCACCGTCGATCTCATGGCGTCCTTCCGACATACTGCGAAAATCCTGCGAGCGCAAAAAAGCCAGCGCCTTTGTCAGCGCCGCCGAATACCCCTTCTGCTCGTCTTTTGACACCCCGATGATGCCCGTCATCATAAGCAATCCCCCTTCGCTTTTCGAAAAAGCGATTGATTTCCTTATTTATTCTATGATATGATCTTCGTGTATTTTATATTATATGATGAAAGACGAATCTCCGCAAGTATGCGAATTTTAGCAGAGAAGGGGAAATGATCATGCGCGAACTCCTGGAACTCTTAGAGCACGACGCCCGACGTCCCATCGGCGAAATCGCCGCCGTACTCAAGAAAAGCGAGTATGAAGTAGAAAAGGAAATCAAAGGGCTTGAACAAGATAAGATCATCTTGAGTTACAACACCTTGATCAACTGGCAAAAATTCGGTGACAACAGCGTCAATGCCATCATCGAAGTCAACCTTACGCCCGAGCGAGAAGTCGGCTTTGACGCCATCGCCGAGCGCATCTATCGCTTTGAAGAAGTACGCACCGTCTACCTCATGAGCGGCAGCTTCGATCTCCTCGTCATCATCGAGGGCAAATCCCTGCAAGACGTCGCCAACTTCGTCGCGACACGACTCTCGACCATCGAAGGCGTCACGCAGACACGCAGCCACTTCATGCTCAAAGCGTACAAGAAGGACGGTACGATCATCGACGACAAAGAGAAAGACCGCCGACTGGTGGTGTCGCCATGACGAAATGGACTGACCGCATCGCACCCGCCGTCCATGCCGTGCCGCCCTCGGGCATACGCAAATACTTCGACATCGCCGCCGAAATGGATGACGTCGTTTCTTTAGGCGTCGGTGAGCCGGATTTTGTCACGCCTTGGTCGATTCGCGAAAGCTGCGTCCACGGTCTTGAGCAGGGCTACACTTCCTATACGGCGAATCGCGGTATGCTTGAGCTGCGCGAAGAAATCGCCGCCCTCTACGCACGCGAACACGACGCCCTCTACGAACCGACGAAGGACATCCTCATCACCGTCGGTGTCAGCGAAGCCTTGGATCTCGCCTTACGCGCCATCCTCTCACCCGGCGACGAAGTCTTGATCCCCGAGCCTTGCTACGTTTCCTACCAAGCCTGCGTCACATTCGCGGGCGGCAAAGTCGTCCCCGTCGCCGCAAAGCTCGAAAATGACTTTCGCATTACACCCGAAGAGCTGGAACCACATATAACAAAGCGTACGAAAGCGCTTCTCATCGGCTACCCGAACAACCCGACGGGCGCCGTCATGGCAAAGGACGATCTTCTGAAAATCGCCGCTTTCGCCGAAAAGCACGACCTCATCGTCATATCCGACGAAATCTACGGCGACCTCACCTACGGCGGCATGAAGCACACGGCGTTTTCCTCTCTGCCCAACATGAAAGAGCGCACGATCCTCCTAAACGGCTTCTCTAAAGCCTACGCCATGACCGGCTGGCGCATCGGCTACGCGCTCGGCAATCCCGACATCATCGCCGCCATGACGAAAATCCATCAGTACACGATGCTCTGCGCTCCCATCACAGCACAGATTGCCGCCATCGAAGCGCTGCGCCGCGGCGAAAAGTACATGAAAAAGATGGTCGCCGAGTACGACCGCCGCCGCCGCCTTATCTACGACGGCTTTTTGAAACTCGGTCTCTCATGCTTCGAACCGAAAGGCGCTTTCTACATCTTCCCAAACATCGCGTCGAGCGGCTACACGGACGAAGAATTTGCCGAAAACCTTCTGCGCAAAGAGCACGTTGCCCTCGTCCCCGGCAGCGCTTTCGGCGAAAGCGGCAAAGGTCACATCCGCTGTTCCTACGCCACATCCATTGACAAGATCTCCGAAGCCCTCGCAAGGATCGGCAACTTTCTCAAAAATCATCGCAAGTAAACTTTCAGAACATATGTTCAGCCACCACACATGACGGCATGATGCGCTTTTTATCCCGTTTCCTGCGATGGCACTAGCAAAGAAGCACGCTGTACATATGTCCTCACGCCTTACAGAAGTCTAGCCAATCACTCTGCACCTTCGGCTTGAACTCTTGGGACTTCATGGTAATGGAAACAAAAAGCCCCGCCTGCGCGTCCTCTCTTTCGAGAAGCGCTCAAGCGGGGCTTTTTCCTATTGCAAAATTCCTGCGGTCTTTCATGCGCCCGTCGTTCCAGCCAATCGCTGCACTTCTTCCAACGACAACTGCGTCGCATCTGCTATCTGCGAAACTGTAAGCTTGCCCAACGCCAGCAAGGCGGCTGCCGTCCGTCGAGCAGACTCGATACGACCCTCTTCTAATTTTTTCTCACCAAACTTTTCCATAAGTTCACACATGGTATGTACCCCCTCTGCTTCTGTCAAGCGGGGCTTTTTCCTATTGCAAAATTCCTGCGGTCTTTCATACGCCCGTCGTTCCAGCCAATCGCTTCACTTCTTCCAACGATAACTGCGTCGCATCTGCTATCTGCGAAACCGTGAGCTTGCCCAACGCCAGCAAGGCGGTTGCCGTCCGTCGAGCAGACTCGATACGACCTTCTTCTAATTTTTTCTCACCAAACTTTTCCATAAGCTCACACATGGTATGTACCCCCTCTGCTTCTGTTTTGAAATAATCTGCACGGTTCGCTAATTCCTTGTAATACATCTTTTTCGGGTTCTCACAAAAGAAATCCTGCATGAGCCTTCCAAGCGGCGTATCCTCACGATTCGAGCCATTGACATAAAGAATATGCGCTCCATCGCCAAAAGGACGCTGTATCTCTTGAATGATTCGCTCCACATGATACAAAGGGCAGCCGGCTCCATAGACATCATTTTCCGTAATGAAGATCACCCACGTTTCCGGAAGTTCGCAAAACGCTGTGCCTTTCGACAGCTCCCGCGCATCGATCATGCTGCTGTTGTATCTTGCCCGTCGTGCAGCTGCACCTTCGTTTGCCCGCTGAACTTCACAATCGTAGAGCTTCCCCTCGCTGTCTTCCGCCAGCACATCAAAGCGTACACCTCGCCCGTAGAGATTGTCCGCGCTCTGCTGCGTGACCACATGCTTGACGACGAGATCGTCTCGGTCAAAGAAAATGCGCAGCAGAAGCTGCATTCCTTCGATATAGTTGTCAAAGCATACATTGAAAAACGTATCATCTATCAGACGAAATTTTTGAATCAGCGCTCCATACTCTGCGGAAACATCTTCTTTGAGTATTCGCATCGTACACTCTCCTTATCTTTTCTACTATCATAGTATGCACTGCAGCGCACATTGTCAAGGCGGAAAATCTCGACAACTTCCTTTGGCAGTATGGCAAACAATCAAAAAGCCCCGCCTGTGCGTCCTCTCTTTCGAGAAGCGCTCAAGCGGGGCTTTTCTCGTCGTCCCACACAACCATCAAAAACCCTCCACCATCCTGCCGCACGTCTCAACACCTGCCGCCGCACGTCTGCCCTCTGCAGAGATCTCCACCGCATAAGCATCTGACTCCGTGCCGCGAAGCGGCTTTCTTTCTTCCGCTGTCTCCTGCTTTTTCTCGCGCCGCGCCGTCTCCTCAAAGAAGTGAATCGGCGCCAGCGGTTTCACACGATGCAGCCGTTCCACATGGACATCCATCGCAAAAACCTCCTTCCATGAATCTGCGCCCCTCGGGCTTGACTTCTTGGGGTTTCATGGTAAAGACAATCGACGGAATTCATCAAGGATTCTTCTATTTTTATTATATCGAATATTCAGCTTTTTGTTAAGTATTTTTATTCCCTTTCGAGCAAGCGGTCTGCTTATTCATCCAAAACACAGCGGTGAAACACATCTGCACCGCCGTTTACAGCAGCCCCGTCGTCATCGAAAAAACCAGCCCGACGGAAACACTTCCATCGGGCTGGTTTCTTGACAAAAGCTCAGACCTTAAACTTGCCGATCTCGCCGTTCAAATCCATAGCGACATTCGCCAAACCTTCGCTCGCTTCAGCAATATCCTGCAGCGAATGTGTCTGCGTCTCGACGGCGGCATTTCCTTCTTCGCTCGTCGCAGCGTTCTCTTCTGCGAGCGCCGAGAGTCCCTGTACAACTTCCGCGATAGCATGATTCTTCGCGGTAATTTCATCCGTAGACTTATTCATCGTACCCATGACTTCTTCCGTCGTATCGACAGCTTCCGTGATCTTCTGGAATTTTCCCTGCGTCTTTTCGAGGCTGATCTGCGTTTCAGCGAAAAGCCGCTTGGAAACTTGCATGGTATTGACGGCTTCCTGCGCCTTCGTCTTGAGACCGACGATGATGGCGCTGATTTCATCGGTGAAGCTCTTCGACTGCTCGGCAAGCGTGCGGATCTCTTCAGCGACGACGGCGAAGCCGCGCCCCGCGTCACCTGCACGAGCCGCCTCAATCGCGGCGTTCAGTGCGAGCAAATTCGTCTGCGCCGAAATCGACTGAATCATCTCGCTGGCTTTTTCAATATCTTCGGCGCTCTTGTTCGTCTCCTCGACGACACGTGCGACATCTTCCGTCGCCTGTGCCGTTTCTTCCGACTTCTTCACGAGATTGCTGAGGATTTCCGCGCCTTCATCTTTTTCACGGCGGATGTTGCCGGTCGCTTGATTGATCTGGTGCAGGATTTCCTTATTTTCGTCCATGAGCACCATGATCTCGTCGATATGCATGGAAGCGTTCTGCGTATCCTGCGCCTGACTCGTCGCGCCGTCGGCAATGTTGTGGATGGCGGACGCGACGTCGCGTGCAGAGTCTGCCGTGGACTGCGCCGTCGCCGTAAGCTCTTCGCTCGTCGCGGCGACAGCCTGAGAGGAGTAGCTGATCTTGTCGATGACCGTGCGCAGGTTGTTCCGAAGCGTGGCGATGCTGCGCGACATCGTGCCGATCTCATCGTTGCGCTCTCTGAGATAAGCGTGTGACTCGTCTGCACGCACGTCGAGATGAGCGAGCTTCTCGATGACAGACGTGATCTCACTCAAGGGCGTAGCGATGCGCTTATGGACGAAGAAGCCCATGAATACAAGCAGGATGACGCAGCAGACGAATGCGATGGCGACGGCAGACCAGACCATCTTCTTCGCTGTCGCCGTAAAGACGTCGCGCTCCGTCGTGGAGAACACCATCCATTCCGAATCCACCCCTTCAAGGTGCATGGGGTAGAAACAGTAAACCGAATCGACGCCTGTACTCGGCGACTCACGCTCCATAGTCGTGACCGTACTTTCATCGAAAGCTTCCGCAATTTCCGCATCCGTCATAGGAAAGAGATCATAAAATTTCTTGAGAATCAGGTCCTTCTTCAAGCCATGTGCGATCATGCTGCCCTGACGCGTAAAGACGCCATAATAATTTTCTTCCCGACTGAGCTTTTCGATGCCTTCCTGTATCTCCGTCATACTGATATTCGCACAAACGACACCGAGAACCCGTCCGTTTACTTCAATAGGCAAAACGTAGCGCGCTGTCAAATGCCCGTTCTGTGTCAAAGCGGGCTGCGCAAGGAACGGCCTGCCCGTATTTTTCACGGTCTTGTACCAATCGCTCTGCATGGCATCTTGCACCGCACCGATCTTTCCTTCATAGTCGGCGAAAACATTCAGCGCCTCTGCTCCCGAAGCGCCTTCGAGAATGACCGCCACCGATGCGATACCCGCGCTTTCTGACATCTCGTCGACGAGCATGGCAACGACCGCATCGCGGCTATTTTCGGGCGGCGCAACAGAGAGCCGCTTCTGCATCTCCCTTTCCATGCGGCTGCTGATTCGCACAGCGCGGCTGTATCGCTGCTCAATCCGATAGGCGATCTGCTTATTCTCCAGCATCGTTTCGCGTTTGCCGGCATCGACCAGCGCCTCAAAGCTCATGTAGGCGATGAAGCTCGTAACGATGATGAGCATGACGGCTATACCCATGCCCGTCACTGCATTGATTTGAAAACCTATACCCCCCCCCGAGAACATTTGTCTTTTCTTTTTCAACACTCATGCGAAACTCCTCCCTCTCCTCTAGGTGTACATAACGAACTCTTGCTATAAGATTCTTCTCCAAAAAATTAAAAAATCCTGCCATATTTTTTATATTCATCAAGATTTATATTATATTTTATATCTATCTATCGTACATATAATTGTTTATTCTTCTCATGTCTCTTTCCACCGGACGCAAAAAGCTGCTGCACCCGATAAGATGCAGCAGCTTTTTCGTTTTCTTTCTTATTTTCCCTTGGCAGTCACAACGCGTCCCAGGAGGAATACTACGAGCGCGAATACGACGAGACCGAGCATTTCCGCCGTATCGGCGAAGTCGGCGCCGACGACCGCGAGCGGACTTTCACTGCCGCCGCTCGATACGGAGACGGCGATGAGACCGGCGAGTGCGACGCCGACGATGGATTCGCCAACGATCAGTCCCGAGGCGAAGAGCGTGCCGCGGCGGCGCGCCGCCTTGCCCTCCTCCTTACTGCGGCTGGCGAGCTTCTTATCGAGAAGGTAGCCAAGGACAGCGCCGATCACGAGCGGCGTCTGGATGCTCGGCGGCAGGTAGATGCCCATGCCCACCGCCAAAGGCGGCAGTGCAAGATGCCTTGTCGTGCGGCGCAGCATGATGTCGACGAGCACGATGACAACGCCAAGGGCAAGACCGATATAGATATACTCCCAAGCGAGATTATTCGAGAAGATCCCCTCGGCGATCGTTTTCATGAGCACCGCCTGCGGCGCAGCGAGCGCCTGCGCGGGATCCATGCCTTCGCGCGGCAAAGCTCCGACGAAGCCATACGCTTCATAGAGAAGGTTCAGCACAGGCGCGATGACGAGCGCACCGACGACGCAGCCCAAGAGCAGCGCGACCTGCTGACGCCACGGCGTCGCACCGACGAGCCAGCCCGTCTTGAGATCCTGCATATTGTCGTTCGAAATGCAGGCGATGGCGAGGATGATCGACGTCGTGAAGATCGCCGTCGCCGTTGCGAACTTCTCGCCGCCCGGCAAATCGAAAATACCGAACGAAGAGCAGAGCGCATACATGACGAGCGACGCGACGATGATGCCAAGGATGCCGATGCCTGAGATCGGACTCGACGACGTACCGACAAGTCCCGCCATATAGGCGCAGGCGGCAGCGACGAAGAAGCCCATGAATACGGCGACGCCGACGCCGATGAGCGTGAAAGCGAGCACCTGCCCGCTCGGCAGACCTTCAGGACTGACAAAAGCGTAAAAGACCGCGAGAAGTCCGGCGACCGTCAGCAGGAATACGAAGCCGATGCTCTTCATCGACATGTCGATGTCCATGCGGTGCCTATCCTTGACCGTCTCCGGCATACGCATAGCGGCAAGCGATTCCTTCATGCCGTCGATGACGGGACGCGCAAGAGTAATGAGCGTCCATACCGCAGCGACGCCCATAGCGCCCGCGCCGATGAGGCGCACGCGCTCCTGATAGACGGCGGCGGCAAACTTCTGCATCGTCACGCCGTCGGGCGGCGCGCCCGTGATCGTGTAAAAAGGCACAAAACCCGCCCAGGCGATAAGAATGCCGACGAGCATGGCGATACCGCTCGCAATGCCGATGAGATATCCCGCACCGACGAGCGCCGACGAATAACCGATGGGGAACTGCGTCATGCCGCGCCCAATGGGAATCCAGACGGAAAGCGCACCCGCCAGCACCTGAAAGCCGTTCGTACAGAGCGCGACAATGCCGGCGACGACGCTGCCCGAGAGGATCTCTTTCAGCCCCGTACCCTCACTCTTGCCGCCTTCACCATGCGTATTGACCTTCAATATCTCCGCTGCCGCAACGCCCTCAGGATACGCGAGATCGCTGTGGACGACCATCGCGCGGCGCAGAGGGATCGTAAAGAGCACACCCAGGCAGCCGCCGCATGCCGCGACCAGAAGCGTCTGTGTGAACTCAAAACCGTGCCAATAGCCGATCATAAGCATCCCCGGAATGATGAAGATGATGGCGGATAATGTACCCGCAGCCGAGGCCTGCGTCTGCACCATGTTGTTTTCAAGGATATTGGAATCCTTTGCCATCTTGAGAACCGCCATCGAGATGACAGCCGCCGGAATGGCGGATGAAAAAGTCAGGCCGACCTTCAGACCCAGATAGACGTTTGACGCCGTAAAGATCACCGTCAATACAGCGCCCAAGAGCATACCGCGCACGGTAAGTTCCGGCAGCCGCAGCTCATGCTGCATAAACTCATTGTGTTCATTTTTCATGATATCGCTCCCCGTAATAATTTACGCCCTATGATACAGGCGGATATATGCCTGTCTATTATAGCACAAATTTATAGAACATATAGCAAAATTTATATAAAAATTACAAAATAAATCTAAATGTCCCATTTTCTTCTCAAATAAAAAATCGCCGCGCAATTTGACGCAGCGATTCGTCGTGATATTCACCGGTATCTCATGGATACAGATCGTATTTATCTCCATCGTGAGAACCGCATGGAGCCATCTTCAATTTTTCAAGTAGAGACTGATTGCCATAGACATGCGCATTCCCACGTCTTCACAAGTCTGCTCCGCTTCCCTTTTCACATCATCGATGCGCAGGCAAATCTCTGCCACAGTCTCCGCGCCTCTTCTTTATATAACCTTTGCGCCAACGCCCGCAATCTTCCCCTTCATGACGTCAATCGCCTTCAAGAGCTGCACGTCATCCGCACCGTCCGCCTGCGGCTCGACGGCGACGTCCGGATCAATGCCCGTGCCGTCGATGCTTCTGCCCGACGGCGTATAATACTTGGCGATCGTGAGCTTCAGCGCATCGTCGTCGTAAAGCGGCAGGACGACCTGCACCGAGCCTTTGCCGTACGACTTCTCACCGACGAGCGTCGCCGCCCCCGTATCCTGCAAAGCGCCTGCGAGGATCTCACTCGCCGAAGCGCTGTTGCCGTCGATGAGCACGACGAGCGGATACTTTTCTTCCGCCAGATCCGAATCATACTCCTCGCGCGTGCCGTCGCGCTGCACGACGGAGACGACAGGTCCCTGCGGCACGAGCATGTTGGCGACCTCTACACAGCTCGTCACAAGACCTCCGGGATTTTCGCGCAGATCGATAATCATGCCCTTGACGCCGCTTTCCTCCAGTGCACGATAAGCCTCTTTGAACTCGTCTGCCGTATGTTCCGAGAAGGATGCGATACGGATATAACCGATGCCGTCCGTATCGGGCAGCATCTGCCCCGCGACCGTATGCACCTGAATCGTCGCACGCCGCACGATATAATCCTTGTCCTCTTCGCCCGCGCGATGAATTCGCAGCGTCACATCCGTATCCACCGCACCGCGAATACGCAGCGCGACGCCCTCCGGTTCAATCTCAGTCGTCGGCGTACCATCGACGGCGATGATCTCATCGCCTGTCTTGATGCCCGCCGTCTCACTCGGCGTTCCCTCCATGACGGAAATGACCGTGATCTTGTTGTCCTTGAAGCCCATGACGATGCCGACACCGCCGAAGCTACCCTCCGTATGCGAGCGCATAAGCTCGTACATCTGCTGGTCGAGATAGATGGAATGCGGATCATCCAGCGTCTTGACCATGCCCGCAATAGCGCCGTCGATAAGCTTCGTATAGTCCACATCACGTACATACTGCGTCTCAATAAAACGCAGAGCGCCAAAGAAGCGCATGACGTCCTTCACCTTATGATCGTTGAAGCCCATCAAAGCATAGAAGCCGAACACCGTCGCATTAAACGTCACGAAAGCCGTTGCGACGATGAGCAAAAACATCGTTTTCTTTTTCAAAATATCTGTCACCTCATCCAAGGCAATCCATCAAAGATACCCCATAGGATTGACCGGTTCGCCGTCAACGCGCACCTCAAAGTGGCAGTGCGGTCCCGTGGAATTGCCCGTAGAGCCGCACTCGGCGATCGGCTGCCCCTGCGAGACGCTCTGTCCCTCACTGACGAGCAGCGCTTGATTGTGCCCGTAAAGCGTCGATATACCGCCGCCATGATCGATGATGACGGCGTAGCCGTAGCCCGATATCCAACCCGCATAGGAAACGACGCCGGCGCCCGCCGCATGAATCGTATCGCCGTAATCACCGCCGATGTCAATGCCGGAGTGGAAGCGGCTTGCTCCCGTGATCGGATGCACGCGCCAGCCAAAAGGCGACGTGATTGGCCCGCCAAGCGGCCAGTTGAGAGCGCCGCCCCCCGAGAGCGCCGGAGAAGCAGGCTGATAGCGGCTGTTTCGGATCATCTGCTCGACTTCCTTGGATGCCGCAAGATTTTCGTTGATAATGCGTTCCTGCGTCGCGCGATCCGTTTCCATCTTATCAATGATCGCCTGCTTCGCCGACTGCTTCTTCTCCGCTTCTTTCTTGCGCTCGGCAGCCGATTGAACGAGTTTTTCCTTCGCCGCGCGATCCGTTTCAAGCGCTTTCTGCGACTGTTCAATGGCAGTTTTTTCCGCAAACACGACCTGCACAAGACCGTAATCCTGCTCGATGACGCGCTTCAAGAGATCCATGCGCGTGAAAAAATCCTGAAAATCCTTCGCGCCGAAAAGCACGTCGAGATAGCTGATTTGCCCGTTGATATAGATGTCGCGCACGCGCTTGGCAAGCTGACTGCGCTTCTTCGCGAAATCCTTATTCAAGACTTGGAGCTTCGCCTCGTTTTCATCAATGCGCTCCTCTGTCGCGTCAAGCTCCTTTCGGACGTCCTTATACGCCTTCGTCGCTTCGTCCGCCGCCTCGTCAATGGCGCGCTTTTCCTCGGATAAGCCTTCAATCGTAGAGTCGATCTCATCCTTCTTCTTTTGCGCCTGCTCCGCCTTTTCGATATGCGCATCGCGCTGTTCTTCCAAGCTCTCCGCTTGAACGAGCGGCGAAAGCGTCATGAGATAAAGCGCAGAAAAAAACGCAGCCGCCGTTTTCTTTCCCGCATTTTTCCTTGTGGAATCCAAAAACATGAAAAAGCCCCCTAGACCTTGAGGAACCGCTTTAAGGAGATCGTACTGCCCAAGGCGCCGATTCCCATGCCGCTTAAAACCATCACGATGCTGATGAAGTTGACGAACGGGTACTGCGGTATGAGCGGCAAAAACGCCAATGTGCTGTAGACCTTCGCCGTAATCAGTCCGTAGATGCTCCGAAGTGCAATCGACGCCAAAACGCCGCCGAAGAAGCCAAGCACAACGCCCTCCAAGAGAAACGGCCAGCGGATGAACCAATCCGTCGCGCCGACGTACTTCATGATGGCGATTTCCTTGCGCCGCGCAAAAACCGTCAGTCGAATCGTGTTCGAGATGATGAAAAGCGTCGCGCCTGCCAAGAGAAGCATGAGTGTAAAGCCGAAGATACGCACGAGCCGTGTCATATCGAAAAGATGCTCGACGACGTCCTGTCCATACTTCACCGACTCGACGCCGCCGAACTTCTCAATCGCCTTTGCAGCCGTCTCCACCATCGTCGGCTGCTTGACCGTGACTTCAAAAGCATTCGGCAAAGGATTCTTTTCATCGAGCGCATCGAGCAGGTACTTTTGATCGCCAAGACGCTCCCGAAGACGCACGATTGCATCCTCACGGCTCACATACTGCACGCTCTCGATGCCCTGCATCTTTTTCAAATCATCCTCAAGATCGTCAATCTCCGAGTCTTTGAGCGTATCTTCCAAGTAGACGTTGATCTGCACCTGCGATTCAAGCATCGAAGCCATGCGGTTCATATTGAGCACGATGATGAGGAACATGCCGAGTACGAAGAGCGATACGGCGACCGTACTGATGGACGCAAACGACATCCAGTTGTTGCGCTTGATCGAGATGCAGACCTCACGGATGAAGTATTCCACCGTCCTAAGCTTCATAGCCGTATCCCCCCTTTGCCTCGTCGCGCACGATGCGGCCGCCCTCGATAGCGATGACGCGCTTCTTCATCGTATCAACGATGTTCTTGTCGTGCGTCGCCATGACGATCGTCGCTCCTGCATCGTTGATGCGGCGGAAGATGTCCATGATCTCCCACGAAGTCTCAGGATCGAGGTTGCCCGTCGGCTCATCGGCGATGATGAGCGCAGGATCGTTGACGATCGCACGCGCAATCGCCACACGCTGCTGCTCGCCGCCCGAAAGCTGTGACGGGAAGTTTTTCCACTTCTCACGCAGCCCCACGATATCCAATACGGCGTTGACGCTTCGCTGCATGAGTCGGCGCGGCGCTTCGATGACCTCCATAGCAAAGGCGACGTTTTCATAGACCGTCTTATCGGGCAAAAGGCGGTAGTCTTGAAAGATCACGCCAAGCCCACGCCGCATATACGGCACATCCTTTGCCCTGAGCTTCATCATATCATGCCCGTTGACGCGCAGCTTGCCGCTCGTCGGCAAGATCTCGCGCAGCAGCATACGCACAAACGTCGACTTACCCGCACCGCTCGCCCCCACGAGAAAAACGAAATCGCCCTTTTCAATCTTGACATTCACATGATCGAGCGCCACCGTGCCGTTATCATAAACTTTGGAAACATCCTTCATATAAATCATGCAACAGATTCCTCCATATTCGATGCCGCTTTTTGGCATTCCTATCTATTATATCACACTTCTCGCATTTTCACTTCTTTAATTATAGCATAGAAATCATCGGATTGCCCACAACAGAGAATAAATGTTATTTGTTAACTCGTACCATTTGTGCTATAATAGCAAAAGATATTCCACGCAGATTTTTTGCCCTTAAATTGCAAAGGAGGATTTTTTTATGCACAAAATGTTGAACCAGCTTCTTTCTGACCTCGTTGTCGAATATCACAAGCTTCAGCACTATCATTGGTACGTCAAAGGTCCCGATTTCTTCCCCGTCCATGCGCAGCTCGAAAGCTACTATGACAGCGTGCGCGATGATATTGACGCCATCGCCGAGAGCTTGCTGCAGATCAACCATGAGCCGCTGTCGTCACTCAAGGACTTCCTGGCAACCGCAAAGATCGAAGAAGCAAAGCCGGGCTTCGTGTCCTCGGATGAGATCCTCGCCGAAGTGGAGAAGGACTTCACCTATCTCTACGAAGAAGTACGCAATCTCAAGAAAGCCGCCGACGAGGCGAATCGCTACGTCACATCCATGCTCATGGACGACTTCATTAAAAAGTACGCCAAATCGCTGTGGATGCTTCGCCAAGCGCGCATGAAATAAGATATCGTCACTAAAATGCTGTCACGTCCCCCTCCGAGGGATGCCGGCAGCATTTTTCCATCGAAAAAGGACTGCCGCAGAAAATGCAGCAGTCCTTTTATATGCAGCTTTTGGGATGCTTACTTCAAAGCATCGCCGAGCTTCGAATTCGTATCGCGCGCAGCAGCGACGCTCTCCGCGAACTTCGCTTTCTCCTCGTCGGAGAACTGCACCTCGATGATCTTCTCGCAGCCGCCCTTGCCCAAGATCACGGGCACGCCGATCGCGAGATCCTTCTCGCCGTACTCGCCGTCCAAGCCGACGCAGCACGGAATGAGCTTCTTCGCATCGAGAGCGATCGCCTCGACCATCATCGCAGCCGCAGCGCCCGGAGCCATCCATGCGGACGTGCCGAGCAGCTTCGTGAGCGTCGCGCCGCCGACCTTCGTCTTTTCAACAACATCCGTCAGCGCTTCCTTCGAGAGGAGCTGCGTCACGGGAACGCCGCGCAGCGTAGCATGGCTTACGAGCGGCACCATCGTCTTGTCGCTGTGACCGCCCAAGACCATGCCGTCAATGTCCGTCGGCGTCGCAGGATAGCCGGCTTCCGTCAGAGCAACGGAGAGGTAATAGCGGAAACGGCTACTGTCGAGCATACCGCCCTGACCGAGGATGCGGTTGCGCGGCAGACCGGAATCCTTCAGCGCCAGATACGTCATAGCGTCCATCGGGTTGGAGATGATGATGAAGTACGCATCGGGCGAGAACTTCAAAGCCTGATCGACGACGCTCTTGACGATCTTCGCGTTGACGCCGATCAGATCCTCGCGGCTCATGCCCGGCTTGCGCGGCATACCGGACGTAATGACGACGACTTCGGAGCCTGCCGTCGGAGCATAGCCGTTCGGATCGTCCGGCAGAGCCGTGACGCCCTTCACCGTCGTGTCAAAGTTCAGCATGTGAGCCGTCTGCATGATGTCGATGGCCTTGCCCTCAGGCACGCCTTCCTTGATGTCAACGAGGACGACCTCGCTGCAGAATGCTTTCGTCGCAAGGACATTTGCAACGGTAGCTCCGACATTACCTGCACCAACAACTGTTACTTTCATGTAAAATCTGCCTCCTTTGAAATTCGGCGAGACATCCCCTCGACTTACCGGGACGCATCTCCATTGCTTGGATTGATAAATGAAAACCCAAGTTCATCGCCTTTGATTATATCAAAATTTACAAGAAGAATCAATTTATTTCATGAAAATTTTGATGAAATCATTAACCTCATTTATCAAAATACCCAACGGTTATGCCTGTTCTTCAAACATATCCTTGCCGACGCCGCACAGCGGACAGACGAAATCCTCCGGCAAGTCGGCGAAAGGAACGCCCGGCGCGAGATCGTAGTCGGGATCGCCCTGTGCTTCATCATACACCCAGCCGCAAACCGTGCAAGTCCAAGTTTTCATAAGAAATTCCTCCTTAAATAATATAAGATATGCGGGGGCAGCTCCGATAAAGCGCGGTCCCCACCTCGTCATGTTGAGCTTTCCCGCTCAACTTACGCTACTTATGATACTATGCCGCTGGAGGTAAAGCAAGCCTTTATCACTGCGCATCGCCGCACTTTCTTCGAAAAGCCCGCGCGTCCTCGGCATTGGATGTTTTCTCGTAAGCTTCCGCGTGATATAATGATAGAACCATCACCGAAAAGGAGCGACCCCCATGACAGACACCAAAGTTCCGACGTCGCCTGCGCCGCGCGACGCCAAGCATTTTTACTGGAAGCTCTTTTCTTCCACCTTCATCATCAGCGCCGTCACCATCGGTGGCGGCTTCGTCATCATCCCGCTCTTGAAAGCGAAATACGTCGATGAGTACGGCTGGATTGACGACAAAGAGGCGCTCGACATGGTCGCCATCGCGCAGTCCATGCCGGGCATCGTCGCCGTCAACGCCTGCATCATCCTCGGCTATCGCATGGCGGGACTCGCCGGCTCTCTGACGGCGCTCCTCGCGACAGTGTTGCCGCCCCTCATCACGCTTTCTGTCATCGCACGCTGCTACGACGCTTTTGCCAGCAATCCGACGGTGCAGCTCGCCTTGAAAGGAATGCAGTGCGGCGCGACGGCGCTGATTTTGAAGGTCGCCATCGACCTCTTCATCAAGCAGGCGAAGACGCGCCTCCTGCTGCCCATGACGATCGTCCTCGCGACCTTCGTCGCCAACGTATTCTTCGATGTCAACATCATGCTGCTCGTCATCATCGACGGCATCATCGGCCTCGTCCTCATGCAGGACAGGAAATTCGGCTGAGGGGGCGCGATCATGATCTATCTTCAGCTCTTCCTCGAATTTGCCAAGGTCAGCATCTTCTGCGTCGGCGGCGGCTACGCTTCCATGCCGCTCATCCAGGCAGCCGTCGTCGATGAGCGCGGCTGGCTGACACTCGCGCAGTTCATCGACATCTTCACGATCTCGCAGATGACGCCCGGTCCCATCGGCATCAACGCCGCGACCTTCGCGGGCATGACGGTCGCGGGCACCTGGGGCGCCGTCGCCGCGACGGCGGGCTTCGCCTTCCCGTCGCTGATCCTCGGCATCGCGCTCGCCAAACTCTTCTTCAAGTATGGCGACATCGGCTCAATCCGCGGCATCTTGAACGGTCTGCGCCCCGCCGTCATCGCTCTCATTTGCGGCGCGGCGATCGACTTCATCCTGCTCGCCGTCTGGAACACGGAAAGCCTTCCCACAAGCTTCGATGCGACCGAATGGAGCAGCATCGTCATCATCGCCTTCGCGCTGATCGCCATGCATTACAAATATGGCGTCATCACGATCCTCGCCGCATCCGGCGTACTCGGCGTACTCTTCGGCGTATTGAAAAGCGGCGGCATGTAAAGGAATCCCCGATAAAATAACGGAAAAGGAGCATCGACATGCGTTTTTCTCATGCCGATGCTCCTTTTATGCTTTTCCTTCTACGCCATGTGTCTCAGCGCTTCTTCTCCGGCTCGCCGCCTTCCCACAGATGCTTCATGATGTCGGGATAGACCGCTTCCAGATGGCCTTGGATCTGGTTCACCAAGGCAACGATCAGCGACGGGTCGAACTGCTCTACACCCGACGGGATGCAGCAGGTCAGCAGGAGATTGCCCGCTTCATCGCTGTTGTACTTCAGCATACGGTACTCGTTGTTCAGATTGTCCAAGTATGCCGCAAGGCTCGGCTTCTCCTTCGCCGCAGCGATACGTGCGGCGACTTCGATCTGAATCAACGTGTAGACACTGTCATCCACGAGGATCATGAAGGGCAGATCCTGCCCTCTGAGCGGCAGATTGCTGCGAAAAACATGCGAATGCACGGCATCCTCCGCCTTGTGCATCTCAATGCCCGAAATCTTCTCCTGTATCAAATAGGCTTGAAGCTTTGCAGCTTTTTCCTTCGCAACCATGCTTTCCGTCGCCGCGTCTTTCTTCATCTCATTCTTTTCTTCTGCTTTTTTCTCACTCATCCGAGTTCCTCCCTAACCAAAAAACCATGTTTGCAGGTACGGCGGCGGGCGAAAAGATCCCGCCGCCTGCCTGCTTTTCTTCTTTTCTGTCTCAGAAGCTCCAGCGAAGACCTGCGTCGATGCGCCAATCGGTCTTGATGTCGCCGCCGAAAGTCTTTTCAAATGTGCCATAGAGGCTCGTTTTGTCACTGAGCTTCATCGTGCCGCCGAGCTGAAGACCAAGCCATGTATCTTTTCCTTCTTGATGCGTCGTTTTCCACGGATTCGTCCCGTCAGAGTAGTCCGTCGAGAGATCGCCCGCGAATTCATGATAGAGCGATGCCTTCAGGAACCATGTGCTGCTCTTCGTTTCTTGACCGAAGCCAAGGCCAATGCGCCCGACGAAGCTGTTCATCGCGCCTTGGCGTACATACATCTTCTGCCCGACATAGTCCGTCTCGCCCGTGTAGTTGGCGCCGTTCAGATGGCTGTAAATCATCTCGATCTGCGGCTCAATGAAGCTGCCGCCCTGCATGGCGATGCGTCTGCCGTACTCTGCCGAGAGCGAGCCGCCCCATGTGTGGAAGTCGCCCTTGACATAGTGATTGAAGGCGTTGTAGACGGTGTACTCGCTAGAGAGTCTGCCGATCTTTGCGATGAGATCGACATATTCGCCGTTCTTGCCCGACCATGTGCCGTAGACGCCAAGGTTGCCTTCCTTGTTTTCGCCATTGCCCTTTGCAAAGGAAGACGTTCCCTTCATATAGCTTCCGGCGACGCCGACGCGCCAATCGTCTCCGACCTTCTTATCGTAGCCGACCTGAATCGTCGTGTAGTTCATCTCGAAGTTCGTCTTGTCCTTGTCGCTCGACGACTTGCCGCGATAGACACGCGCCCAGATGCCGGTATCTTCCGGCGAGAGTCTGAGGTCGCCCATGCGCTTCATAAGGTCGTTCGCCTCAGCACGCCACGCCATCGTCGATGCCGTCATCGCCGACTTGACGCCGCTCATAAGCTTCGTCTCGTAGTCGCCGTATTCGATCTTCGGCTGCGGCTTCGGCTTCTGCGGGTTTGTGCCCGGCTTCTGCGGGTCGGTGCCCGGCTTCTGCGGGTCTTTGCCCGGCTTCTGCGGGTCGGTACCCGGTTTCTGCGGGTCGGTACCCGGCTTCTGCGGATCGGTGCCCGGCTTCTGCGGGTCGGTGCCCGGCTTCTGCGGGTCGGTGCCCGGCTTCTGCGGGTCGGTGCCCGGCT